>JBAPZR010000668.1:0-3458 GCA_049285335.1 Xanthobacteraceae bacterium | reverse complement strand
GCTACGATCTGTCGCGAATTCAGAGAAGTTGCACATTGGTAGGAACTTTGATCAACGTGATCGGAACGTTAGTTTCGGCTTTGCGTTAAGCAGAGGACCGCACTGGTCTTCGCCGAATTTCCACCATGTTTTTTGTTGGGCAAATTGGTTGTGGCCGTTGCCGCGAAGGAGAACTCGCATGAAAATTTCTGGCTGTTTGAAGCGAATTTTTATTGGCATGACGCTGATGCTAAGCGGGTTCGCGGGTACTGCGCACGCGGAGATGGCAAGCGTTTATGGTGGACGCGGTGGTTATTGCGGAAGTCGTACAGCCAGCGGAGAGCGAGTAAATTGCTCTGCAATGACAGCGGCTCATCGCCGATTGCCGTTTGGAACGCGGGTTCGCGCTCACAGTAGATGCGTGACAGTTCGCATTAACGATCGCGGCCCCTTTGTCCGGGGTAGGGACATTGATCTATCGCCGGCAGCCGCGCGAGCTATTGGTTTAGGTGGCGTCGGGCACGTCACCATTTCGCGACTGTAAGGCCATCCGGCGCGATCCAAGAAAACCGCGTGTTCATCGGCTTTGCAAATTTTGTGAGAAAATGTCTTCCTCGCAGAGGGCAAATGCGTGCATTCCTAGGCGGGCTTCGCCGTGATCGCGTTGGCTGTTAGGCGCTACTTTATTTGCTGGCGCTGTACTTCGATGCATGACCAACTTCCTGTCCACCGCAACATTAGCGGCGTCATCTCGTCCATATAGACGTGGATAATCGGATTACCATCCGCGTCATTCGGATCGACCCCGAGAGAGCCAAGCCGAGCCGGAACCCTTCGCGACAAAACCGAAGTTCCCTTTGCCGTTCTGGTGCGCCAGGTTTTCCATTTTTTAGAATAAACAGCCCGGCGGGACGGTCAATTTGCCCAAAGCTTCTCAGGTAAATTTCTGTCCCCTACTAGGCGCGACGGCCAATTTGAGTACTATATCAAACTGACCGAGTCCCAGTATCACGAAAGGAAGCACGCCATGTCATGGACAACTCCGACACTCGTCGAAGTGTGCATTGGCCTCGAGATCAACGGGTATATGCCGCCCGAGTTTTGAGCAAGTCTGCCAGCTGCGGCTCGCGGTCGGCACCCCTGCGCGATCGTCTTTAAGATCCCCTTCTCGCGCTCGCGTGACGGCCGCAAAGCGCCACTTGCTTTTTTGTCGTTACGCACTGAGCGAAGCCAGTCCCAACTGAGCTAAGGGCGGTTGATCGATCGCGATGGCTAGAATCTTAGCGATGGCTTCCGCTGTCGTGTGGTGCGCGGCGCTCACACCGCCAGGGAGTTCCTGATCATTACCTTCGAAAACATCCCCAAGCAAAGCAACGATGATTCTGACATCCAGACTTTTGCGGCGAATACGTCCAACTGCGTAACGAATCCGCGCCGCAGAAACATTTTCGACATAACAGAGGCACACCAGTTCGACACCCTCCATATTCCAGCTCGCAAAACGCGACATCGACAGCGCGCCCGCTAACTCAAATCGCGCGTTAATCCCGCGACGTTCAAGAAGGTGGGCAATCATCATGCCGACAGCTTCATCCAATAGACCCTGCCCCGGAAGGCATAAGATCGATTTTGCCGCTCCCAATGGCGGCCCAGTCAAGGAGTTTTCGACATTTTGCAGGTGGGAGAGAGGTAATTCCTCAGTCTTGTCGACACTCTTCACGTGGACGATTTCAGCCTGATCTTCATGACCGGTGATATCATCGATGATTTCCGCGACCGCATCGCGAATTCGCGTCAGACGTTCCCCATCGAGCCGGTCCTTGGCGGCATCTGCCGTTGCCAGCCTCAGCCCAGGAAGCACGACCTCGTCGAAATACGCCGCAACAGGCCGTTGCTTTAAGAAGGAATTTGCTTGTTCGGCTATCTCTACCGGGTCGCGCGCCAGCATTCGTTGGTAAATAAGTTCGGACGGGGTCAGCGGTGGCTCGTCGCCAAACAAAACTTCGAGAAAATTTAGGCGATCAATATGGCGTCCCAGCACTGCCAGACAAATTGTCAACGGCGTCGCCAGGATTAAGCCGATCGGACCCCATAGCCAGGTCCAGAAACTCACGCAAGCAATGACGGCAACCGGGGACAGGCCCGAGTTTCGGCCATACACCAAAGGCTCGATGACTTGCCCGGTGATCGGTTCGACGACCAGGAAGAGAGCTCCAGTCCACAGAACCATCGTCCATCCAGGACCGACCGACGCCGCCAGAATAAGCGGAAATATCGCCGCGATCACGGCGCCGATATAGGGCACGAACCGCAATATCATCGCCATCATACCCCACAGCGGAGCGCTGGGTACGCCGATAACCCAGAGACCGATGCCAATTACGAGCCCAAAAATGGCATTGAGCGCCAGCTGCGCAAGGAATAGACGGCTGAGCCGCGCGCCGGCGTCGTCGAGAGCTGCCGTGGTCCGCTGGAGATCTTGAGCGCCCATGAGTCGGATCAGACGATTTCGCAAATCCTTCTGCTGGAGGAGAAGGAATATGACGAAAATGACGACAATGCCGGTTGTAGCGAGGGGGTCAATCAGTGGACTGATAAGCGCTGCGAGTGTTTGCAGCGCGCCGGGGTTGGGCTGTTTGATTTCAACCGGGATGGGGTACGAGGTGGTGCCGGGAGGCGTAACTGGAGTCATATCCCTTGGCGCCTCCCTTGGCGCCTCGATTTGCTCTTTTAAATCCTGCAATACACGGGACGCCCGCTCCAGCGTGCCGGCGCCTGTAGTCGCGCCCCGTAACGTCTCGATTTTTTTCTCAAGCGTCGCTTGATACTGCGGGAGTTCCTTCGCGAGATCATGAACTTGGGCGGCCAGAATCGTTCCCAATCCAAAAATCACGGCAAACGCCAACAGAGCGACTACGCCGACTGCAGCACTACGTGGAAAGTATTTTCCCTCCAGCAGCCTCACCGGCGGGGAAAGCACAAAGCTTAGGAGAATTGCCAGCGCCACCGGTACTAGAATCTGTCGGCCGAAATACAGGGCGCATACGACTATCGCACCGACGGCAATATTGGTCAGCGTCGATGCCGAAATCGCTCCAGACCAAATTAGCCGCGTTGGTGAGGTGGGCATGCGCTATTCGGAACCAGCAGAGGTTTCGGTGTCGCGCGGCGTGATCCGGACATAGTGGACTTACCTTGAGCTGGTACTTGCTCGGTGGAAAGATTCTATTGGTCGGACGGTGCACGAAAACCGACGGAGCACACTGCCGATACATCGGCGGTTGTTGCGTTATCGCTTTTGATTCTTGGTGTTGTCTTGCTTTCGGTTTTCGGCCCGTGTTCTGGATTTTCCGCTCTTTGCGCCTTTCCCTAAAAAAGGTCCGCGTTGTCCGCCGCCCCGTGCGCTTTTGCCCAACTGGCCTCCTGGATTATAGACCGTTCAGTACTCCTAGTTTGAAACTGCACTCCTAGTTTGAAAC
>JBAPZR010000667.1:0-2616 GCA_049285335.1 Xanthobacteraceae bacterium | reverse complement strand
AGCTGAGATTGACGACGGTCTTGTAGCTCACATTGAGCTCTTCGGCGATGCGGGTATATGGCTTGCCCTCAGCCAACAGCGAAAGCGTTTGCAGTTCCCGCGGCGTTAGCTCGGCGAGCGGGCTCTGCGCTCCGGGCGTGTTGGCGAAGGCCACTTGCATCGCGAGTTCGTCACTCAAATAGCGCCTGCCGGCGCGCACTTCTTGAAATGCCTCCGTGATCGCCTCGGGCGAAGTGTCTTTGACGACATAGCCGGTGGCGCCGGCTTGCAAGGCCCGGGCGACAATGACCGGATCGCTGTGCATGCTGAAGACGAGAATGCGCACATTCAAATCGTCGCCCCGGATGCGACGGATCAGCTCGAGGCCGCTGAGCCCATTATCCTGCAGCCCGAGATCAACGATCGCGACGTCGGGGCGGTGTTCACTGAACAGCCGATAGCCGGCGGCGGTGTCACGCGCTTCGATGATTTCGCTGACGCCGACATCTTGCAACATGCGCCGGCAGCCCTGCAGCACGATAGGGTGATCATCGACGATAAGGACTGTCGTCATACGCTTGAACCGATCATCTCGGCGGGGTCCGGTTCGTTTGTCTTTTCCGGTTCGCCCAATGGAATGGTGATGTGCACGCAGGTGCCGCGGCCGGGTTCGCTGTCGATATGATACTGTCCGCCCAACCCTTCCACACGTTCCTGCATGCCGCGGATACCTAGTCCGATGGGGACGGGAGCCTGACTCATGCCACAGCCATCGTCCTGTACCATGAGCTCGAGCAATGCCGTCGCACCATCGTGGCGAAGGCGGACGTTGACGTGCTTTGGCTGTGCATGGCGGATGGCGTTCGTCAGGCCCTCTTGAACGCAGCGATAAACCGTAAGATCGACTGAGTCGCCATAGCTGCGAGCAAGATTTTCTGCCTTAAAGTCGAATGAGATCTGCGGAGACTGTCTCGCTCGGTCGCGCGTGAGCTGACCCAACATCTCCTTAAGCGGCACGTGGCCCAGCGCCATTGGGCGCAGTCGGTCAAGCATTGTTCGGTTGATGGCCTGCAAGTGCTCAACCGTCGTGACGATCTCGGACGCGCGTTCGGAGATCTCCTGTGCGAGCTTCTCGGGAAGCTCTGCTGCAGCCGAAGCGATTGAGGATGCGTAGAGCCTTAAGCCGAACAGGCAGGGTCCCACCTCATCGTGCAGCTCGAGCGCGGTGCGCCGCCGCTCATCGTCCTGCGCCGTGATCAACCGACGATTGAGCTGGAGATTTTCCGACCGCGCGGTCTCAAGCGCGGATGCCAGTGCATTGAACTGCGCGGCAATGGTGGCCAACTCGCGGGGCCGCGGTTGCGGCAGCCGGATGCTGTAGCTTTTGTGCTCGAGATCCGACAGGCCGGTCGCGAATACGGTCAGTGGATCAAGCACGCGGCCGAACAGAACGTACAAAATTCCGATCATTCCCAGATTAAGCACCGCGGCCACGGACCCAATCGCGATCAAATTGTCCCATACCTCGGCAATCTCGTCGTCCGGCTCGCCGATGATTTCAACTTGCCCAACGGTCCGGTCGTCGACGGTGACGGGGACGTGGCGCGCCGCGACAGCAGGGGCGACGAGGGCCTTGAACCATGCCGGCGCCGGTGGGTGCTCCTCCGCCATGCCCGGCCTCGGTGAGGGCGGCGAAATCACGGCGCCTGTTGCATCTCTCACCTCAATGCGAACGTGTCTCATCGAACGAAGCTGCTTGGGAAGCGCCCGCAAAAACTGTTCGGCAGTGACCTGCTGATGAACGAAAGCGACAGCATCGCCGACCAGGAGCTCGGCAAGCCGCACCGATGCGGCCATCTCGATTTGCGTTTGCGCGCGCGCCCGCCAAATCGCGATCGTGCCGGCAAGCAGCACCGCTATCAAATCGATCGCAACAAAGACGAGCAGAAGTTGTGCCCGGATTGAGCGCCCATGCCAAAGGCCGCGGAGCGCGATCCACGCTGGGAGCGCCAGACCGAGAGATCCAGTGGCCGAAGCGGACTGCGTGCTGATGGTCTTCCCCCTTCACGCTAATTTGAGGTATCGGCGGCTATTTGAGGCATCGGGAGACACTTTGAGGCGACACGAGGCAATTTGAGGCGTTCCGGCAGCAGCGAGCCGAACGGTATTTTTTCAGGCATTTGGGGCATATTCAATCGCTGCGCGGCCAAGGACCCTCCGCCCACCCCGCCGCTGGAAGCTTTCGAGGCGGGTCGGGGTAGGCCCGATCCATCGTTTGGACTTGCAGGGAACACCCTCAGGACCTATGCTTGGTCGCCCTAGGGGTAAGTAGCGTAATCTGCTTATCTGCCTACGTAAAATGGGAGAAAAAGGATGTCCTGGACAACGCCCGTTCTCGTTGAAATCTGCATCGGCCTTGAGATCAACGGTTATCTTCCTCCGGAATTCTAATCCATCATTGGTTATGGTTGCCTGGTGCTGGCGGACGTTCTTCTCGTCCGAGGTGAATTTTTTCCGGCTTTTCAGCCGGCATAAAACGTCTTGATGGCCTCAACCAGCCAGCTCCAGGCTTCCTCCTCCGCGCTTGAAGCGGTCTTGCTGACCGCGCTCTGCAAATAAGCCATCTCACTTTCGATT
>JBAPZR010000666.1:0-1855 GCA_049285335.1 Xanthobacteraceae bacterium | reverse complement strand
AAGTAGATTTCGTCGTCGCTCATTGCCCATTCGGCCTTGTCGATCTGTTGGGGAAGGAATTCTTCTGGGCCTCAGGTGGCAACGGTCAGGGCCAGGTGCAACGGGGATTACGAAAGACTAATCTGAGATCTGTTGAAAACTCGCAGGATGGTTAGCCAGTTGTCTTTTGGTCTGGCATCAATGCGTTTGCGTAGCGCCAACAAACGGGGGTCCGACCATGGCTAAACGCAAAAAGCAATCATCAAAAATCCAAAAGAGAAAAGGAAGGACAGCGCGCCCCAAGGCCAAGAAGCTGTCCAAGGCTGCCCGAGGAAAGGCGGCGGCGAAGCGAACGGTTGCCAAGGCTAAGCCCAAACGCAGCCGAGCGAAGAAGGCGTCCGTCGCTCCAGCAGTCGAAACCGTCGCCGTCGAGGTGGTTGAGCAAGCCAAAGCTAAGCCTAAACCCAGCCGAGCGAAGAAGGCGTCCATCGCTCCAGCAGTCGAAACCGTCGCCGTCGAGGTGGTTGGGCAACCCGCTCTGGACGCAATTACTATTACTGAGGCCGAGGAGACGGAGGTGCGTCAATCGAGCTGAGCCGGGCCATGTTGAGCCCGATCGCTATGCAGTGCGCATAGCCCTTGTGCTCAGCCCTCTCGGGTAGCATTAGCGGCCTTTGCCCTGCCACTTGGCTTTCATCCGGTCGTGGGCGGCGGCCGCGCTTAGTCTCGCCAAAAATCCTTGAACCGCGTCGGCGACAGCTCGGTGTAGCGTACGGTGTGCTGGATGTTTTTGTGCCCGAGATAAGCCTGCAGCGCCCTTGTGTCGTGCCCTCTGTTCGCTAGGGCGTAACCACAGGCATGGCGAAGCATGTGCGGGTGAACGCCTGTGAGCTTGGCCGCTTTCCCGGCCCGCGCAATCATCTTGCCGAAGCCAGCCGTGGTAAACGGCGCGCCGCGCTCGGAGGTGAAGACAAACGGCGAATTCACGGATCGCTTTAGCTCGCGCAAAGCCCGCATTTCGTCGCCCTGCAATGGATGCACACTCGGCACCCCTTGCTTGACCCGGCGAACGTGCAGCACGGCATTGCGGCCTAGTTCGACCTGTTCCCAGCGCAGGTCGACAAGCTCGGCGGCGCGCAACCCGTGCCGAAACGCCATAAGGATCATGGTGGCGTCGCGAAGGCCGTAGCGGTTAGCCCTAGCAGCCTTGATCAGCCGGTCGATCTCGGTCTCGGTCAGGTATTCACGGGTGCGCAGTTCGGCGTTCTTTCGCCGCCTTGGTGGAACTGTCCCATTTATGGTGCGTGGTCGCACCAGTCTGAGATGCGATTTTGCCACGTTAAACCCCCACTGAGCCGGTCTACTATCCCTATAACAGCCTTTTATGGGACAGTGTCAATAAACATTTCCCAAGAGCTACTTAGCGTATTGCATTTGACAATGTTCCTGTTTCGTTCTCCAATGCAATCCCATGCGGACGCGTGGGCATGCTTCGGTTTGCTCTGGCCTTCGCGTTGAGAGGAGCGCGCAAGCTGGTTCGCGGCTTGCGGCATGAACTCGACGAGGCAGAGAGGTTTCGCGTTGCTGACGACGTCGTTCACCAGCTTCAACAGCACGGTGACCCATGGCGGCTCAAGGACGATTTGCCTCCGCCGAGCAAGGGCCACTCCACATGAGGATGCGCGCGCGGGCGGCGGGTTTGGTCTGGCGGTGGGGGGATACAATGGGGATAGCGTTCGAAATTCCGCCGCTGCTTGACGTCGTTTTGACACTAAGCGCAATGCTCGGGCTCTTCGCTTACATCTATTGGCTTGCGGGAAAAGAAGACCGCCGGATGCACGGGGTTGACGAAATCAAAGCCAGCACACCGACAACC
>JBAPZR010000665.1:0-1874 GCA_049285335.1 Xanthobacteraceae bacterium | reverse complement strand
ATCGTGCAGCGACTTGAACTTCGCGCCCTTCTCGGCGATCTGGTGCAGGATATTCAACAGATCGCGGGTTGAGCGCAGTGCATCATGCTAACCAAGCAATGCCAACAACGATGACCAGGATAACCAGCCAAAATCTGATCGGCATAGGCTCGCTACCCTCAGCGCCAGATCAATGCCAGCGTAGTCAGGATGACGGCGGCAATGCCGATGATGGCAAGCCAATCGGAACGATGCGGCCGTGGCAGGAACGGTTCGTCATCGTTAGCCGGAGGCGGGAAGCGGCGTTGCTGGTACCAGTAGAGGCCAGTGCCGGGTGGTCCGACGCTTGTGCGGCTACGATGAGGGCCTACAGTCAGCCACAAACCGCGACCGCCAAAGCTATTGCTGACGCCTCTACTTGATAGGTTCATGCGAAATGGGCCGGTGAGCAAGTGTCTGAAAAACCTAATCGGCATCGGGCAGCCCTCAGCGCGCCTGCTCACTCAGGTTCAGGTGGCCCAAATTCTTTTAGCACCATTGCGCGCAGGGTATCGGCGTCGCGCACACCGCGTTGCGCCAGTTCAATGATCCTCGACGCGACGAGTCGTGTAGCGGAGTCGTCGGTCAAGTTTAGTTCCAATTTTTCGCACACGGTTTCCAATGCGATGGACATTTGCCGAATGATTTCCGGCTCAAAGGCTTGGCGCGCGAGAAATGGTCGGATCGGAATGTTTGCCCCCAAAATCGTTGTAAGCGAGAGCGCAATCGGTTTCTCAGTCAACGACGCTTGGAGATAGCCCTGTCGTTGATAAGTGAAATATACATTATTCCCGATCCCATGCACACCATTCCCGGCCCCATGCATACCGAAGTTCCAGTTTCGGAACAATTGTTGATTTTGATTCGGGAACGAGTCTTGACGTTCTTAATTAGGCAAATGTGCAATGACCTAACCCCATAGCCTGTTCTATGTCAGAGAAGCGGCAGACGGAACAACGATTGGACGGACGTGTCAAAGGGCTTATCGGCCAACAACTGAGAGACTATTATCGTTCGTGCATTAGCGAAGAATTGCCACCTCGCTTGCTCGCCGTTCTCAAAAAGTTAGAGGAGGAAACCGCGCTATCAGGAAGCGAGAAAATAATAGGCGACATAAAAAAGTGAATTGTCCGCGTAAACCCCCGACAGCCAATGAAATTCATCGTGCATTTTCTTCTCGAAAAGCCTGGCGGAGCATTAAGCGGCTTTGTCTCTATCTGGTTTGCCGTGTTCCCGTTAAACGCGAATTGCTGCACTGGCGATGGCTTGGCCTTGTCTTCGCTTAGTGCCTTGTCGAGCGCATCCCTAAGCCACCGCGTGTTATCACTTCTTTGGTCGTCCGTTGGGGCTTCCTAGTCGTTTCTGTCATGGCGACTAAAACAATGGCCAAACCGATACAAATTAGGGTCAAAACTCATTAATTGAGGTGCTGAAGTAAGACAATCCTGATTCCATACGATGCTGATTCGTTTTTTGGGGGATCGGGATCATGCGCAAGAATTTGTTTTGGCTGAGCGACGAGCAATGGGCGCGGATCAAGCCGCATTTGCCGACCGATGTGCGCGGCGTCGAGCGGGTCGATGATCGGCGGGTGGTCAGCGGGATCGTGCATGTTCTTAAGAGCGGATGCCGGTGGTGTGATTGCCCGCCCGAGTATGGCCCGCCGACGACCATTTATAACCGCTTCGTGCGCTGGGCGCGCCGCGGGTTGTGGGAGAGCCTGTTCCGAGAGCTGGCCGGGTATGGGCGATCCGCGGATACGCAGATGATCGACGCCACGCACGTCAAAGCGCACCGCTCCGCCGCAGGTGGAAACGTATGGCCCGCCCCGTCGGCAAGTGGTTTTTGCAGCTGGC
>JBAPZR010000664.1:0-6202 GCA_049285335.1 Xanthobacteraceae bacterium | reverse complement strand
ACTTTGACGCGCTCGGTCAGAAGCCGCTGCGAAAATGGTTTGCGGATGAAATCGTCCGCACCCATTTTGAGCCCGAACAGTTCGTCGATCTCCTCGTCCTTCGACGTCAGAAAGATCACCGGCAGATCCGATTTGTGGCGCAGCCGGCGCAACGTCTCCATACCGTCCATGCGCGGCATCTTGATATCGAGAATGGCGAGATCGGGCGGCGCGGTTTTGAAACCATCCAGCGCGGAAGCGCCATCGGTGTAGGTGGTGATGCGATATCCTTCGGCCTCGAGAGCGATCGATACGGACGTGAGGATATTGCGGTCGTCGTCGACGAGAGCGATTGTCGGCATGGCGGCCTTCTTACATGAATCGGCCGCAGCCATCCAAGCCCGGCCCCGTGAGACTTTGAATCCCCATGTGGGGGCGGAAGTGTGACGAGACAAGGCAAAATCGGGGCAATTGCAGGAGCCGGTTCCACGCGTTTGGCCAAAACCCTCCACAAAATTGGGAACAATGGAGCCTCTCATGAAGCCCAATCCTCTCGAATCCGAGGAAAATCGGCCCGATACAAAGCGCCCTTTGCCGGGCGCCATGCCGGATCGACTGCCCGAGAATGCGCCGGCACCGGACTTCGATCCGAAATCCGTTGCGCGAACGTTGCTGCGCAGCATCCGCGCCGGTGCGCTCGCGACCATCGACCGCAATACCGGCCATCCGTTCGCGTCGCTCGTCAACATCGCGACCGACAGCGACGGATCGCCGCTGATTCTGGTGTCGCGGCTCGCCACCCATACCGCCAATCTCGAAAACGACGGCCGCGGCTCCGTCCTGTTGGCGGTGACCGGCAAGGGCGATCCGCTCGCTTATCCGCGTTTGACCGTCATCGGGAGTTTCGCCCGGATCGCGCGTGACCATCCCGACGAACCGCGCATGCGGCGGCGTTTCCTTGCGCGGCATCCAAAGGCCGAGCTTTATGCCGGCTTCGGTGATTTTTCCTTATGGCGATTGACGGTGGTTTCGGCGCATCTCAATGGCGGCTTCGCGCGCGCCGCCGATCTCAAAGCGACCGACGTGTTGACCGACATTTCCGGCGCCGAGGATTTGCTGCAAGCGGAAGCCGGTGCAGTCACGCATATGAACGATGATCACGCCGATGCGGTGCGGCTCTACGCGACGAAACTGCTCGGCGCGCAAGATGGACCTTGGCGCTTGACGGGGCTCGATCCGGAAGGCCTCGATCTTGCCTGCGGCGATGCGGCGTTGCGGCTGCAATTTCGGGAGCGCGTGACGACGGCTCAAAAATTGCGTGAGATGGTGGTCGCCTTGGCGACACAGGCGCGCGGACCGTAGAGACATATTTCGCTGCACTGCAGCGATGGGAACGCATTCGAGACAAAACGGTTAGGTTTTGACGGTCAGGTTTTGGGACGCTGGCGTTGCCGGCGACCTTGCTGCAATCTTCGCAGAAGCCTTGGGTAACATGCCGTGTCACATATCTTGGCAGATGCCGGGCGGCCCGATATAGGGTCGCCCGTATAGGGTCCCACGCTTGCGTGTGGTATGGGCTAATGCGACTGGGGGCCGCTCGGATTACTGCAAAAACTGCCAATGAATTGACAAGGGACTGACAAGAGACTGATCGAAGAGACAGTCAAGAAACGAGCCGAAAGGCGCGCGGCAAAAGCGGAGGCTAGGGTGCAGGAGACGGGCGTAAGGAACAGCGCTTACGGCGCCGATAAATTCGGTTTTCGCGATCTCGCCGGCGTCCATTGGAATTTGCCCGACACCTTGTTGGTGGAGCATGCGATCAGGAACGGCGAAGGTTCGCTGGTGCAAGGCGGTGCGTTCTGCGCCGAGACCGGCGCGCACACCGGCCGCAGCCCCAAGGACAAACATACCGTCGTCGATGCGCTGACCGAGAATACGGTGTGGTGGGACGGCAATCGCAAGCTCAGCCAGGCCAATTTTCAGCTGCTCTATGACGACATGATCGCGCATGCGCGCGGTAAAACACTTTACGCCCAGGATCTCTACGGCGGCGCCGACCCGAATTACCGGATAAAAACGCGGGTCTTCACCGAGTTTGCCTGGCATTCATTGTTCATTCGTCAATTGCTGATCCGCCCCAACGTTTTCGAACTCGCCGACTTCGTTCCCGATCTCACCATCGTCGATCTGCCGTCGTTTCGTGCCGATCCCAAGCGCCACGGCGTGCGCACCGAAACGGTGATCGCCGTCGACTTCAGCAAGAAGATCGTGCTGATCGGTAACTCGTCTTACGCCGGCGAAATGAAGAAGTCGGTGTTCACGACGCTGAACTTCTATCTCCCAGCGCGAGGCGTGATGCCGATGCATTGCTCGGCCAATGTCGGCAAGGCCGGCGACGTCGCGCTGTTCTTCGGGCTGTCCGGCACCGGTAAGACGACGCTATCGGCGGACCCAAACCGCACGCTGATCGGCGACGACGAGCACGGCTGGAGCGAGCACGGCGTGTTCAATTTCGAAGGCGGCTGCTACGCCAAATGCATCAAGCTTTCGGAAGAAGCCGAGCCGGAAATCTATGCCGCAACCAACCGCTTCGGCGCGGTGTTGGAAAATGTCGTGTTCGATCCGGTAACCAGGATCTGCGACTTCGACAGCGACAAGCTGACCGAGAACACGCGTTCGGCCTATCCGATCGAGTTCATGCCGCTCGCTTCGCCGACCGGCCGCGCCGGCCAACCGAAGAACATCATCTTCCTCACCGCCGACGCTTTCGGCGTGATGCCGCCAATCGCCAAGCTCACGCCAGCGCAAGCGATGTATCACTTCCTGTCCGGCTATACGGCCAAGGTCGCCGGCACGGAAAAGGGTCTGGTTGGCGTCGTGCCGGAATTTTCAACCTGCTTTGCCGCACCGTTCTTGCCGCGGCCGCCCGCGGAATACGGCAATCTAATGCGCGACATGATCAAGAAACACGATGTCGACTGCTGGCTGGTGAATTCCGGCTGGACCGGCGGCATCTACGGCGTCGGCCGGCGCATGCCGATCAAGGCAACGCGCACGCTTGTCACCCGCGCCCTCGACGGCTCGCTCAAAAACGCCAGCTACCGCACCGATCCCTATTTCGGCTTCGCGGTGCCGACATCGGTGCCGGGCGTCGAGCCGCACCTGCTCTATCCGATGAAGACCTGGAAGGATAAAGCAAGCTTCGACGCGACTGCGCGCAAGCTCGTGGGCATGTTCCAGAACAATTTCGTCAAATATGAAGGTCACGTCGACGGCGAAGTCCGCGCCGCCGCGCCCGAAGTGCGGTTGGCTGCGGAGTGAGGACACCTCGGCGGTTCACACTCGGCGTGTGAACTGGTGTGCTCACCCAAGTCACCTGAATCGCTGCATCTTAGATTGCATTCTGAATCAAATTTTTTCACGTCAGACTGACTGATAGGTCAAATTACTGATTATCAGGACGTAGGCATGATCGCGACAAGACTTTCCAGCTTGACGAATGCAGAATTATCATCCTCCTGATAGGGGATGACGGTAACGAACTTCTGTTCCGAATTCATCAGATAGATGATGGCGGAATGATCCATCGTATAGCTGCCGTCGTCGGTCGGAACCTTCTTGTAATAGACGCGATATTCATTGGCGATCTTGGCAACTTGTACAGCCGTGCCGGTGAAGCCGCGAATGTGCTTGTCGAAAGACGACAAATATGTGTGCATCAGTGTCGGCGTGTCGCGTTCCGGATCGATCGAGACGAACACGTAGTTGAGCTTTTCGGCTTGCGGCCCAAGTTTTTTGATCCATCGAGACAAGTCGAGCAGTGTTGTTGGGCAGACGTCGGGACAGAAGGTGTAGCCGAAATACATCGCGTAGGGCTTACCGGCGAGTGTTTTCTCCGTAACCGTCGCGCCAGTGTCGTCGACAAGCGTGAACGGCCCGCCAATCGGCGTCTCCTTTGCCCGGTGCCACGCTCCACTGAATGACGCAGCATAGAACACACAGAGGGCGGCTACGGCGAAGCCGGTAAGCCCGGCAGCGATAGTGAGAATCCGATCGCGTAAGCTCATCACTTCGTCTCCATCGTTCCCACGCCGCCTTGCGATTTATCGTCCTTCGACCCGTCCATGTGACCCGTGTCACTGGTATTGCTGTGCATCGCGCCCATTGCCTGGACCGGTACTGTGATGGAAATATTCCCGGCATTTGCGAATGTGAGCGTCAGCGGAAGTGTCTCGCCCGCGACAAGCGGCCTCTTCAATCCAATCAGCATCACATGATAGCTGCTGGGCTTGAGGATCACGGAGCCGCCAGCCGGAATGGGCAGACCGCCGGCCACTTGCCGCATTTGCATGACGCCGTCGACGACCGCCATTTCGTGAATTTGGACCTGGGCCGCGACGTTCGACGACACACCTGTGAGGCGGTCGGCTGTGCTCGTTTTATTCTCGAGTGTCAAATAAACGACGCCGGTCAAGGCGCCGGCCGGCGTCGCGCGAGCCCAAGGTTGCTCAATGGCGATCGAAGTCTCGTTGCCTTGAGCGAAGGCAGCCGGCGTAGCCGCGACCAACGCAGCAAACATGGCGAGCTTGAAAAAAGAGCGCATGAGTGTTCTCCAAAGGCGCATGAATAAGAGACCGCTTCGTGGAATACGGAGCGCGTTCGAGCGTCAGATGGAGAGAGCTGGGGGAGCGCGCGGATCGCCCGTCGTGCGGCGCAACTGAGGAACAAATGTCGCATCGCCGACGGAACCTAATATCGAGACGACCGCTGGCGCGGCATGGGCTGGAAGTGCGGCGGTTTTGCCAACCAGCGCGATGTGACCGGCGCTTTGGGCGGCAATAAAACAAAACGGACATTGTGGTGCGGGAGCGGGTTTCTGGCGATCGCCGTTCGCTGTTGGGGCTTGCGGCGGCGTCGCCCAACTACAAATGACGGGGCCGGTTCGTCCAGGCAGAGCAAACGCTGACATGCCCAATCCAACGCTTGCCATGAGAGCTTGGATCGCCAGCGCGTAGGCGATGCAAACGGCAAGTACGCCGCTCGACAGTCGGGGCGGTCTAAATTGTCGCATGAGCCGAAGGCGTAGCACGTATCGCGCCCGCGCGCGATGCGGCCGATGGAATATTTGGCTGTCTCACGGGGTTCGCCTTGGTCCACGCTCTCGGGCGGACAATCAACCTGGAGAAAAAATGCGCAAATCAATCATCGTCGGCATCGCTGCCGCAACAACAGTGGTGTCGGTGGCGTTCGCACAAATGGCCCCGACCAAAATGGGCGACTCCAGCAAGGGCAAAGTCCTCACGAATGACGCTGGAATGACGCTCTATGTTTTCGATAAGGATTCCGGTGGCAAGTCCGCCTGCAATGGCGCACGCGCGGGCAATTGGCCGCCGTTGATGGCGGCGGCGGCGACAATACCGATGGGCGACTTCACGATCATTGCGCGTGACGACGGCGCCAAACAGTGGGCTTATAAGGGCCGGCCGCTCTATGCGTGGAAAAACGATAAGAAGCCTGGTGACATTACCGGCGACGGCTTTCTCAATGGGACCTGGCATATCGCGCAGCCGTAGCGCGATCCGATCAAGGGCCAAACGAATATTTACTCGTTGGGAACGGACCGGTGGCTTGTCATGGCCGGAACGTAGTTCCGGCCATCGACACGGCGCTCTTCGTCAGTGGAGGTGCTCATATTGTCTACGCCTGTCGCTCGACGCGAACCGGCAACGTGAAAGTAAATGTCGAGCCCTGACCGGGCTGCGACTCCACCCAGATTTTACCCCCGTGCATTTCGACGATGCGCTTCGATATTGCGAGTCCGAGACCGGTACCGCCTTTCTTGCGCGTGATCGCGTTGTCGGCCTGCTGGAATTGCTGAAATAGCTTGTCCTGATCGGCAGCTGAAATGCCGGGGCCGGTATCGCAGACTGAGATATTGAAAGAGCCGTCGGCGGCTTCAACCTTGATGGACACTTCACCACTGTCGGTAAACTTGATCGCGTTGCCGACGAGATTGATCAGGACCTGCGTCAAGCGCCGGCCGTCGCCGTGCCCCCGAGGCAGTTCGCGACGCAAATCGAGGGTGAAGGCCAATCTCTTGTCGGCCGCGAGCGGCTCCAGCGTGCTGCGCACGGTTTGAGCGATGTCGACAACCGAATAATCGGAGAGTTCGAGCACAAGCTGGCCGGCCTCGATCTTGGACAGGTCGAGCACATCATTGATC
>JBAPZR010000663.1:0-2631 GCA_049285335.1 Xanthobacteraceae bacterium | reverse complement strand
CCACGGCCTGAGCTGATGCAGGACCGGCGTCGGGTAGGACTCAAGCATGGGCGAAGACCGCTACTTAGGGATCGCAGGTTTAGCCGCCTGGATGGAAACGCCACGTCGTAACTTTATTCGATGATCTTGTCGGCTCTAACGAGCAACGTAGGCGGGATTTTGAGGCCAAGCGCCTTCGCTGTCTTTTGGTTGATCCACAACTCCAGCGTGGTCGGAAACTCGACCGGCAAGTCAGCCGGTTTGGTGCCTTTCAGTATCCTGTCAACGTAGTACGCCGCCCGATGGAAGCACCAATCTAGATTGACGCCGTAGCTAACAAGTCCTCCGGCTTCGACATGCTCATGATATCCATACAGCGTTGGCAGCTTCTTTGCCGCTGCCGCCTCAGCTATGACTGAACTGGCATTGAGCAGCATAGCACTATGTTCAACGACGACAATCTCGGCGCGGCCTGTCGAGAACGTTTCGTAGGCTCGGCCGATATCCGCAGCAGTGCGTACCTCAGCGGGTATGATATTGATTTCCAATTTCTCTCCCGCAGCCTTGATCTCTCGGCCTTCCGGAATAGCTTTTAGGTCAGTCACATCGTCGAGCAATCCGATGCGCGTCGCTCCGGGAACAAGTTCACGCGCAAGTTCAAGCTGCTTTGTTGGCAGACCGGCCACGTAGGGCATTATCCCTGTTACGTTTTCACCGGGTCGCGCATAGCTTTTGATTAAGCCCTGTTCAATTGGATCGACGACCGCACCAACGACGATTGGAATTGTGTCGGTCGCTTTTTTCAGGGCGACCGCCTGAGTACTCGACGCGGCAAGAATAACGTCCGGTTTGAGTTGGACCAACTCTAGAGCGAGCTGGGGCATGCGATCCGCATCGGACTCAGCAAAACGCTCAAGCATCTCGAAGTCTCGGCCTTCGACATAGCCAAGCTCTCGCATACCAGACAAAAATTGTCCCAAATATTTCACGGGTTGTAGCGCGTCTTTGCCGCCAAGGAACAACGAGCCAACGCGAAATTGCTTACCGGTGGCCTGCGCAAATAACCTTCGCGGTGCCATCGTTGCCCAACAGACGAGGAAAGCGAAGTCGCGTCGCCTCATGCGACAACCTCGTCGGCGCTGACCAATAGCGTCTGCGGAAAGGTAATACCGAGCGCCTTGGCCGTCTTGAGATTCAGAACCAGCTTGAACTTCGTTGGCTGCTCGACGGGAAGATCGGCGGGCTTCGCGCCTTTCAGTATTTTGTCGGTGTAGGCTGCGGCGCGGCGGAAGAAATCGGGGAAATCTTGCCCGTATGAGCAAAGCAGCCCAGACGGGACTTGTTCGGCAACATGGCTGATGGCCGGTAGCTTGTGCGACAAAAGTGCCGCGCCGGTGTGTGCCCGTAGACTGAACAGCAGTGATCCCTGGCTAAATGCGACGCCGTTCACCCCATCCCGCGCCATTTTCGCAAATACCAGTTCAACTTCGTCAGCAGCCCTGATTTCGACAGGCAAAAGTGAAAGCCCAAGTGCTTGCGCGGCTGCTTGATGGACTTTGATCGTATTTTCTTTTGAGGATTGAAGGGTCGGATCGACCATAAGCGCGACCTGCGACAGGTTCGGCACGGCCTCCTTCAATATCTCCAATCGCTTCCCGCTCAAGTCGTTCGTCATGAGCGAGGTGCCGGTTGCATTGCCGCCAGGATGGCCCAGACTTTCGATAAATCCGTCGCGGACCGGGTCGCGCCCAAGCACAAATACGATTGGGATAGTACTAGTCGCCCGCTTGACCTCTATAAGGCCCAAGGTTGTAACGGCGATAATTGCGTCGGGTTTTTCATCGACTAGCTCTTGCGCCAGCGTCCGAAACCGTTCGGGGTTTTCTGCGGGAAAGCGTTGTTCCAGATGAATGCTTTTCCCTTCGACATAGCCAAGATCGTTGAAGGCTTTTACCAGAACGCTCAGATAAACATCTTCTTCCTCGGCACTGCTTGCGTGCCAGAGCACACCAACGACGGGAATTTTGTTCGATGATTGCTGTGCGCGCGCGGAAAGCGGCCACGCGGCTGCAGCCCCGGCGATAAGCTTGATGAACTGCCGTCGTCTCATGGGCTTCCCCTCTGGCCGAGACATAGACCCTACCACGATCTGGACGGTAAAACGGCGCTAAAAGCGAAGCGGCATTGCGAGCGCCTCCTCAGCGGTGACGTCTTACGCCCGACGCTTTATGACCGCTTCCCAACTGTCTGGGAGATACGCGCTAATCAAGGATTTTCAGGCACAAATTTCAGTTTGCATCGAACGGGAAGTCGGCGACAATCGGAATAGAGCGAAAGGGCTTTGAGCGTTATACGCACGACTGGAGGATGACCGTGGCTGACAACCCCCCGAGAGAAATCCAGACCCTTATCGACAATCACATCATCGGTTTCAACACCCAGAATACCGAACTTTTCCTCGGCGTTTTTGGGGACACCGCCATCATCATTGATGGCATCGCGCCTTATCGCTGGTTGAACCCGAATGCTCCGGCCAATTGGCTGGCTGACGTAGAAAAGTGGCGTGAGAACCTTGGGGTCTCGTACGAGAACCTGTCGTACGATATGGGGTTCTGGAACGTGGAAGGCTCCGATGCTTACGCAGTCATAGCG
>JBAPZR010000662.1:0-2080 GCA_049285335.1 Xanthobacteraceae bacterium | reverse complement strand
TTAGAAGGTGTTGCGTCGATTCGTTGAACTCACCCCTCGAAAGCAGACATTGAAATGTAATTAATTTCTCAAAGCTTCGGAGGACGTCTAATGCCTTGTTAGTGAGGAAGCTTGTCGGCGAGAACGTCAATCCTGTGAATTTCCGGCGTTTTGGCAAAGAGGTCGCCTGTCTTGGCTTTTTCCATCAAAGCCGCCGCCACTTTGCCATTTAGGTGGGCGTTGCGCCCGGCGTCGTCATCAAACGTATCAAAAATTGCAAACTTCGACGGCCCTTCTTGAATAGCGAACCAAGAAATCGTGCCCGCCTCAGCGTTTACCAAGGGTACGGCGGAACGCAAGAAATCGGCTACCTCCCTCTCCTTGCCCGGTTTCGCCTCTAGCGGAACATAAAGTGCATATTTGGACATTTGCTTTCTCCTGGTTTGACAGAATCCTGTCCGGCATCAGTCATCGGATGTTTCATCGTCCCGACTCGCTTCGACGGAACCATGTCTCGGCGCGCTCAAGAATCTTGCCCCTTCGGAAATGAAATCGTTGTAGGGGTCGACCACCAGCAGCGCGGTGACCTCGTTGTCGTATGTCGGGGTACGCATGGCGTTACCGTCCGGTGGCCGCTACCACGGCTTCCTTGATCTTCGCGATGGCATAGTGCCGGCCTGCTCAAGGTCGACGTGCGGAAGAATCGACAGCGTTGACCGTCAGCCAACATAAGCTGCGCGTTCTTGGGCCTCGGCCTCACTTGCAGTCTTGGGTTCGGCAGGTAATTGAAGAACCGTAGCCGTCTGACCCTCTACCAAGGCTGTCAGAAGCATGATTTGCCCGTCCGGAAACTCCAGCGCATCGTGATGCGCCGTTAGGCGTGCTTTGTTGACTTGCCGAAAGATTGCCGTTTTGTGCGCGATCGTTTTGCCGCGCCAGGCGAACAAGCCAGTCGGTAAGCAACGAACTTCCTCGGCAAAGGACAACTCTGTTCCCGGTCGAATGCAAACCGCTACGTTCACATCTTCCCGTGCTGCAAACCCTCGCGTGCCTGTGCCGAAATTGTGTGTGGTGAGTTTGTCACCAACTTCCGCCGGCCGCGACTTGACGCTGTGGAGACTGAAGTCACACATCTCTGAACTCCCTTATGCCCAGCCAATCGAAGTCTAAATAGCTAGGCCATCTCGTGGCCTTGATTCAAATCAATTTGTCTCCCGACCCGCTTCATCAGGTACCGTGACAATCGCGTGGCCCAGAGCCTTAGCTGCCGCAGCTTAGGGGATTTTTTCTTTGCGTCATAAGCAGACATTTCGCTGCGGTCAGCCGATGTCTGCTTTACCATCCGAAAGGATCGCTGAACGCGATCGGCATGTCCGCTTTGTGCCATAACCGGACGTTGCGCTACTGTGGGTTCTTAATAGGCTGCAAGAAAAGCCACTCGAAGTAGGTAGTTGCGCTCGGCTCTTTTTGTGACCTCGGCAAATCAGCCACGAAGGCGTTGCGGCAATTTCTTGAACAGTAGCGCCGCTGGCTGCACCACCGGCGATGATGGACGAGTCCAATGCCGCGATTGCAATATGGATTTGAGCATTTCATGACACTCTCCTCGCGCGATTATTTGTGTCGCTGTATGCCCCTCCCGCGAAACACTGCGTATCGCAATAGATCAAACGCGTCCAAAAATCACGAACATAGCCTTTCTCAATAGTGCTGCCACACGAAACGCATTGAGCGTCGTTACGCGGCATGCGTTCATTGACAAGAACGAACCGAGCCTGCTGCGGAAATCTACCCGAGGCGAAAGTTAGATTGGTGTTCACATCCACCTCCATCGGTTCGTATCGCTTGATCCTAGCGGATACCGACGATGGTGGTATCGAAGATGTCTCTGTTCTTGAAATACTTTGTTTGTATTGATGCGATAACGCTCGACTATCGTTCAATCTTCTTTTCGGGCACCTGCTGCGCGGGAAACCCAAAATGCGACTTTCCATGGTGCCGTAAATCGAACAACACTGACGGCAATTCGCGAGATCGCACCTCGAAGTTCTAAGTAAAAAAGGCCCCAAACGTCGCATGGATGTGCAGGTCAAGACAGCAA
>JBAPZR010000661.1:0-8757 GCA_049285335.1 Xanthobacteraceae bacterium | reverse complement strand
GCTTTCCTGACGGCGAGTGCGACCTGGAGGCCGAGCGACACGTGGACCTATCAGGCAATCGCATATTTTCGGAATTATCGTCAGGCCCATGTCGACGGCAACCCGACGAATGCGCAGAACTCGGGATGCCAAGAACCTCCCTCAACAACTCCGCCCGGTTTTATGTGCTATCCGACTCTTGATGGCACTCTGGTACCCCTCACAACAACCACAGGAGGACCAGTCCCGGCGAGCGGATCGCTGGGTCCGCCAAATTTCTTGGGCGAGATCGACCGCACCTGGACGACGACAAACAGTTTCGGCGGCTCGGTGCAAGCGTCATCGGCAGAAAAAGTGTTCGGTCACGAGAATAATTTCACGATTGGGCTAAGCGTCGACCGTGGGCTGGTGCAATTCGCTGAAAGCTCCGAACTTGGCACCCTCAATGCCGATCAGTACCCGTTCACGGAGGGAGTAGGGCTTTTCATCGACCAGCCTTCGGGCGACAACGCGCCGGTCGGCTTGGGTGCCCACACGCTCTACACGGGTATCTATACGACCGACACGCTTGATCTCACGTCGCGTCTGTCGGTGACCGGAGGCGCTCGTTACAACTACGCCAGTGTCATCCTCACTGACGAACTCGGCAATGACTCCGCACTGAATAGCAATAACACCTTCACTCACTTTAATCCCATGATCGGCGCGACCTACAAGATCGCGCCCAATCTTTCACTCTATGGCGATTACACAATAGCAAATCGCGCGCCGACTCCGCTGGAATTAGCCTGTTCTGATCCGACACGGCCCTGCCTGATCGACAACGCCCTTGTCGGTGATCCTCCTCTGCAACAGGTGGTGACATACACCTATGAAGCCGGTCTGCGCGGCCAATTCGACATCGCCAGCGGACATGGGAATTGGAGCGTTGGCTACTACCACGCGCTCAATACCAGTGACATTATCAGTGTCGCGAGTCCGATCATTGGGCACTCATTTTTTGAGAACGCCGGCGATACGGACCGCAAGGGGATCGAAGCCGATTTCAACTACAAGCAAGATCGCTGGAACCTCTATGCCAACTTCACCACTGTTGATGCCACTTACTTGAACGACTTGACGCTGGGGTCGCCATTTAATCCGTTTGCTAATGCCAATGGCGACATCTTCGTGGTTCCCGGCGATCACATACCCGGCATCCCAAACTTCCGCTTTAAGCTCGGCGGCGATTATCAGATCACCGATCCCTGGAAATTCGGCGCCGATCTCAATGTCTTTGGCAGCCAGTGGCTTATTGGCGATGACGCAAACCAGAACCCCAAGCTGCCGCCCTATTGGGTGGTGAACTTGCACTCGTCGTATAAGATTTCGGATAACGTCGAGGTATTCGGGCTGGTGCGCAATTTGTTCGACCAACACTATGCCGTCGCTGGCACATTCTTCGATGTCGGTAACTATCCCTATCTGGATCTGACCGACCCACGTACCCTCATTCCGGGCATTCCGTTTGCTGCCTATGTGGGAATACGGGGGACACTGCCCTCCGCAGCACCAGTATTCGCAGCCGACACTTCGCGGTCGATCAGCACAAAGGCGCCGGCCAATTGGGTGCCGGCTGCTGCCGTCAACTGGACTGGGGTTTACGTTGGCGTCAACAGCGGATTTACCTTCGGCGGCAGCGATTGGACGGATAGTGTGACCGGCACCTCAAGCAACATTTTCAACACCTCCGGTTTTGTTTTCGGCGGGACGGCTGGCGCCAATTACCAGGCTGGCCCTTGGGTGTTCGGCGTCGAGGGCGACGGCGATTGGGCTGACTCGAACGGCTTTGGCACCTTCACTACCACCAGCACCTCCAGCCTGTGCGCCGGGGGTTGCCTGACCAAGAATAGTTGGCTCGCCACCGCGCGCGGCCGCGCCGGTTATGCTTTTGACCGCTTTCTCGTTTATGGCACTGGCGGCGCCGCCTTCGGCAATATCCAGGCGAACTTCTCCACCCATCCCGTTACAACTTCGACCGAAGCCGGTTGGGCTGCTGGCGGCGGCGTAGAATATGCCCTCGGTGCTGGCTGGAGCGCGAAGGCCGAATATCTCTTCGTCGATCTCGGCAACGGGTCCTGCACGACAGATTGTGCGATCCAAAATCCCGCGCCCATAGGCTCCCCAAATCCACTGGGACCACCGACCATCCCCGACGTGTCCATCAAGTTCAATGAGAGCATTGTCCGCGCGGGCCTCAACTACAAATTTGGCTCGTGATCCGCATTGGCCGGATTTGGCGAGCCGCTTCATCGCATTTTTTGCCGTCCGCGCGTGACACCAAGCAGAGGCTTGCAGCAAATCGTAGCAATCGTAATTGTGTGCACCATTTGGTACATGCGCGAGCGGTGGCGGCGGCATCTTCGCGATCTCGCAACGCAGCACAATAAGGAGCTGGAACTTCTCGGCGAGCGCTATGTGCGCGGCGAAATCACCAGGCAGGAATACCTGCTGATAAGGGGCGATATCATTGGATATCCGCTGGTCGCAAAAAGGTCGTGAACACAAGCCTAGCCATCTGGCGCAATGAGCGAATGGAATTCCCGACTTGAAGCGGCCGGCGGAAATTGCCGACTTCAGTCGCCCTCGCGTCACCGCGTCAACCCGTCGTCCGGCAGCAGCAAGTCTTCTTCGAGCAGCAATTCGCGCAAATCGCCAATCGCTTCGATGGCGTCTTCATCGCTGGTCACAGTTTTCAGGCGATGCCAAACTTCACGCCACGGCTCCGGTCGGCCGATCCGCATCGCCTCGCCGACATAGTCGCGCGCCTCCCCAACTGTATTGAGCCGCCGCAGCTTCGGCGTGTCCTTGACAATGAGTGGGGGAACGATCGGAAACTCGTCCATAAACCAAATCCTAGAGGAGGTTGAGGCCGCCCGTTCGCTTTTGAATTAGGCGCGCCGCGTCGTGAGACTTAAACCCAGACGCTGATCGTACATCACACTGACGCCGGCCTCAATTTTGTACCGTACAAAATCAATGGCTTAGCTGACGAGGCGACAACTGATTCCGGATCGGTCAAAGTTGATTATTCCACTGATTCGCCGGGGAGGGGGAATCTATGGACGCGAAACTTGCTGTCGTTCCTAAAGTCGCCGTCCCAAAAGATCCTAAGGCCGCGGAGCGTCAACGGCGCTATCGTCAGCGCAAGAAGCTGCAACAACTGGAAAAGGCTGGTGTCGCTGATACACCCGTCGCTGTAGCTCAAGCCGACGCTTTCGCCACCACGCCCCTACTGCCAACGCGTACCGGCTTGATCCCGATCGTGATGGCATGCGCCGCGCTGGCCGTAGCCGCCGTATCCGCCTCATTCAGCATTATCGGCCTAACCGCCGTATTCACCGGCGCCTTTTGGGCCGTCGTCGGCATGGGCGCTGCGATGGAATGCGCCAAGCTCAGTGCGGTGGGATGGCTTGGTCGACATTACGCCACGTCGCGGGTGCTCAAAGGCACAATCGTCGCGCTCGTCGTCACCCTTATGGGACTGAACGCCATTGGCAGCTATGGCTTTCTTGCGAAAGCACATCTTGAGCACGCAGTCGCAGCAGAAACCCAGGTTGCAGATCACGAGGCCCGTATCGATGTCCGCAAGGAGCTTGCGGCGGTGAATGTGGCCGACATCAACCAGCGCATCGCGCAAATTGACAATGCGGTGAATGAGGCGACCAAGCGCGGCCGTACAGCCATTGCCATGAGCCTCGTCGACCATCAGACGGGACGCCGCAGTGAGCTTGTCGGGGAACGCGCTCGCGCGGCGGACGTGCTTGCGGCCGTTGAGGTTGAAGGCGCGGGCATTGCGAATGAGCGGCAAGAATTGGCCGTAGATTCCGGCCCGGTTCGCTACCTCGCAGCGCTTGTCGGCCAAGACGACGAAAAGGTCATGCACTGGTTCGTGCTGGCAGTCGCGCTTTTGCTCGATCCGCTCGCTGTTGCCTTGCTGTTGGCGGCAAGTGCGAGCGGCAATTGTGCTCCGGCGCGCGGCGCGATCAAGCAGGCCTGAACCGCGCGGCGAGATTTTTTGACCTAAATCAAGTTCACGCCTTCGCGCTCGAATTATCGTCAAACATGCTTCGCAGCCGTCGCTGCAGAGCAAACGATCTTTCGCCCCCATCGCGCGGCGTCGTAACGCGCACTGAAAAGTCGTTCAACGGCTGAGGGGCACTCGAGGAGGAGAACGCCAATGCCCCGCAAGATGAACAGATCGAGTTATTTACGCGACTATGCGCGCACGAAACGGCTGCGGAGCTATTTGTCCGCATCTGCCTTTGCGGTGGGATGCATGATGATCGCCGCTCCGGCCGTTGCGCGCACGCCCTTTGACGGCGACTGGAGCGTCATGATCACGACCCGCGGCGGCGCCTGCGAGCCGAGCGTTCGGTATGGCGTGCAGATCATCAATGGAGTGGTGGTCAATCCTGCCGGCGGCCCAGGGCAGGTTTCGGGTCGCGTGACGCCGAACGGCGCGGTCACAGTGACGGTTCAGGCCGGCGGCCAATGGGCCAGCGGCTCCGGCCGTCTCAATAGCACCCGCGGCGGCGGCGTGTGGCGCGGTCAAGGCAGTGCCGGTCTCTGCCAAGGCACCTGGGTGGCGGAAAGACGCGCCGGTTATGGCGCCGAAGCGCAAGCGTCGCGCGGACCGATCTATAATTATGCGCCGCGGGCGTCCCACTATGGGACGCGGAATCATCGGGACGCGCCCGGTTATTGATGGTCTGGGCGCAAGCCGACCTTCAAATCACGGTTCAGGCGTTGGGCGGCTGAGGCCGGCGCGGGGCGTTGAATGTCCAGTGACTCGGCGCGAGGACCACGACAATGGTGCCGAGCTTGACGCGATTGTAGAGGTCGATCACGTCCTCGTTGGTCATACGGATGCACCCCGACGAGATGGCGCGGCCGATATACTCGGGCTGGTTGGTGCCGTGGATGCGGTAACCCGTATCCCTACCGCCGGAATACAAATAGAGCCCGCGCGCACCCATCGGATTTTGCGGTCCGCCAGTCACGAAAGCCGGCAGCGGTCCGAGCCGCGCGTGCTCGCCGGGGGTCGGCGTCCACGACGGCCATTCTTCCTTGCGAGCGACGGTGGCGATTCCGCTCCAGGCTTGTGCCTCTTCGCCGACAGTGATGCCGTAACGAATCGCCTGGCCTTTGGGCAGGACGTAATAAAGAAACTTGTTGGAGCTATCGACGACGATTGTGCCCGGGGCTTCCTTGCGGGAGTAGCCGACGATATGCCGGCGATACTCCTCCGGAATCGTCGTCTGCGCATAGGGCAGGTTGGACATTAACTGCTTATCGCGCGCGGTCCAGCTGACATCGCTTGTCGGCGCCAGCGTCTCCTGCATACAGCCGCCGAGCATCAGGCCGATGATTACGAATGCAAACGCGCGCATTGCCGACCCCCATCCACTCGTAGAGACTCGCCGCAAGACCGACGCATTCTATCGAGCGATCTGTACAATAGCTCGGCAACCCTTAAAAAATTTGTAGATGTTGCAGGAACGGCACGCCAAGGCCCGCATCCGAGCGAATAACGAAAGAGCCCCTTGAGCTGGCAGACGAAACGCGAGGTAGGCCCAACGCAACTTCCAAAAAAGACACCAAAAAGCCGATATGAGCCATAGCGGGATCGCGGCCAATATGCGCAAGCTTTAAGGTTCCACCTTCCACGGCCTGGACGCGCACTCATGTTTGAAACTTCAATTTTGGTCGGCCTTGTTCTGCTGAGTATTGTTGGCGTCCTCTGGTGGGTCTATCGCTGACGGCACCGCGGATCGCGGCGAAGCTGTGTCGACACCGGGAACCGGTGGAAATAACAAAGCTATTTCTGGCAGTTGGTCGGCCGGGCCGGTGGCCCAGCGCATCCTCCGCCTCGAGCCCCCGCCCGTGGTCGGCAGGGCGCTATGACGCTGCCGCAGATCAGACCATCTTGAACGGGTGAACGGGCGGCTTCGCATCAATGTCTAAAGGGCGGGTGAGTGTAGGCGTATGCGTTTGGAGGATGACCATGGTCACCCTGAAAGGTCTCACGATAGTTGCCGCGCTGCTTGCGGGTGCTTCGTTGGCAATGGCGCAGAACGGTCTCCCTACCGGGGGTGAATCGCCTGTGGCCGGTGGCGCCAACGGCAATCCTGCAACGCCCGGCTTTGATCAAGCACCTGGAGCGCCGGGGGCGTATGCGCCGCCGGCCTATATCGTACAGCCGGGATATGTTGAGTCGGGACCGGCTCCGGCACCGGGACGCGTGCACGCGGTGCACCACGGAAGCATGTACATGTATGTGCCACCGCATCGCACCAGCCGCACTCACAAAATAAATCCCAACGGCGGCGGCGACTAAGCCTCCCTTAACTAACAAAGTCCGAGGCCGCGTCTGCGTGTATGGCAAAAAGGCGCGGCCTTTCTGCGCGTGGCGGTGGGTCGGCTATCGCCGGCAAAAGTTGCGCAGCGAAGACAACACTTCGACGGTTTTGCGTCTCGCTCATGACAAAGCCCATCGGGCGGCGGCCTTCGTGAGCTCGTGTCTCCACGTCACCCGCATTCCTCAGCGTGCCAAAGGGCAAAGGATGCAGTAGACTGAATGGCAAAGCCTGCCAAACGGGCCGCTGCAATATGACACGCGCTCTGTATTGCGTCATTCGGGTCGTTTGCGTATCTGCATTTTTCGCCGCCACCCTCGGTGCAGCGACGGCAGAACCAAAGCGCGTGTTGCTGATCAATTCCTATGGTCGGGAATTCGCGCCTTGGAATGAATACGCAAAGGAGATCCGTTCCCAACTGCAGGACGAGTGGGAAGGGCCTCTGGACATTTATGAGCTTTCGCTGACGACGGCGCTCTTCGGCAAAGGCGAGCGTGACTTCGCCGGCTACCTGCATGCTTTGTTTTCTGACCGCGAACCTGACCTCATTCTCACCACCGGGGCCCCTGCTGCTGATTTCGTTGTCCAGTTTAGACAGAATCTTTTTCCGACCACCCCGGTATCGCTTGCCGCCGTAGATCAGCAGCTGGTGCCGTATTCCGCTCTCAGCGCCAACGATGCTGCGGCTCCCATCAATATTAACTTGATCGGCTCCATAGAGAACATCCTGCGGGTACTTCCCGACACGACCAACATAGCAATCGTGATGGGCAACTCCCGTCACGAGCAGGATTTCGCGGAGCAAATGCGCACCGCGCTCCAACCCCTGGCAAAGCGGGTGACGTTTACTTGGTTTAACGAACTATCGTTCAACGAGATGATGAAGCGGGCCGCGAGGCTCCCTCCTCACTCCGCTATCTTTTGGTTGGCGCTGATTGTCGATGCGGCGGGAGCGTCGCATCAGGAGTTTGATGCGATGACGTTGCTTCGCGCGGTCGCTAACGCGCCAATATTTTCTTTCGTTGACGCTTATTTGGGAAAGGGAATTGTCGGTGGTCCGCTGATATCGGTACGAGATGTCGGTAAAGCCGCCGCCCATGCTGCTGTTCGCATCCTCAATGGTGAGTCGCCGGGCGATATCAGGACACCACCCATCGGTTTCGGGACCCCAAAGTTTGACTGGAGAGAACTCCAGCGCTGGAATATCAGCGAAAGTCGCCTGCCGTCGGGAAGTAAGATTCTATTTCGTCCTTTGACGGCGTGGGACCAATACCGATGGCAAATCATACTGATTGTGGCTGCATTCCTGTTGCAATCGGCCTTGATCGCCGGATTGGCCTTTGAGCATCGGCGTCGCCGCAACGCAGAGGTTGTCGCGCGTCGCAGCATGGGAGAGCTTGCCAACATGAACCGCGTCGCGACGGCGGGCGAATTGTCGGCGTCGATCGCACATGAGATGAAGCAGCCGTTGGCGGCAATGGTCACGAATGTAAGAGCCGGCTTGCGCTGGCTGGGGGCGGCCGAACCAAATCTCGAGGAAACGCGCGTCGCGCTCCAAAACGTGGTCAAAGACGGCAACCGCGCTGCCGAGGTGATCGACAGCGTTAGGGCAATGTTCAAAAAGGAACAAACGGAGAGAACTCAGCTCAATCTGAACGATCTCATCAATAGCGTGCTGTACCTGCTGCGGGACGAGCTTCGGCCGCAACATATTATTTTGCGAACGAATTTGGACCCGCAGCTTCCAACAGTGCAGGGGCACAGGGGCGAGCTGCAGCAGGTCATCTTAAATCTAGTCAGGAATGCAGCCGACGCGATGAAGGACATCACATACCGGCCCCGCGTGCTGACCGTGAAGTCCGAAGTTCAACCGCCAAACGATGTGCTGATATCGGTCGCGGACAGTGGGACCGGTATCGATCCAAAGGACATCGACCACATTTTCGATGCGTTCTTCACAACGAAATCGAACGGAATGGGGATGGGCCTCTCGATTTGCAAGTCGATCATCGATGACCACGGGGGGCGTCTATGGGCCTCGCCCGATCTGAAATATGGATCGGTGTTTAATATATCTTTGCCGATCCACCAGGACGGCGTGAAGCGGCGATTCGGTAGCGGCCCCAGTCATCTTCGGCTTCGCACCTCACAGCTGGAGCGGCAGAAATCTTGACTTTGAGCCAATAGACGCGAGTGAAGATAAATGTCCGCTTATGGCACATAGCGGACATTCTAATCGTGTCGGCGGGTGTTCGCTTTTGGGGGAATTGCGGACATTGCGCGCAAGCTACTCACCCGCGGCGAGGCGCGGCGGATCTGCGCTGGACACGCCCAACCTTGCTCGCAATAACGAGCATTCTCTCTCTACTTTGAGCGCACA
>JBAPZR010000660.1:0-1524 GCA_049285335.1 Xanthobacteraceae bacterium | reverse complement strand
GTGAAGCCGTTTAAGGCGGTCGAGACGGCGCGGGTTCGCTATCTCAGCGACGCCGAATGCGTGCGACTGGTGAACGCTTGCAAGCCGGATTTTCGTGATCTTGTCCGAGGCGCGTTGCTGACCGGGTGCCGTTATTCCGAGTTGGCGAGTATGCACGTTGCTGATTTTAACGCCGACGCGGGGATCATCACCTTGCGAGAAAGTAAAGCCGGTAAGCCGCGCCATGTCGTGCTTACCAGCGAAGGACAACGTCTGTTCGCCGAACACACCGCTGGGAAACTCGGCGACGATCCAATCTTTGTACGTGCGGACGGTGGTAAATGGGGAAAATCGCACCAATTGCGACCGATGATTGACGCCAGCCGACAAGCGAAAATCAAACCAGCCGTCTCATTCCACGTGCTTCGTCACACTCACGGATCCACGCTCGCAATGCGCGGAGTGCCAATGGCTGTTATTGCCGAACAGCTTGGCCACGCAGACACGCGCATGACGGAAAAGCATTATGCCCACCTGGCGCCGTCCTATGTTGCCGATACGATCCGTGCAAACTTTCCCACGCTTGGAATTACGAAAGAGGGAGCCGTGAGAGCGCTTCGGAATAGGAATTTTTGACTGTGGATCAGGAGGTTGGTGGTTCGAATCCACCCAGCTATACCAGGTAACCATTGAGCCATATTTGATTATTGGTGTGCCATTTAACGCTTTTGCTCCGTTTGTTGCGGGGAAGCATCAGGGAGGCACGGCAGGTGGCCGCGGTCAGCGACCGCGGGTCAGCGAAATAAGCCAAGGGATAAGCAGAACAAGATGTCCGCAGGGCCCCTCGTTCGGGACGACCTGCCACTCCGACCAATACTTAGCCGAATTTTAGATTGCTGCCGCGACCGATATCGCGACCGAAACGTAATTTGACCGCCAAGCATAGAATGAGCGGCACGACGCGCGCTCCGACAGGGACGCATCAGCCACTAGTCCCCTCAAATCCAAAGTTCGGCGATCCGGAGGCTTGCGGGCGCTGGTCGCCTCGGAAGAATCAGCCGGACGCAGTGACGTTAGGGCGTGTACTCATAAATTCGCCGTGTCCGCTTTACCCCCGAAATCGGACATTGCCGAGCGACAGTTGGATGTCCGCTTTGTGCCAAAAGCAGACTCTTGCACCGCAGCAAGGGATGATCCGGGTTGCGAAAACGTCCGTTCCCATTCCCGCGATGAAAAGGGTGGGAGATGAGCCTCTTTCACAGATCAATTCGGCCAAAAAGACCCCGGTTCCCGACTTCGCAAACCACGGATTAAAGCCGCAAATGCTCATGTTGGGTATAGGACCGACACCAATGGGCCGGAACGCAAGTCCAAGAGTTAGTTAGGTTAGACTATCCCGGATTGTAGTGAAGCTAAGACCATGTCGGATTGCGACAGACACTAATAAGGCGCAGCGTAGGCCAACAGGCGCAACGCAACCAACCGCCAAGGGTGCATAGCATGACCAACGTTCGTCCGTTTCCAAGGTCCGACACGCCCTCGGAA
>JBAPZR010000659.1:0-2225 GCA_049285335.1 Xanthobacteraceae bacterium | reverse complement strand
AATCGACGGTTTTCTCCCCGGCTGGGTCAAGGGGGCCGGCAAGCCCGCCCGTGCGACTTTCACGGTTACGACGAAGCCGCAATCGGTCCGCATCGACGATCTTTTGATCGAAGGCACGGGCGGCGGGGTGAAAGGCGTAGTCGAGCTTGACGGCTCGGGCGATCTGCAATCGGCGAGTTTCCCATCTTATGGTTTTTCCGACGGTGATCGAACGAGCCTCAAGATCGATCGCATGTCGGACGGTACTCTGCACGCGGTCATGCGCGGCGACACTTATGACGGCCGCGCTTTCGTCAAGTCGATGACCGGAGGACCGGCGAAGACGCCGAGCAAACGGCCGCCGCCCGATGTCGATCTCGATATGAAACTTGGCGCTCTGCCCGGCTTTAACGGCGAAGCGCTGCGCGGGCTCGAACTTAAACTGTCACGGCGCAACGGCGAAATTCGCAGCCTCGGAATGACCGCAAAGATCGGACGCAACGGTACATTGACCGGCGATCTGCGTGGCCGGGCGGGCGGCCGGCAAATGGTCGATCTCGAATCAACCGACGCCGGGGCGCTTTTCCGTTTCACCGACGTTTACTCACGTATGAACGGCGGCGAAATAACGACGCTGATGGACGCGCCCTCGGCGTCGAGTACGACGCAGCTCGGCACCGTGAACGTTCGCAACTTCGCGGTCCACGACGAATCGCAGCTTGAGCGCGCCGTCGCCAATGACAGGCAAGTCGACCGCACCAACAACATGGCGTTTAGCGGCATGAAGGTCGACTTTACGCGCACGCCCGGGCGGCTCGCTTTGCACGACGGCGTCGTCCGCGGGCCGGTGCTCGGCGGCACGATCGACGGCGTGATCGATTATGCCGACGATGAGGTGCATTTGCGCGGCACGCTCATTCCGCTCTACGGCGCCAACAATCTGCTCGGCCAGTTGCCGATCGTGGGCGTCTTCCTCGGCGGCGAAAAGGAAGGATTGGTGGGCGTCACCTATGAAGTGGTCGGCAAGCCCGCCGGCCCGGTACTTCACGTCAATCCGCTTTCGGCGCTCGCGCCGGGACTGTTGCGCAAGATCTTCGAATTTCCGGCCAACAATCCGTATACGCCGCCTGCCGACGTCGGGGGTACGTCATCGGACGACAACGCCGACTCGACGTATGGGCATTAAAGCTGGATGACTTTAGGTTCAATCGGATCGACGACGTCTATTCGGATTTGAGCGTCAGAATTCCGCGCTTCTTGCCAAGCCGAAGCAGAGCGCGACCGTCCGCGCCAAAATCTTTTGGACCTATCTTATAGCCGATGTCCGTGATCTTTACGTCGCCAAGGTAGACTGCGCCGTCCCGGACAAATTGCCGAGCTTGCGCGTTCGAGCTGCTAAAACCGATTTGCGTATTTGCGTTGAGAATGCTCTCGCCGGCACTGACCGACAGCGTGGGCAATTCGCTGCCGATGCCGCCCTGTTCGAACGTCGTGCGCGCCGTCGCCGCGGCTTCGTCCGCCGCCGAGCGGCCGTGGACGAGCGCGGTCGCCTCAGTGGCGAGAATTTTTTTGGCCTCGTTGATGTCCGAGCCTTTGAGCGCGGCCAGCCGATCGATCTCGTCGAGCGGAAGCACCGTGAACAGCTTCAAGAAGCGCACGACATCGCGGTCATCGGTGTTGCGCCAATACTGCCAATATTCATACGGACTGACCTGATCGGCATTGAGCCACACCGCGCCGGATGCCGTCTTGCCCATCTTGGCGCCCGACGACGTCGTGATCAGCGGCGCGGTGAGCGCAAAGAATTGCGCCTCGTGCAGCCGGCGGCCGAGGTCGATGCCGCTGACGATGTTGCCCCATTGGTCCGACCCGCCCATCTGCAAGACGCAGCCGTAGCGGCGGTAGAGTTCGGCGAAGTCGTAGGCCTGCAGGATCATGTAATTGAATTCGAGAAACGATAGTTCCTGCTGCCGCTCCAGCCGCAGCTTTACCGAATCGAATGTGAGCATGCGGTTGATCGAAAAGTGGCGGCCGACATCGCGCAGGAAATCGATATAGTTGAGCGAATTGAGCCACTCGGCGTTGTTTGCCATCACCGCATCGTTCGCCGCGCTTTTGCCCGGCATATCGCCAAAGCGAATAAAGCGCGAGAAGATCGCGCGAATGCCCTTAAGATTATTGTTGATCGCTTCGTCGTTCAGGAGCCGCCGGCTTTCGTCCTTGCCGGACGGATCGCCGACGCGCGT
>JBAPZR010000658.1:0-10836 GCA_049285335.1 Xanthobacteraceae bacterium | reverse complement strand
GGCGCGGGTCGACCAGCGGCGCCGACTTATGGATGCTCAACGCACGCATGGCGTCGGGATCGTGGAAAAAATCGCTGTCGGCGCGCAACCGCGCCGCGTGAATGCCGGCGATCGCGCAGATATCGTCAAGTTCGTTGGCGTCGCCGGTGACGCCGACAGCGCCCACCACCTCGCCGATTTTGTCGCGGATCAGCTGGCCGCCGCCCTCCAGAAAAAGCGGGTAATCGGCGAGATTTTCGATGGATTGCATGAAGAGCGGCTTCTCTTTCGCTTTTTGCAGAACGAGCTTGGACGGGCGACCAAGCGCCAGCGAGCCATAGGCTTTGCCGTAGCAAATTTCGAAACGCAGCATCGAAGCGCCATCCTGCTTCTGAAACGCCTTCACGCGGCCTCCGGCATCGAGAACGATAGCGCTCATCGGTCGACACTTGCGCTTCTTCGCCTCGGCAAAACTTGCCGCGACAATCGTGTTGGCCTCTTCGAGGCTCAGCCCACGCATTTTGATTGATTCTCCCGAGGCCCGTGCTCCGCCCTCACCTACAATAGACCTTCCTTCATCCCAAGCCACCGTCAAGCTTCCGGCATCCCCGCTGATCGCATTCGTCACGCCTTGACAGCGCGGCGGCCGAGACTTATGTCGCTGGCATCTTTGGCACTCGGGCTATTTGAGTGCTAAAATACTGCAAAACATAAGCTTTTCCAGAAACGCCAAGCGCCGCCTTGAAGCGGCAGATGAGGGTAATCATGGCGAAAACCAAGTTCCGGCCGCTCCATGACCGTGTAGTCGTCAAACGCATCGATGCCGAGGAAAAATCCAAAGGCGGCATCATCATTCCCGACACCGCCAAGGAGAAGCCGCAAGAAGGCGAAGTGGTCGCGGTGGGCCCCGGCGGCCGTGACGAGAACGGCAAGCTGATCTCGATCGACGTGAAAGCCGGCGACCGCGTGTTGTTCGGCAAATGGTCGGGCACCGAAGTCAAGCTCGACGGCGAGGAACTCCTCATCATGAAAGAGTCGGACATTATGGGCGTGATCGCCTGAACGTGAGGCCGGTCAAAACCGGTACGAGATAAAATCAATCAGGAGAGAACTGACATGGCTGCAAAAGACGTAAAATTTTCCGGCGACGCTCGCGAACGCATGTTGCGCGGCGTCGAGACGCTCGCCAATGCGGTGCGCGTGACGCTCGGCCCGAAGGGCCGCAATGTCGTCATCGAAAAATCCTTCGGCGCCCCGCGCATCACCAAAGACGGCGTCACGGTCGCCAAGGAGATCGAGCTCGAAGACAAATTCGAGAATATGGGTGCGCAAATGGTGCGCGAAGTCGCCCAGAAGACCAACGATCAGGCCGGTGACGGCACCACGACCGCGACCGTGCTCGCGCACGCCATCGTCAAGGAAGGCGCCAAAGCGGTAGCCGCCGGCATGAATCCGATGGACCTCAAGCGCGGCATCGATCGTGCGGTCAAGTCCGTCGTCGCCGACATCAAAAACCGCGCCAAGAAGGTCGGCTCGCCGTCGGAAGTCGCGCAAGTCGGCACGATTTCATCGAACGGCGACGCTACGATCGGCAAAATGATCGCATCCGCGATGCAGAAGGTCGGCAACGAGGGCGTCATCACCGTCGAGGAAGCGAAGGCGCTGGAAACCGACGTCGACATCGTCGAGGGCATGCAATTCGATCGCGGCTATCTCTCGCCGTATTTTATCACCAATGCCGAGAAGATGGTGGCGGAGCTGGAAGACGCTTACGTGCTCCTGCACGAGAAGAAGCTCTCGCAGCTGCAAGCGATGCTGCCGGTTCTCGAAGCGGTGGTGCAGTCGGGCAAGCCGTTGCTCATCATCGCCGAGGATATCGAGGGCGAGGCGCTGGCCACGCTCGTCGTCAACAAGCTGCGCGGCGGATTGAAAGTGGCAGCGGTGAAGGCGCCCGGCTTCGGCGATCGCCGCAAGGCCATGCTCGAAGACATCGCCATCCTTACCGGCGGCCAACTCATCGCCGAGGATCTCGGCATCAAGCTCGAGAGCGTGACGCCGGCGATGCTGGGACGCGCCAAAAAGGTCGTGATCGAGAAGGAAAAGACCACGATCGTCGACGGCGCCGGCAAGAAGAAAGACATCGAAGCCCGCGTCAACCAGATCAAGGCGCAGATCGAGGAGACTACGTCCGACTACGACCGCGAGAAGCTGCAGGAGCGGCTCGCCAAGCTCGCCGGCGGCGTCGCGGTGATCCGCGTCGGCGGGGCGACCGAAGTCGAGGTCAAGGAGAAGAAGGACCGCGTCGAAGACGCGCTCAACGCCACCCGCGCCGCGGTTGAGGAAGGCGTCGTGCCGGGCGGCGGTGTTGCGCTGTTGCGTGCCAAGAAGGCGATCGGCAAGCTTCAGGGCGAGAACGCCGACGAACAGGCCGGCATCAATATCGTGCTCAAGGCGCTGGAGAGCCCGCTGCGTCAGATCGCCGAGAATTCCGGCTTCGAAGGCTCGATCGTGGTCAACAAGATCCTCGAAAACAAGTCGGAAACGTTCGGCTTCGATGCGCAAAGCGAGGACTATGTCGACATGATCGACAAGGGCATCGTCGATCCGGCCAAGGTTGTGCGCGCGGCGCTGCAGGACGCCGCCTCGGTGGCGGGCCTGCTCGTGACGACCGAGGCGATGGTCGCCCAAGTTCCGAAGGAGAAGCCGGCAATGCCCGGCGGCGGCATGGGAATGGACTACTAAGTCGGATCACTAGGTCCATCTATCGACCGAAGTGCAAAGTACATAAGGGCGCGGGGCGATCCGCGCCCTTATTGTTTAGGTTCGAGATCGAGCCCCTCAGGTCGGCTCCGGGCAAAATGCCGCAAGCGCCAGCACCAGCATGGCCAAAGCGATCGCCGGCAGAAAGCGGTCATCCGCGAAATGCCAAAGCCCGACAAGCATGAGGAGCAATACGGCAATCCCCGCCGGAATGGATCGATCAACCAGCAGTCGTGTCCGCTCGCCCGGCTCCAAAACTGACAATCGACCCTCTTCCATGAGAACATTTAGGATACACATGAGGTGAAATTTTCTCAATCCATTAGGGTGAGAATCTCTCATCTTAGAGGATATATCTACATGAATATTCAGAAGAATTTTTTTTGTCCGCTTTAGCGTACTCGTTTCGTTCCAACTAGTCCTAATTTGCGGTAGCTGTGGAGCGAGCATAAGGGGCGATGAGCACCCCTCGCGACCCCAACCGGACCGCGAATCGCGCAATGGCCCTGTTAGCTTTTAGCTTTGCTATTCGTTGCTGAAAGCCGGCCCGAGCGCGCGCCGCAACCGCACAAGAGCGGTCCGCGCCGCATAGGCATCGGCGGCAAGCCGCAGCAAGAGTGACAGTTGCGACGGCCGGGCCAAAATATCCCACACCATTGAGCTGATATCGGTGCTGCCGCCCGGCGCCATGGCCAGCAAGGCGGCAGGAGGAACGGCCCGGTCGGCGGGATCGATGACGACGCGGACGGCGGTGTATCCATCATCTTTTGCGGGTCCGATTGCGGTGATAATCTTCGTTGCCATCAAGAAGCTCTACGTTCGCGACAGCCTCGGCGAAGCGACCGCGCTTCCAGGCGAACCGCAGCGTCGCGGTCAACGCATGGCGGGCTAAGCCGCGCGGATTTCGGAAAATTCCCTTCGCCTAGTTTGTCATCAGCCGGAAGCGCAATGGCGTTGCGCCCAACAGCTCGACGACCTCTCCGCTGCGCCGCCAGTTCGTGACTTGCGCAAGCTCCGCCAGAAGAGTGGCGTCGCGTGCTTGGCGGTCCGGCTCGCATTGCGCGCTTGCCTGCAAATCGCCGGGCACGATGGTAATCGAACTATCGCCGACGGCAGCCTGGGCCTTCGCGCTGGCGCACCACAGATCGATCGAAGTCGCCCCGTCCTCTTCGATTTCGATCATGGGAATGCGCTTGGAACCATGCATCGGCGCTTGATCGAGCACAAGCTCGCTGCCGAAGGGAAATGAACTTTCGCTCTCCGCAGACGCAAGCGGACTGCTGACAACCACGCCGGCGACAAGGACGGCAAAACGCGAACTCATGCGGATCATGATGCTCTCCAACCCAGATTGTCAGTGAAATGAAAGGCCGGGCAGCGTCAAGCCGATTTCCGTATGCGTCGCCGTCCCTTGCCAATGTCGAAATGCAATGAGGCCGCCGGATGGCGGCCTCATCAAACCGATGGCGCGGCGTCGTGCAGCCTCAGTGGCCCGGCAGCACCGCGATATTCGGAAAGAACAGATAGCAGGCCACTCCGATGATGACGAGGTAAGCCAGCAGCACGAGGCACCATCCGAAGTTATGGCGAATAACCTCGCCTTCATTGCGAACGAACTTCGATGTCGACACACCAACGCTCGCCGTTTGCGGGGCGATCGGCTTGCCGATTTCGGCGCCCACCGAGTTCAGAGACGGTAACAACAGCACCGGGAAGCCGAGCACCTTGCCGACCAGCGCCTGGAACGTGCCGAACATGGCGTTGGTCGAGGTATTGCTACCCGACAGCGCCACGCCGATGAAGCCCAGGATCGGCGCCACAATGATGAAGGCTGGCCCGATCTTGGAGAACGAATTGGCAAGTGAACCCGCCATGCCGGAATAGTTGAACACATAAGCGAGGCCAAAGATGAAGACGCCAACGAGCATGGCGCCCCACATTTGCGACCAAGTCTTGGCAAAGATTTCTTTGACCTGGCTCATGCTGACGCGCAGCAGAAGTGCATTGATGATCCAGGACACGAGAATTGCCGTGCCGGCGACAAACGGCGTCCAGTTGAATACCGCGCCAATCTTTGCTCCCGGCGTGATCGCCGAATCGGCCGTGACCGCGTAATGCGCCAACACGATCGACGGTAAATGCGACCATGGCCCTGTCCAAGCAACCACCACCGCGATGAGGACTGCAATCGGCAGCCAAGCCGTGGCGAAGTCGCCGCCGGAAAGGCCGTGCGCTTCCGCCCGCGTGTCGCCGGTGACCGGTGCGCCGCCGTAAGCCAGGATCTGCGATGGCCGCCACAGCTTGAGCAGGATGAGTAGCGCCACGAAGCAGACGATCGAGCCGATCACGTCGGGCAGGAACGGGCCGAGATAAATGGCGGTGGGCAACTGGCCGGCGATATAGCCAAGCGAGCCAACGATGGCGAGTGGCCAAGCCGACCACATGCCTTGGCGGCCCGATACCAAGTAGAGCAAGATCCAGGGCGGCAGCAAAGCGAGGATGGCGACGATCTTGCCGACCGAGGCTGAGTAGATTGGCAAAAGGTCGACGAAATTCATGCCAAGCACGCCGGCCGTCACCGTCGCCAGCGCGATGATGGGCGCACCCAGGGCGCCGTAGGAAACCGGTGCGTTATTGGCGATGGCGGCGACGCGAATGGCATCGAGGTCCGGTATGCCAATTGCGATCAGGATGGGGGCGACGAAGGCCCACGGGTAGCCGAAGCCGACCAGCCCTTCGAGCAAGGCGCCGAAGGCCCAGGCGAACAGAATAGTCTGCACCCGCACGTCGCGGGTACCCTGCTGCACCAGCCAGCGCCGCAGCTTCTCGAACGCGCCAGTCACGACCAACGTATTGAACAACATCACGCCCCAAAACGTGATCCAATTGACGTTCCAAATGCCGGTCGCGGCGCCGTAAAGATAGGCGAGTGTGCCATCGCCGAGCGGCATCTTCCAAACCCAAAGGCCAAGCACAAAGGTCACGATCGAGGCGATCAGAACGGCAAGCCAGGCCGACAAGCGGAACCCCGCCAAGAGGACCAAAAGCAGGACGACCGGAATGAGCGCTACCACCCAGGTCAGGAACAGGTTCCCGGTGGGATCGAGAATTTGCGTAAACATGGACGATTCTCCCCAATGAGCCCTAAGGGCTTCTGCTGTTTTCTTTTCTTGATCGTGCTTGCGGACGCAGCGGGTCCGTTCCCTGCATCCCAGGCGAACCCTTACCCCTTCGCAATTTTAGGCTATTTCCGTCGCGATAGCCATCTGAGCAGGGTCGCACAGTGCCGCAGGCCCCCTGCCAATGTGGATGACTTCGTGATAGTGCAACGCAGCATTCGCTTTGGACCAGTGGCCGAAGCTCGCCTCGTTTGTGTCGGTTTCCGATGATCGTTGATCGATCGGCATTGCCTGGCGTCCATTCCCTATATCCAGGAGGTCTTTCGTGAAACGTCTCGCTGCAACGCTCGCCACCATAGGGCGTTTGGCCCTTCCCTATTTCCGATCGGAAGACCGCTGGCCGGGGCGAATCCTGCTCGCCGCCGTGATCGCGATCGAATTGTCGATCGTGGCCATCAATGTGATTCTAAACCAATGGTACAATCGATTTTACAACACGCTGCAGGACCGTAACTGGGAAGCCTTTCTCAGCGCCGTTCTGTTTTTTTGCGTTATCGCCGCAATCTATACCGTGCTGGCGGTCTATCAGAACTATCTGAACCTTTGGCTGCAGATCCGCTGGCGGCGCTGGATGACGCAGACTTATCTGCGGCAGTGGCTCAACACCGCCAATCACTATCGCATGCAGCTTCTTGGCGACGCGGCCGACAATCCGGACCAACGTATCGCCGACGACCTGCAGATGTTTGTGCAGCAGACGCTCTCGATCGGCATCGGCCTCTTGAGCTCGTTCGTGACGTTGTGCTCATTCGTCGTCATTCTGTGGACGTTGTCGGAAGAGGCGCCGCTGCGCTTGTTTGGCTGGATGGTTATCCCGGGCTATCTGGTTTGGGCGGCGGTGGTCTATGCGGTGCTCGGCACAATTCTAACGCATCGCATAGGCTGGCCGCTCATTCCGCTCAACTTCCAGCAACAGCGTTTCGAAGCCGATTTCCGATTCAATCTCGTGCGCACGCGCGAGAATTCGGAGCAGATCGCGGCCCTGCATGGCGAGCCGGCCGAACGCGAACGCCATCTCGATCGCTTCGGCAATATCGTGACCAATTGGATCGCGATCATGAAACGCCAGAAGAAGCTGACCTTCTTCACTCAAAGCTACTCCCAGGCGTCGGTGATTTTTCCTTATTTGATGGTCAGTCCAGTTTATTTCTCGGGCGCGATGCAACTTGGCGGACTGATGCAGACCGGATCCGCATTCAATAGTGTCCAGAGCGCCTTATCCTATTTCGTCACGGCCTACCAATCGATCGCGCAGTACCGCGCGGTGGTCACTCGTTTGTCAGGCTTCGAGGACGCAATCACTGCCGCACGCAATGTGGCGTTGACTCCGCCAGTGATCGAAGTCTTGCCGCGCGACAACACGAACGTCATTTCGATCGATCGCCTCAAGGTCAATTTGCCCCATGGCGAGCCGCTAATCGATGCGGACCACATCAGCTTGGCGCCCGGCGAGCGCGTGCTGGTGACGGGGCCCTCCGGCGCCGGCAAATCGACGTTGTTCCGCGCGATCGCCGGGATTTGGCCGTTCGGATCGGGCCGGGTGACGACGCCGGAGGACGCCAGAGTGCTGCTGCTGCCGCAGCGGCCTTATTTCCCGGTGGCGTCGCTTGCCGCCGCGTTGAGCTATCCGGGACGTCTTGGCACGTTCGACGATGCTCGCCTTGCCGAGGCGCTCATCGCCGTCGGTCTTGAGCAATGGGCCGAGCGGCTCCACGAAGAAGCCCATTGGAACCGCATGCTCTCGCACGGCGAGCAACAACGTCTCGCCGTTGCTCGCGTCCTCCTTCAGGAGCCGGATTACCTGTTCTTGGACGAGGCGACCGCCTCGCTCGACGAACCGGCGGAAGCAATGCTTTATCGCCTGCTGCAAGAGCGGCTCAAAGGAGCAACGATTATCTCGATCGGCCATCGCTCCACGTTGAGCGCGTTCCACCGCCGCCGCGTCGAAGTGACCGTGAGCGACGGCGCATCCGAGGTGCGCGACGTCCCGCTGGTTTCTGCGGCGGAGTGAGCGGAGTTTTTCCTCCTCCGGCAAAAGCAACGGCCGGCAACGTTCCCGCCGCCGGCCGGTTTTGTTTGGATCGCTGAGCCGTCGTTACTTGATGTTGCTCAGGTTGGTCGCGAACGACAGCTTGCCGATGAAGGTCGCACCGCACCAGCTCGAACCGGGAAGGTTCGGCTGATTGATGGGTGAGAACGCGACGCCCGCATCGGTTTGATCGCTGGTAAAGGCGTTGCAATCGGCCTTGCTCAGGTTGGTGTCGTAGTAGCGCAGGTCGAGCGTGAAGGCCTTGTAGGTGAAGGAGACACCGGCGTCCCAGTTCCAATAGCTGGTGTAGGGAATACCGTTCGGGAACGGCGCGCCGCAGGCTGGAGGAACTGGAGAAGGACCTCCTGCGGTGGCCGTACAGTAGAAATTGTCACTGGTGCCCAGGGCCCAGTAGCCGAGATCGCCGGAGACCAACATCCCGATCCCGCTCGGCAGCATGGCGCTCGGCACGGTGTAAGTGAGGTTGCCGACCGTGTACCAGCCATCGGCGCCGGAGTTGAGGACCGACGGCGAATACCATTCCTGGATGCCCGCCGCCCACTGATCGTTGAACGTGTAGGTCGCCTTTGCGTAACCTTCAATGAAGCTTACGTTGGCTTTGACGACGTTGCCGTTGGGTAACGATTGCGGGATGTTCGAGCCGTTCGGAGCGCACGGTGTATTCACGTTTGGATTGAAGCACTCGCCGCCAGGGTAATAGTAGTACCAAACACCGAAATCGAGGGCGAGTTTGTCGAACGTCGGCCGCACGCCGCCGTAGAAGTCGATTTCCGCCGCGGCGCGGTTCGGGAAGTCGATGCTCTCGCCGGAGAGACCAGCGTAGTATTGCCATTGCGGGCTCTGCGTGTAGCGCAGCTCGAAGCCTGCCTGGGTCGAGGGCCTATGCGCAGACTGGGTGATGCCGCGGAAATTGTAATCGGTCATCAACGCGGCTGTGATCGCGACATCCCACGGTGAAGGCGGCGGCGCGGGCGGCGCCGGCGGCGCCTTGGTTGCCATGTCGGCGGCCATTGCAGTTGTGGCCAAACCGGCCACAAGCACCAGCGATAAAGCGACTTTCTTCATAACGTGCCCCTTTTTGACCTCTTCTGCGGGCCGGCGCGCCTATGCCGACGGAACCCGCAAAACCCCATTGCTTTGACGCCGTTACCCGGGAGGGACGCCAACTGTCACAAATTTTTAGGTTATTGAGTGGAACTGCCAAGATTAAAACGAAAGCAAATGCTGACTTTTTATGCGTTCGTTGGAAAACTTCCAAACTTTGTTAGACAGTGTGGCCGTTCGGATACACCCGTCCCTATTGGCTTTTTAGACGCGAGCCATTTGGGCCCCACAGCATCTATATTTATTTCGTGCAGATGAGCGGGCGATGCAGGAGATGGTCATGAAAGCAGTGGTCGACGAGCTAGTGGTCGCCGAAAGCGACGACATCATCGAATGCCGGGGGTATCAGTACTTCCCGCGTGCGGCGGTCCGTCTGGACTGGCTCGAAAAGGCCGAGAAGACCGCGGACGATCACGCCTGTCCCCACGGAGTGCAATTCTATGACGTGATCGCCGGCGGCAAGCGGCACAAGCGCGCCGCATGGTGCTACGAGGCCCCGCGCCCGGAAATGCGACAGGTCGGGGGGCGATTCGGCTTCTGGCAGGATATCAAGATCGCATAACCCCGGTCGATTTTTTGTAGGCCGGGGCGACGGATTATTACTAGGCGGCCTGCTTCTTGCGGTTGGCCTCAAGCCGTGCATCAACCAGCGCAACCTGTGCATCGATCTCGGGGTAGCTCATGCCCTTCTGCCTGGCAATGAGCTGCACGAGCTTGTCAGCGCGTTCGATGAACGGCGCGCCGTTCTGCAGCGCCCGCGCCGCGGATGCAGGCCGCGTCAGGGACTGCGCGGCGGCGGCATATTTCTCGAAGGGCACGAGGTCCTCGGGCTTGGCGCCGAGCTTGACGCACAGATCGAACACGAAATTGTAGACCGAGCGGGACGTCTCGATATCGCTGTAGACGGCCTCTTGCGTGGTGCGCATTCCGTCTTTGGTGACGCAGCGGTAATTGCCGGCAAGCAACATCGCCCACTTGGCAAGCGGCACAAAGATCGAATCGTAGACTTTCAGCTTGACCGGCAGTTCGATCTTGCCTTCTGGCGTTTCGTAGCGGATCGCTTCGATCTCGCTCTGCAACTGGCGCAGGATCGCAGTTGATTTTTCATCGTCGAAGCGGGCCACCTTGAAGTTCGTCGGCAAGGTCACCATCAGCACATTGACCTTTTCGTCCGGCGGACGGATCGCCTGCGGGTCGGGGCTGTTCAAGGTGATGGTCGCCGGATCGAACGAATCCCACACGCTCGGATCGGTATAGGCCGGCTTAAGCGCATCGTAATCGAGCCCCGGAACGCGCTTGATGTAGGGCAGTGGCGGCATGTTCATGATCGACATGCACGGCACGCGCGATTTGGCGACCGCGTCCAGAAGCTCGCGCACGCCGGGCGAGCGATATTGCGGCTCCTGCATCGCAAGCCCAACGAGATCGTAGTCCTTCGGATCGACGCCGGTCGCCGGGCCGGCGGTGACCTTGCCGGGAAGCTTGCGCGAATCGAGTTCGACCGGCTCCTTACGTCCGCGCACCGGCAGCCGCACGCGAAAGCCCTCGGTATTGATCAGATCGGCCTCGGCGGGAAGGCAAACCAGGTGCAGTTGGTGGCCGCCGAACAGGATTTTGGACGCCAAGAGCGAGCCGTATGACGCTCCCATGATCAGAATTTTATAGGTTGCCGCCATAACGCACCTCCTCGACAGGCAAAGGGGACCGGCTAATAAACCGCCCATCTTTCAACCGATAATTGTCAATTACACCTATTGAGCTCAA
>JBAPZR010000657.1:0-1578 GCA_049285335.1 Xanthobacteraceae bacterium | reverse complement strand
GACAAATCGGATTGGCCGGCGGCTAGACCGTCTCGAAACCGAGGTTCAGAAAAGAACCGATCCGGGTTATGGGCCGATCTTCAAACTGATTGATAACCCGCGCGATCCCGAGAATGGAAAAAGATTGGAGGAGGCTAGGCAGTTCCTGCGCGACAATCCAAACGGCCGGATGATTCGCCACGTCATTATTTCCCCGCCGAGAGGGAAAGCGAATTGGGAGGGTATCTCAAGTGAGGAGCGGAAACTATGGCTAGGGGCTTACGACGCTAAGCAGGTTCGCCGTCTCCCACGGCTCCATCGCCCCGGAAAAGCCTCTCTTTCCGGTACTCGACTCTCGCCGCTGCGAGGCCGCCGTTGCCTCATACGAACGTCGGAAATCGCTGACTTGATCACGCTAGGCCGAACGGAGAGTAAGCGCGTAATCGTTCGGCTGAACCTCCGGAGCCCCGGTCGCATTTCCTCTCGGTCGGGGCTTCACCAACTTTACCAACGATAGAAATGGCGGCAGACGGGGCGCCCCACGACGAATTGCCGGTAGCACTTGATGACACCGTGCCGTGTCGGACGCGCGTAGAATTGCGCCCGCTGGACTGTTGATGCGGTCGTCGCAACCAGGTTCATTGCCGCTGCATCGGCTGGAACGGCGTCTGCACTTTGATAGCACACGAGATTCAGGACGCCGGCGAAAACTAGTCCTGTCAATATCGCTCGCATGAGTTTCCCTCCAGTGGACTTTAAGAAACAAACTAACTCACACGTTCGCTCAAGCAACGCTTTACATTCGAAAGTCACGACCTATCCACTGCAGTGACGGGAAACCTCACAAATAGACTGACCCCAGCTCTGCGCAGCTGGGGCCAGTACTGAGGGCTGTCAATTGTGAGGGCGTCAACAGTAGCCGATATCGGTGACGACACTTCGACTCACCAGCGGCCGTCTCTGGGACGTTTTGAGGCCATGACTGCCGTTTCCTGCCGTCGCTAATCTCTCGGTTAGGAATTTGGCCTACTGTTCGGTCGGGATATTTGGACCACGGGGGTCAGAAAAATGACGAGATTGTCCATTGTGTCAGCGGTGACAGCGTCGCTGGCCCTATCTGTCTCTGTCACCACGCCGGTGCGGGCGGGTGGCGGGGATGTTGCGGCTGGAATCATAGGTGGCCTCGCCGCGGGAACCATCGTCGGAGCGGCAGTCGCCGGGCCGCGCTATTACGCACCACCGCCACCGCCACCGTTGTACGTAGCTCCGGCTTGCTATTGGACACAGGGACAGCCGGTATGGGACGAATACCGGGGCATGTGGACATATCCCGCCGTCAGAGTTTGTGAGTAACGCGCTCACTGAGCTACCCGTCTCTCGGGGCGACAACGACCGTAGGCAGTGGGGCTTTGAGCCAGATCAATGCACCGGTTGCGATCCCGTTGTCGGGATTACAACTGCGTCGTAAACAGGAAACGACGCTTACCCAATCCAAAAATGAACGAGGCCGCCTGCTCGGTGGCCAAGGCGCGCTATCATGAATGAAGCGAGGCAGATTGTCTTCCACTCAGCCAGGCAAGTAGACCCTGACCAGAAATA
>JBAPZR010000656.1:0-1532 GCA_049285335.1 Xanthobacteraceae bacterium | reverse complement strand
GTTTCAAGCCCTCGCGGACGCACTGATCATCATCAACAACGGAAATTAAACACTTCTTTGTCATGACACGCTCGAGATTGGCAACGGGATCCTAGGCGCGCACATAAAAACTGCGATAACCGGATGTCATGCCGTCTGACGCCAAAGAACTGGTTGCACGTGCCAAATTGCGGGCAAGGGCACCGTCGGACAAACAGAGCCGCTAACGGCTTTGTAAAACTCTCGGCACTGTCATTATCGTAAGAAAAATACGATCACGTCGGTGGTGAATGAGTAGATCGAGCGATGGCTCTCAGGCTGAAAACTAAACCAATGAGCGTGCCGCTAAACGATGGTTTAGTGCTCTTTCTTGATTTATCTCAACGAAGCCGCCAGTGCGTGTGTCTAATTCCTCCCCAGGGGGTCACTAGTGGAGGAAGTTCATGAAAAGGCTTACCGCTGTCAGTACTGTTATAATGGGCGCCGCTATTCTGTGTGCGGCCCCTTTCTCGCTTCAATGGTCGCAAAAGACTGTGAAGTTATCCCTTGACAGTGCTGAAGCCCGACTAGGACGACCGCTAACGCCCTTTAGCGTTGCAGGCGTCCACCGAAGGGCATATCGCCGCGCGGTCTACGGAACAGCTGCTGCTTACGGCGTCGGGTCGTATTACGGGGCCTCCGGCTATCCAGGCTACAGCTACGGCAGCTACGGCTATCCGGCTCATGGGTACGGGTCTTACGCCTCCGGCTATTCAGGCTATGGCTATGGGTCTTACGCCTCCGGCTATCCAGGCTATGGCTATCGGTCGCTTTACGCCTCCGGCGGCTATCCAGGTTATGGCTATGGCGGCTGGGCCGCCCGCCGGGTGGCGATCCATCGCGCCCGCTGGCACTGAGGAAGGGAGCCGTTTTTTTGATCTTGGCGATCCTGGAAATCTAACCATTCAAAAACGGAGAAGATCATGTCGACATTCTACAAGAAAGCCGCGCTTATCTGCGCAGCAGCTGCGACTGGTGCGGTGCTTTGCGCAATGCCGATGTCGGTCGAACGTTCGGCAATATCAGGCATCGTTTTGTCTATTGACCAAGCGCAAGCCCGCGTTGGTCATCCGGGCAGCGCAGCTAGTGTTGCAGGAGTCAATCGGCGCCATCGGCGTGCGGCACGGCGCTGCGCGACAGGCGTCACCTGCTAGCCAAAAGACCGCCCGGTTGCCGGTCGTGCGCTAATTCATCATCTTCCAGCGCCTCCTCCATTGGCGAGGATGCATGTTTTCGTGGAGCGCGAACTGTAATGCAAATTCCGCGATGGATTGAAATGGTGACCACTCGTGATCTTCTTGATCCTGTTCGCAATTGCGTTCGTGTTTGTGACGGGTAAGTGGAGAATCAAACCGCCCAGCAAGTAATGCTCTGCGCATTTGATGCGGCGATTGTGGTTGCGCCTTTGCGTTTGCGCCAACAACATTGATTGCGCTTGCCCCAACAACATTGAGACTGCCGCACGGTTGCGCCACGCGAAATGCCACGGAAATGTTCAGCGCGCTGGACATTTG
>JBAPZR010000655.1:0-18336 GCA_049285335.1 Xanthobacteraceae bacterium | reverse complement strand
GGGTGAAGGTCAGTCTGGTGGGCCGCTACATGTTGGCCGATCGCCGCGAATTTCCCTGCCAGGTGGTCGATATGTCACCCGGCGGCATCGCTGTGATCGCCCCAGTCGTCGGCAAAATTGGCGACGATTCCTTCCGTCAGCGATTTGCTTTTGCGCGCAAGCGATTGATTGCGTGTCGTTCCGCATCGGCCGTGGTGTGAAGCCGAATCAGCGAACCGGCTTGAGCGCTTTCGCATATTGCTTGAACCGGCGGACGTAAATATCCGCTCCGGCGGCTATCCCTTTGATGGCGGCATCGTCGAGCGTGCGGACCGCGCGCGCCGGCGCGCCGACGATGAGCGATTTGCCAGGAAACGTTTTGCCCTCGGTGATCAGCGCGCCGGCGCCGACGAGACAATTGTCGCCGATGCGCGCTCCGTTGAGCACGATCGCGCCCATGCCGATCAGGCTGTTGGCGCCGATCGTGCAGCCGTGCAGGACGACATTGTGACCGATGACGCAGTCCGGTCCGATGGTCATGGGAAAACCGGGATCGGTGTGCAGCGTCGCGTTGTCCTGGATCTGGGATCGCGCGCCGAGCTCGATCCATTCATTGTCGCCGCGCAGGACGGCGCCGAACCAGACGCTGGTATCGGCCGCGAGCCGCACCTTGCCGATAAGAGTCGCCGTCGGCGCAATCCAACAACGGCCCTCCTCCGGCAGTTCCGGATGTATTCCGTCCAGTTCGTAAATCATGCCTGTCTCATCGCGATTGCGGCGCGATCCGGCCTGCGCATCCGGGCGCAAGATCGCACGCGCAAAGTCGGAAGCAAGTTCGGACGACGCATCATCGGAAGCAGGATCGGAAATTGGCGCCACTCCCGCAAGCCGCCGGATGGCACGCGTTCCCGCGCGGCGCTGGTTCAGAAGAGCGTCTGCAAAGCAAGAACGACTACCGTTCCCGACATCAGGCTCCACAACCCGGCAATCAGGGAGGCCAGCGTCACGACTTCGGCGCCGAGCCCTTCGAGGCGGCGGAAGCGGACTGTATTGCGCATGATGATGAAGGGCGCGGAAAAGATGAGCAGCGGAATTGCCGCAAATCGCGCCGGCATCGGCCCCATCTCGAGCAGGCGAAAGCTCGGGAAATGCCGACTGAACAGGCGATAGCCGCTCGCACACAAGCCCGCCACCGCGAAACCGAAGGCAAGCGAGAAGAGCGTGTCGATCGTTTCCGGCGCTAGCGCTGACAAGACTGCGAGCATCGACCAAATCCGCACTGGCAAGCCATTGCAGAGGAAGCCGGCCGCCGCTAGGACATGATTAAAGAAAGGTTAATCACGGCAGGTCCCGCCACTCGACGGAGCTCTATCAATGACGTTCCGCATCAAAGGCTTAGCGATTGCGGCTGTTCTGGCGCTTGCTTTGCCGGTCAAGGCGCAGGCGCTCAACATCGTGGCGATCGGCGCCAGCAATACGTCCGGCTGGGGCGTCGGCGAACAGAACGCCTACCCCGCTGTCCTCCAAGCCCTCCTGCGCAAAAAGGGCATCGATGCTCACGTCACCAATGCCGGCCGCCTCGGCGACGTGACCGCCGGCATGCGCAGCCGCCTCGACGAAGTGGTGCCAAAAGGCACCGACATCGTGATCTTGCAGCCCGGCGCCAACGATCTGCGCTTCTTCGGCACCAAGGAAGCGCGCGCCGCCAATATCGCGGCCATGGTGGCGCGTCTGCACGCGCGCGGCATCCGCGTCATCGTCTACGATCCGCCGACCATCCCGCCCGATTTTTACCAATGGGACCACATTCATTTTAATGCCGCGGCGCATGCCAAGATCGCCGCAACGCTGGCGGCGCAAATCGGCGCGCCGGCGAAGGCGCAAGCGGCCACGCCAGCGAACGCAGCGCCATCGAGCGCGATGCCTTCGAACGCAGCGCCGTCGAAATCTCAGTAAGCATCGGCAAGTCAGCCTCTGAGCAAGCTTTTCTGGATCGTGCCTTAGCAACGCAGCCGCGCGTGCCATACTAGCGCCGCGATTCGTGCAAGGCGGCAGAAAACAATGACGGCGCACGCCGTTCACCGATCCCAGGCCCATCAACCGACCGCGCATCAGCCCGCGCCCCGAAACGCGGCGCATCGCGCCGCAACGCGTCGCCGCAAATACGGCGTTTTCAACGGCGTTTTTACTTGGCCCTTCGCTTTTATCGTACTGCTTGTCGCCGGCGCCACGGCATTCATCTCCTACGCGTTATGGCCGACCTGGCCGAGCGATCCGGTTGCGCTCGACGCGCCGGCGCTGCCGATAACCGTCGCTGGAGTGCTGTTCGAAATTCCGCCGGCGGCGATCCGCGAAACCGTGCAACGCCATCCTGGGGAGCACGACCGCGTCGACCTCGCCTTTGCGTGGCCGTCGTTGACACCGCCGCAAGCCGACGACAAGCCCGACCGAAAACCACCGCTCAGCGCCGCCAATGCGATTGCCGCCGCCGCCGAACCTGAAAAAGAGCGTTTGTTCGTGACGATCGAGGGGTTGAACGGCGTGCTGCCGCCGCTCGAGCGGCTGCGAACGATCTATCCGCGCTACGTCGAAGGGCAAACCAGCACCAGCCCCGACGGACTCGCTAGTCTGTCGTTCCGCAGCGGTACGCCCTACGACGGCGAAGATCTGATCTATAGCGCCAGCAGTCCCGAACAGTTTTTCGCGCGTTGCACCCGCCGGGACCGCGCTGTTCCCGGCACCTGCATCAACGAACGCGCGCTCGACACGGCCGAAATCACGATGCGCTTTCCGCGGGATTGGCTGATCGATTGGCGCAAAGTCGCCGTAGGCCTCGACCGATTGGCCGGGCAACTGCATCCCGATAAGAAGTGAAAGCGGCTATTCCAGATCCGTGCCGAGAATGGCCATCTGGAAATTGTAGGAACGCTCGTCATCCTCGTCGTCGACGAACAAGACGCCAATGAACTCATCGCCGACATAGACCTCGGCCGAGTCCTCTTTCTTCGGTCGTGGGACGACGCGGACGCGGGCATTGCCGAACAGCTTCTTCAGGTAAGCGTCAAGCTTGCGAACTTCCTGGACATCCACTGCCTATCTCCAAACCCAAGACACGGAAAAGATACGGAAAACGAGAGCACGGAACCCTCGAAAAAGACTTCCCACGTGCAATTCTCCGCCCGCATAGCACGCACGGCAAGGGGCAACAATCAAATCGTTACAGCTCGTCTTGAAACATCTGATCCATCGATCGTGCCGGTTCGGGGCAGCCGGCGACGCCGATCACTTTGGCCGGCACACCCGCCACGGTGACGTTGTTCGGGACAGACTTGATGACAACCGAGCCGGCGGCAACGCGGGCACAATGGCCAACTTCGATATTGCCGAGAATTTTAGCGCCGGCGCTGATCATGACGCCGTAGCGGATTTTCGGATGACGATCGCCGCTTTCCTTGCCGGTGCCGCCGAGCGTGACGTCATGCAATATCGAAACGTCGTCCTCGATCACGGCCGTTTCCCCGACCACAAGCCCGCTGGCATGGTCGAGGAAAATGCCGCGGCCGATCTGCGCCGCGGGATGGATGTCGCATTGAAACACCGCCGACGAGCGGCTCTGCAGATAAAGCGCGAAGTCGCGACGGCCCTTGATCCAGAGCCAATGGGCCAAGCGATGGGTTTGGATGGCATGAAAGCCCTTGTAATACAAAACAGGTTCGATCAGGCGATGGGTCGCCGGATCGCGATCGACTGTCGCCATGAGGTCGGCCCGGAAGGCTTCGCCGATGGCTGGAACGTCGTCCAAGGCGTCGGCGTAGGCTTGGCGGATCAATTCGCCGGATAGGGCCGGATGATCGAGCCGGCCGGCCAACCGATTGGTAACAGACGCTTCGAGCGTGTCGTGATGGAGCACGGTCGAATAGATGAAGGCCGCGAGCTCGGGCTCGCGCCGTACGATTTCCTCGGCTTCCCGGCGAATCCGCCCCCAAACCGGGTCAAGCATATCGAGAGCCGGTTTTACCTGATGCTGCGCCATCGCAGTGTCTCCCGGAAGTATTGGAACTTACTATCATAACGGACGCCGGCGTAGTAAGGCCGGCGGCCGCGATTGTCGGCCAGAGACCTAATACATCTAGGTCAATGACCTAGTTATGGCCGCTTTGCGAGAAATTCGAGCACACCGCCTTTAAACACCTTGTCACCGACGGCCAACATGTGGTCCCGGCCGGGAATGACAAGTGCCTCAGCCCCGGGAATAAGCGCGGCGAGCTCTTCGGGCGAACCCGCGATCCGATCCTCGCTGCCGACCGCGACCACAAGCGGGACCGCGATTTGCCCGACTTCGGCGCGGCTGAGCGTCTGGCGCGAGCCGCGTATGCAGGCCGCGAGCGCCCGCAGATCGGATTTCGTCTGCTCGGCAAAGGCGCGGAATAAGTAGGCGGTCGGATCCGTCACATTAGAAAGCGACGGCGCCTCAAGCGCCATTGCGATCGATTCCGGCAGGCCGACGCCTTCGACCAGATGGATGCCAAGGCCGCCGAGCACCGCCGCGCGCACCCGATCGGGATGTTTGAGCGCCAGAAAGGCTGTGATCCGCGCTCCCATCGAATAGCCGATGATGTCGGCCCGCATCAGGCCGAGGTGATCAAGAAGCGCGCTCACATCCTCCGCCATGATCGCGCTGTGATAGGCGGACGGCTCGTAAAGCTCGGTGGAGGCGCCGTGTCCGCGATTGTCGAGCGCAATGGCGCGGCAGCCTGCGCGCACGAGTGTCGTGACCCATCCGGGAGCGACCCAGTTCACCTCCTTGTTCGACGCAAACCCGTGCACGAGCACAACCGGATCGCCCTCCCCCTCGTCCAGGAAGGCGATTTCAACCCCGTCATGGATAAACCGCGGCATGTCGCGACCATACGATCCAACTGCCGCTGCAGGAAAGTCTCTGGTGATGTCATTGGCGGATCGGGCTAGGGTGTCGTTATAGCAGGAGAAACATCATGCCCCGAGTGTGGCTTGCCTGCCTTGCAATTCCGATCGCGTTTTCCGTCAACATCGCGCGGGCGCAGGTTTCCGACGATGTCGTGAAGATTGGCGTGCTCACCGATCTGTCCGGACCGGCGGCGACGGCAACCGGTCTCGGATCGGTCGCCGCCGCGCAAATGGCGGTCGAGGATTTTGGCGGCAAGGTGCTGGACAAGCCGATCACGGTGATTTCCGCCGACCATCAGATCAAGCCCGATGTCGCGGCGGGGATCGCGCGACAATGGTACGACACCGACCAGGTCGATCTGATTGTCGACGTGCCGGTCTCCGCGGTCGGCCTTGCCGTCCAACAAGTGGCGAACGAGCGCAAGAAGCTCTTCATCACGCATTCGACCGGCACCGCGGATTTCCACGGCAAGTTCTGCTCGCCCTATACGATGCAATGGGTGTTCGACACCCACGCGCTCGCCGTCGGCACGGCGCAAGAAGTGGTCAAGCGCGGCGGCGACACGTGGTTTTTCCTCACCGCCGACTATGCTTTCGGCCATTCGCTTGAGCGCGACGCCACACAGGTGATCGTCCAGAACGGCGGCAAGGTGGTCGGTTCGGTGGCGCATCCGTTCGCCACACCGGATCTGTCGTCATTCATTCTCCAGGCGCAGACCTCGAAAGCGAAAATCATCGGGCTCGCCAGCGGCCCGCCCGACAATGTCAACGCGATCAAGCTCGGCGGCGAGTTCGGTGTTTTCGCCGGCGGTCAGCAAATGGCGGGACTACTGGTCCTGATCACGGACGTCCATTCGCTCGGGCTTAAGGCGGCGCAGGGATTACTACTGACCACCTCGTTTTATTGGGACATGGACGACAAGACCCGCGAATGGTCGAAGCGCTTCTTCGCCAAGATCGGCCGCATGCCGACAATGTGGCAGGCTGGCGTTTATTCCTCGGTGATCCACTACCTCAAGGCGATCCAAGCCACCGGCACCGACGATCCGCTCAAAGTGGCGGCCAAAATGCGCGAAATGCCGGTTGAGGATTTCTTCGCCCGCAACGGACATCTGCGCGAAGACGGGTTGATGGTGCACGACCTCATGCTGGCGCAGGTCAAACGGCCGGAGGAATCGAAATATCCCTGGGACTATTACACGATCCTGGCGCACATCCCCGGCGAACAGGCGTTCGCTCCGCCCAATCCGGCTTGTCCGCTGGTCAAGGGATGAACTGGGCCTTAAGCGTTGGCGATGCGCAGCTTTCGCTTGTTGATCGCGCGCTGGGTTAATCGCTCGACGGCGGCCTTGCAGGACGAGCAGAAGCCGAGCGCGGCAATCGCGGCCCAGAAGATCCAGAACGCAATGTCGAGCGCGCTCGCCGATAGCACGATCGCGGCGCGGCCGAGCAGTTTGACGATCGCTCGCGTCTTGCCGCCATTGGCCGCGGCAAGCCGCGCCATTCGCGATACATCTTGCGGCTCCTCCGCGACGGCAAGCGTGTCGAGCGCGGCCTGCGTGCCGGCTTTGCTCTCGACACGTCCAGCATTTTCCGCAAGATCGATGAGGCCGCCGGCATCCTCGACTTTCACAGCCTCGCGCGCGGCGCGCACGGCAAGGACCGGGTTCAAACGGCCGGTGCGCTTTGCGCCTTTGATGAGGGAAATGCCGACGCGCTCCGGCGTGGTCGCGCCGAGGCTGGAATAGGTCAAAGCCGTGATCGCCAAGCCTGCGCCGGCAAGGCCCAAAATCCAGGGATCGTATTGCCGTCCGCTCAGGTACCGCGTTCCCTCTCGCGCGGCGTCGCGAATGTCGCCGAAAACAAAGAGGTCGCCGAATGCGGTTCCGGCGAGACTTGCGAGATCGCTCGGTTCGCCGGTCCACAGACCGTGCACAAATCGTCCGGCGGTGGACGTAACCGATGCTTGCTCCTTGCCGGCCTTCCCGACGGCATCGGTCAGGCCCGGATCGATCGCCACGTTGCGATCCGTCGCAAGCGCCACGAAGCTTTGCGCAAGATCAACATCGTCCGCGGCGAGCGCGGCGCGGATTTCGCGCTCCGCGACGTCGCGGTTGAACGATTGCGCCAGCGCGCGATCGCTGATCGCCACCGGATCATCGGCCGCGGCCAGTCGATCATGCTCGGCCAGGCCGCCGCGAATGAAAAAGCCCGCGGCCGTGGCGCAAAGAACACCCGCAACAAGCGCAGCCACCGGGTGGCGCGTTATGGCGAAAAGACGTTTGCCGAGAAGGCGTTCGCAGTCAGCGTTTTGCATTGTGGCCTTAATCCGAACCTGTCATAGCTCACATTGCGGCTTTTTTCACTCTCGATCGGTGGAAATCTCAATGTCGGGCCGGTATGGTGCGTTCCTTCCGCACCGAGCAAGCCAACCACATGACAGACACGATAGTTCCGCATTTTCATAACGATCTTGGGGTTGCCTTGATCGAGATCGGCGCCACCAAATTCATGTGCGTCGGCGCCTTGCCTCCGTTCGATCATCCGCATGTCTTCTGCGACATGGGCGACGATGCGGAATTCGTCTGCCCGTATTGCTCGACGCTCTACCGGTACAATAAGACGCTCGCACCCAATGAAGCGGTGCCACCGGCCTGCGCCTTGAAAAGCGAACCAGTCTAGACATCGTCCAATGCCGTCGCCGAACGCGCGCACGGTTATTATCGCGGGTGCGGGCATCGGCGGGCTTACGGCTGCGCTCGCGCTCGCGCGCAACGGCTTTCGCGTGGTCGTGTTCGAACAGGCCGAGCGGCTAGAAGAAACCGGTGCCGGTATTCAACTCTCTCCGAATGCGACGCGGATCCTGATCGGTCTCGGACTGGCCGATCGGCTGCGGCCGCATGTGGTGGCGCCGGTCGGGATACGCGTGCTTGGGGCGCGCAACGGGCGCGAAATCGTGCGGATCCCGCTTGGCGAGCAAGCGGCGCAGCGTTACGGCGCGCCTTATTGGATGATCCATCGCGGCGATCTGCAGGCCGTGTTGAGCGCCGCTGCGACGCAAGATCTCAGTGTCGTGATTCGGCTTGGAATGGCTCTGGAGGATTTCGCCAGTTATCCGCATGGCGTCACCGTCTCGCTGCGCGGCCGCGGCGGTCTGTGGAGCGAACACGGCCAAGCGCTGATCGCCGCCGACGGATTGTGGTCCGGCTCGCGCCGGCGGCTCGGCCACAAAGATGAGCCACACTTCGCCGGCCGCACCGCTTGGCGGGCGCTGGTCCCGGCGACGGAGGTTGCGCCCGAATTCCGCGAACCGATGATCCACCTCTGGCTCGCGCGCGATGCTCACCTCGTCCATTACCCGGTCAAAGGCGGCAGACTGATCAACCTCGTCGTCATCACGGCCGACGCGTGGAGCGGGCGGACCTGGAGCGAGGCCGCGAGCCGGATCGAACTCTTGCAGCGCTGCGCGGCGACCGGCTGGGCGCCGCAAGCCCAGTCCCTCATCCGCCTGCCCGACGCCTGGCTGAAATGGGCGCTTTACGACCGACCACCACTCGCAAATTTCGCGCATGGGGCGGTGGCGCTGCTTGGCGACGCGGCGCATCCGACGCTTCCTTTTTTGGCGCAGGGCGCGGCTATGGCGATTGAGGACGCAAGTGTCGCGGCGCAATGTCTCATGCGCATGCCGGACGATCCCGAGGATGCCTGGAAAACCTATTCCGCCATTCGGCGCGGGCGCACCCGCAAGGTGCAGCGGCTGGCGGCGCGCAATGGCGAGCGCTATCACCGCGGTAACCTAGCCGCTATGTTCCGAAACACGGCGATGCGCATCATGGCGGGCGAGCGGCTCTTGCGTCATTACGATTGGCTGTATGATTGGCGGCCACCCGCTGCCTTGTCGATCACCTGATAACCGCGATCCCGATCACAATGACAAACAATGAAACGCTTTTTCCGACGACAATTGCCGGGAGCCTGCCCAAGCCGGCTTGGCTCGCCGCGCCCAATAAGCTCTGGGCGCCATGGCGCCTCGAAGGCGAAGAGCTCGCGGCGGCGAAGGACGACGCCACGCTTCTGGCGATCAAGCTTCAGGAGGACGCCGGCATCGACATCGTCGCCGACGGCGAACAGTCGCGCCAGCACTTCGTGCATGGTTTTCTTGAAGCGGTCGACGGCATCGATTTCAACAAGCGCGTCGAAATGGGCATCCGCAACGACCGCTATAAGGCGATGTGCCCGACCGTGGTCGGGCCGCTACGCTTGCGCTCGCGCGTGCACGCCCGCGAGGCGCGGCTCGCACGCGCGCACACCAAGAAAAGATTGAAATTCACGTTGCCGGGACCGATGACGCTCGTCGACACCATCGCCGATGCTCATTACGGCGATCGGGTGAAGATGGCCATGGCTTTCGCCGCGCTGCTCAACGAGGAGGCGCGCGGCCTTGCAGCCGATGGCGTCGACGTCATTCAGTTCGACGAGCCGGCCTTCAATGTTTACATGGAAGCCGCCGCCGGTTGGGGGATCGAGGCACTGCATCGAGCGATTGACGGCGTTTCGTGCAAGACCGCGGTGCATATCTGCTACGGCTATGGCATCCCTGCGAATGTTCAATGGAAAGCGACGCTCGGCTCCGAGTGGCGTCAATACGAAGAATTCTTCCCGGCACTCGCCAAAAGCCGGATCGATCAAGTGTCGCTTGAATGCATCCACTCTCACGTGCCGATCAGCGTGCTCGGGCTTTTAAACAATAAGGATGTGTTGATCGGCGTCATCGATGTCGCCGGCGACGCGATCGAAACGCCGGAAGAAATCGCCGGCGTCATCGCAGCGGCGACTGAACACGTTCCTGCGCAAAACCTCATCGCCTGTACGAATTGCGGCATGGCGCCGATGAGTCGTGATATCGCCGCCGGAAAGCTCAAAGCGCTGGTCGAGGGTGCGGCGCTGGCGCGCAAAAAGCTCGGCTGAAGCTCCCACGCATTACCCGCCCAAGCGGGATGTCCGCGGCGAGCGGAGGCATGACGTGGCGAGCCAACCGACGACCCGCTTTACATCTTCTTCCGCAGAAGGATACCGCGCAGGACTTCGGCGTGGCTCAGCGCGAGATCATGCGTTGCCGTCAGGAACGTAGCGGCGTGCCCTTTGATCAGGTTGCGAAGCGCGTCGAGCTGCTGCGGAGAACTGGCAAGCTCCGCGCCATAGCGACGCCGAAATTCCGCAAAGCGCTCCGGCTGATGGCCGTACCATTTGCGCAAAACGGTCGACGGCGCGAGGTCTCGCGTCCACGCATCGAGCTTGAATTTGGCTTTGGACAGTCCCCGCGGCCAAAGACGGTCGACCAGAATGCGCAACCCATCTTGCGGCGATGGCGGCTCGTAGGCGCGTTTGATCGCGATCGAAGAGCGCGGCCGTTTTGAAACGGGCTTGCGTGTGGGACGTGCTCCGCCGCTTGCCGTCATCGATCGCTTCGCGAGATAACGTCGATCAGCTCGGCTACCTTACGCCTTTGCTCGGCTTTGTTGCCCGACGAAATTGCATGTTCGACGCAGTTCACGGCGTGGTCGGCAAGAATCTCTTCCTCGGCGCGGCGGAGCGCAGCGCGCACCGCCGAAAGCTGTGTCACGACGTCGATGCAATAGCGATCGTCCTCGACCATGCGCGCGAGGCCGCGCACCTGGCCCTCGATCCGCCTTAGCCGTTTAAGCACCGAAGTCTTGGCAACCGGGCGCATGGCGTCTATATACCCCTACCGGGTATACGTTGCAAGACGCCGTGTTCGCAGGTTTGGCGCTTGCAGATCCGACGTTTGAGGGTTCGGAAGGTTCGGCATCGTGGATCAATCCCTGCAACTCTCCGCTACCATCGATCCGGTCTGCGGCATGACAGTCGATCCGGCGAAATCGCCGCATCGCTACCGCTATGGCGATCGTGATTATCATTTTTGTTCGGCCCGCTGTCGAACGAGATTCGCTGACGACCCGGAAACGTATCTGAAAGATCGGGACTCTTACAAAAAAGCGCACCAAGACCCGCCAACGCCGCCGCCCGGCGGGATCTATACCTGCCCGATGCATCCGGAGATCCGGCGGCCATCGCCCGGCGCGTGCCCGATCTGCGGCATGGCGCTTGAGCCCGAAGTGCCAGGCGCGAGCGACGGCGGCGAGCTCGCCGACATGACGCGCAGGTTCTGGATTTCGCTTGCGCTCGCGCTCCCGGTCGCCGCGATCGATATGAGCAGCCATTTGCACCTTCTTCATGCACCGGCGTGGCTGTCGACCTGGGTGCAGTTCGCGCTCGCCACGCCCGTGGTGCTTTGGGGCGGCCTGCCCTTCTTCGAGCGCGGCTGGCAATCGCTGCGCACGCGCCATCTCAACATGTTCACGCTCATCGCCATGGGGACCGGCGTCGCCTATTGTTACAGCGTGGTCGCGACGATCGCGCCGCAAAGCTTTCCACCGCAATTCCGCGATCCTCATGGCGGCGTGGCGCTTTATTTCGAAGCCGCCGCCGTCATCACGGTCTTGGTGCTGCTCGGCCAAGTTCTGGAATTGCGGGCGCGGGCGTCCACGTCGGATGCTATCCGCGCATTGATCGATCTCGCGGCGAAGAGCGCTCGCAGGATCAAGCCTGACGGCAACGATGAGGATGTGCCGCTTGAAGCCGTGGCGGTGGGCGATTTTTTGCGCGTTCGACCGGGCGAGAAGATTCCGGTCGACGGCAAGGTGATTGAGGGCAGCTCGTCGGTCGATGAATCGATGATCACCGGCGAAGCCATGCCGACGATGAAACAAGTCGGCGCTTCGGTGATCGGCGGCACGATCAATCGCACTGGCAGCTTTGTCATGCGTGCAGGCCGGACCGGCAGCGACGGCATGCTGGCCCATATCGTCGAAATGGTCGCCGCGGCGCAGCGTTCACGCGCGCCGATCGCGCGGTTGGCGGATCAGGTGTCCGCTTGGTTCGTCCCGGCCGTCGTCCTGACCGCACTCGTGGCGTTTGCGGCCTGGGCGACATTCGGGCCGCAGCCGCGTTTCGCTTACGCGCTTGTCGCCGCGGTCAGTGTCTTGATCATCGCCTGCCCGTGCGCGCTTGGGCTCGCGACACCGATGTCCATCATGGTCGGCATCGGCCGCGCGGCGCGTTTCGGTGTCCTCATCAAGAATGCAGAGGCGTTGGAGCGCATGGAGAAAGTCGACACGCTGGTGGTCGACAAGACCGGTACGCTGACCGAAGGCAGACCGAGACTCATCGTCATCGTCCCGACAAACGGGTTCGACGAGAGAACATTATTGCAGTTCGCGGCAAGCGTGGAGCGGGCAAGCGAACATCCGCTTGCCGCCGCCGTCATGGACGCCGCTTCCTCCGACAATATCGCTCTTTCGCCGGTCAGCGACTTCAAAGCTTTCTCAGGAAAAGGCGCCTCTGCCGTCATCGACAATCGGCGGATTATTCTCGGTACCGCGAAATTTCTTGGCGAGACCGGCATCGCAACGGATGCGCTGCAGCCGCAAGCCGAAAGGCTGCGCGCCGACGGCGCAACCGTCATCTTCGTTGGCGCCGGCGAGACGCTGGCCGGGCTTTTGGCCGTGGCCGATCCGATAAAGCAGACCACTCCTGCAGCCATCAAAGCCCTCGAAGCGCAAAAGATCGCAGTCCTGATGCTGACCGGCGACAACGCCACGACGGCGCAAGCAGTCGCGCGCAAGCTTGGGATCAGCGACGTCAAGGCGGAAATCTTGCCACGGGACAAGAATGCCACGGTGGAATCATTGCGCCGCGCCGGCCGGATCGTCGCCATGGCCGGCGATGGCATCAACGACGCGCCGGCCCTCGCCTCGGCCGACGTCGGCATCGCGATGGGAACCGGAGCCGACGTCGCCATGGCAAGTGCGGGCATGACCCTGGTCAAGGGCGACCTCGCCGGCATCGTTCGCGCGCGAAAGCTTTCGGCCGCGACGATGCAGAATATCCGCCAAAACCTGTTGTTTGCTTTTCTCTATAACGCCCTGGGCGTGCCGATCGCGGCCGGAGCGCTGTACCCGCTGTTCGGCGTCACCCTGTCTCCGGCCTTTAGCGCTGCGGCCATGGCCTTGTCTTCCGTCAGCGTCGTGGCGAACGCGCTGCGATTGCGCACCGCCGTGCTTTAGGCAGACGGACAGGATTGACGAACGATCCGTTCAGCGGATCGTCTGGTCGCTTTGAAACTGCGCCGGCGACGCAAAGCTGCAGTTTTTTTCCGCCGCGTTGCGCTGCACGAGTTTTTCCTCGGCGAGAACCGTATCGTAATCGCTGCGATAGGCGAAGGATCCGATCACCGAACCACCCGGACTTTCGCCGGCCTTTTCCATCAGGCCGCGCAGCTCGGCCTCGCGCGCGATAAGCGCTTTGCTCCGCGTGGCAAGATCCTCGCAGCGATAGAAGCTATAATGCGCGGGGTCGACGAACATCGCCCCTGCCCCATCGCTGCCGCAGCCGCCGGTGAGCGCAACAACGCCAAAGCCGAGTAGCGCACCGCACCATGCGCGGCGCGTCGGGTACCACGACGACGGCTTGCCCGCCGGCTGGTTGCCGGCGAGATCGTCACTGCTTCTCATGGCGCGCTGGCCGACAGGCATGACCCCAGCAACCCTTCCCCGAATTCGTTTGGCAGTCCGGCACGCCGCAAATATGGCAATGCCGCAAAAGCGCGGTCCGGCAGGACTTTTGCATTCGTTTAAGGTTCGGCTACCGCCTGCCAGAACCGAACGTGGCGCATCGCCGTCAGACTCCGCGCGGCCGTTTGCAAGCTGGCCATTTGTGTCGATATTATTGCAATTTAATGAGGGTTGAGGGGGCGCTCTGTTGAGTAACTCCCATGAATTTCGACCTGAATTTCGACTGGCTGGATTGGTCTAACCCAGTCGCCTTGTGGTGGAGCTTCCTGGTCGCCGTCAGTTTTCTAAACCTTGCGCTGTTGCTTGGCCTTCGGGCCTGCTACCGCGCCAATCCCTTCGCCGCACCCAAGTCGATCTTTGCGATCGAACCGCTTGCGCTTTTGAGCGCCGTTTATGTCTTCGGCTGCGCTTTTCGTTCCATCCTGCCGCGGGCCGACGTGCAGCGGATCTGCCTTTTCAACACCTGGCTCTCGAGCGTCCTTCTCGGCCGCTCGATCGCGACGGCGGCCGAGCTCTGTTTCGCCATTCAATGGGCGATCGTTATTTATGAGCTAGGCCGGATCGCGCACTCCGATACCGCAAAGAATATTTCCAGGCTAATCGTGCCGCTAATCGCGCTTGCCGAAGTCTTTTCGTGGTACGCAGTGATCTCGACCAATTTCCTCGGCAATGTGCTCGAAAACTCACTGTGGACGGTCGCCTTCACCCTCGTTGCCATCGCGCTCGTTCGGCTCGCCATGAGCTTCCGCGGCATCGCGCAATGGATCATTGCGACAACCGCCATCGGCGCTGCCGGTTACGTCCTCTTCATGTCGACCGTGGACGTGCCAATGTATGTGCTGCGTTGGCAAACAGAACTCGCGGACGGCCAGCATTTGCTCGGCTTTTTCACGGGCTTACGGGATTTGGCCAGCCGCTGGGTCGTTACCCACAGCTTCACGCAATGGCACAATGAGATACTCTGGATGTCACTTTATTTCAGCGTCGCCGTATGGGCGAGCCTGTTGCTTGGCGGTTTTGGCTTGGTCCGGCATCTCCTCCCCCGTTACCGCGTACGCCGACCGCTGCTGCGGCCCACCGGCCGGCCGCTCGCCGTGCCGGTCAGCCCGTCCCGCATCATGAGATAACGACACGCCGCACCGGACTGCACCAAAGCCCGCGAGACCGGAGGATTGCGGTCGCGTGGCGATAGGCAGTTTGCCGTGAATCCGTTACCGTTTCTGAGCTGATTCGCTTTGCGCGGGCTTGAGCAAGGCCGTGGAGGTGGCAGGCATGATCCTTACGGTAGCAACCATGAAGGGCGGCAGCGGCAAGAGCACGCTGGCAAGCTGCCTTGCGGTGCATTGGCATTTGCGGGGCCGCCGCCCGACCTTGATCGATGCCGATCCACAACGCTCCATCATGCGGCTTGTGGCGCGCGAACGGGCGCTGGGCGGCGTCGCCGTCGTCGAGGATGCGACCGAGGAAGCCTCCAACACCGCGCGGCGTTTGGCCGGCGTTGGCGGATTGGTGATCATCGACACGCCGGGTTTCCGATCCAAGACGACGCTCGATTGCCTCGCCGCAGCCGATTTTCTCCTCATGCCGGTCAAACCCTCGCCGTTCGACGTCGATCGCATGCTCGATACGCTGAGCATCCTGACCGATCGCACCGACGGCCGCACGCCGCTGTTCCGCTGCCTGCTCACGCAGACGACCCGCGAGTCGGTGATCGCCAAGCACATCCGCTCCGAGCTTGCAGCCGCCGGCCTGCCTGTCTTGCACAGTGAGATGGCGAACCGCGTCGCTTATCCGGAAGCTTCGCTGTGGGGCGCGACGCCGAGCCTCATCAGCTGGAAAGGCCCCGCCGCGCGGGAGATTGCCGCGATCGCCGATGAGGTCGACATGGTTCTTGGCGCTCAGCAGGCGGCCGCATGAAGCGCAAGCCGCTCCCCAAGGCCATTACGCGATCGATCGCCAGTTTGCGCGACATCACCGCCGGATTTGCGGGCGACGAACAGGGGCGCGTGCCGCGCCGTGCGATGATCTTCGATGCGGTCGAGCCGGAGCCCGCTCCGAAAAGCTCCATCGCGCCGGCGGGCGCTGCAGCGGGTGGCGGACCGGCATCGCAGCAGCCTGATCGCAATGCGTTGAGCGCGAGACCCGATCGCGCCCATCCGCTCGCGGCGAAGCGGCGCACACTCGCGAAAAAAATCGTCGACCGACACAGAAACTACGCGGCGCTCGGCGGACTCGTGCCGATTCCGGTCGCCAATATTGCCAGCATCACCGCCGTCAACGTGCGAATGGTGAAGCAACTAAGTGAACTCTACGGCGTATCTTTCCAGCGTGACCGGACGCGATCGTTCATCGTGGGGCTGATCGGCGGGGCCGTGCCCGCGGGCGCAGGCGTCGCCGCTTCATCTACGCTGATGTGGATCGTTCCCGGAGGCCTGCTTTGGGGCCTTGGCGTTTCCGCCATCACCGCCGGCGCGCTCACCCGCGGCATTGGCTCGGTCTTCATCGATAGCTTCGAGGCGGAGCTGGCGGAGGGGAGCGCCGCCTAACGAACGGCACAGTCCCCGCCGCACCGAGATGTTCTCGTTTATCGGCGTGCGCGGCGCCGAAGCTTATAGTTCCTTGCCGATGACGCGGTCGAGCGAATACGGACCGCCGCCGCGGATGGCGATCGCGAGCAGAACGACTCCCAATAGCAGGACATATTCGTAGCCACCCTGCGCTGCGGCGAAACCCTTCGACAGGTGCACGACAAGAAAAGCGATGCCGAGTTCGATGGCGAGCGCAGCGGCAAAAAAGCGGGTGAACAGACCCAAGATGATGCAGATCGCACCCACTGTTTCCAAGAACATCGCCGCTCCGCCGAAGAATTGGCTCGGCTCTAGCCCGTTCTTCGCCATAAACCCGGCAACGCCGGCAATGCCCGTGTTGACTTTCACCCAGCCGTGCATGAGCAAGATGTAACCGATAACGATGCGAACCAGCGTATAGGTGATGTCTCGCCACGATGCGTAGAATCCGGCAAGCCCCGGAAAGAGTAGTTTCTGCTCTGTAGCGCTTGTCATGGTAGGTCCCCCTTAGATGCTTCCTTCAATGCCACACACGACGCGGTGGCTCCGCGTTGCCCCATAGCTCGTATTATTGAACGCGTACCGGATCGGCTTCAAGGGCCTGTCGATTGGCGGTGGACTTTAAAGCGCTTCGCCCCGCGCGTCGTGCGGCAATGCAGCAAAATATGTCCGCACTCAGAGGCGTGGATTTGTTGTTATACTTCGATGATACAAGGTTGAACGTCAACCAGGCGCGCAGGACGTTTGAGCCACAAAATTGGATTTTTGGATTTGAGGCTGAACCACCTTTTGTCTGCTCTCGCCAATGAGAGCGAATAGTGGACACAACACTTTGCGGCAAGTCGATAAGTCGCGACACTAGTGCGAAGAGAAAACTGATCACGACGGATCGCTTATTTGGTGCGGACGGCGGGAGACCGTCCAATCACGCTTAACTATTTGAAATCCTAGAAGATGTTTTTCGACAAAAGCATTTTGGTGTAGCCCCTTGGTGGAGCGCTTTTGCACTCCCATGCTGAAAACGGAGCCTGAAGCTGTGGGTAACTCATTGTCATCTGCCGATGCTTCTGTGCATCCTTGCCCCTCGCTGGGAGGGCTTTGCAAAATGAGAAAACTCAGAGGCGCGTTCTTTGTCGTCGGTGCGCTCGGCTTAGCGTCCTGTACAAACACCAGCATCCAGGGCTACGCGGATCGCAATCTGCCGTCAAAGCCGGCTCAGCACATTGCGGCCTACGTTGCTGCACCAGAGGCGCTTGCTTCGAGTATGGAAGCGAGCATCGCTGATTCGGCGCATAAGCACGGAATTGTTGCTGAAGACGCGCTGATCATCTTGCCGCCAACGCGAACATATGGCGACGCTGAGGTACGGAAGGCGCTGGCAGAGCGCGGCGTGGACGGTGTTCTTTTAATCACTGTCGCGGACACTGGGGTTGTCAGTCAGTACGCCGGGACAATCTTCTCATCGTCTTACAACGGCGTGACTTCCGTGAGCGGGACAGGCACGCAGATGGGCAACACTTCGACAGTCACGCTCAACGGCAACACCACCGGAACGTCGTTCGGCTCCTCTACGCCTACCTATCGGTATTCCCGAAAGACCGACTTCACCGCGCGGCTTATCGAGCCGAGTTCGGGACGAAATCTGTCGGTCGGAAATGGCGAGGTATCGACAGAAGGCGGTAAGGGATTGTTAGGACGGCTTACGGTCACAGACGGCGTCAATTCGACCTACGCGATTGGGGCCGTCTTCGATGACCTCCAAAAGAAGGGACTGATCGGCGGGAGCACCAGCTAAACGCTCTGCTGTCGTTTGCGCTGACCAAGAATCATCCGGGGGAGCAGCAGTGGTCGATTTCATCGTCGCGTGTTGTTTGTTCGTGGTGGCGCTCGGCATCATGGTCCACTTCGGTGACTTTATATTTTTGGCGGGGTTACTAGCGGGAGCCGCATGGCTCGCTTATGGGGCCTATACCGGCGCAATCAGTGGAGGCACGGTGGGCGGGGTGCTCATCGCGCTCCTGCTTTTTAAGGCTCTCTATTCAGGACCAATCTTCGGCTTCGAGTGGACACGACCGAAGCGTCCTTCACGACCGGCGAGCAAAGACACACCCCCGACATCGCCCACAGCACCGCCCCCCAAGCGGTACACCGATGCAGAGTTCAAAGCGGTGATTGACGCGACAGTGGAAAAATACAGAGCAGAGCACCAG
>JBAPZR010000654.1:0-1775 GCA_049285335.1 Xanthobacteraceae bacterium | reverse complement strand
GAGATACAGGCCGCTGTAACCCTGATTGCTACCACCATAGTAGCCCTGATTGAGATTATCCTGGCCGGCAGTAGTTTGAGATGGCAACGCTCGACCAAGCAGGCGGGACTACCGCCGCTCGGTCGAGCGTCGATCATGGATAGCTACTGGCCAGACCTTGGAGTCTTTGCCATGTTGTACAGCTTCAGCTTGCCATTGCTGGCCATCTGAGTGGTTCGCGGTCCGACCATGACGGTCCGCGATCCTGCCATCGCTGTGCGGGTCGGCAGCATCCTGGTTTCTGACACGTATTGGTTCTGACGCAGTACCACCGTCCGGGTGTGAACCCGCGGAATCACCGCGACATGCACACGGGGAATCACATGAGTATGCACACGTGCGATAACTTGGTGGTGAACCAGTGTCACAGTGTGAACGCGAACTACCGGCTGCACCCGTGTGACCGTCACGATGCGGTTGATATGCCGCACATAGTGCGTCCGCGTAACGCCCCTATATCTGACTTGGTGTACATCGTGATATTTCGTTCTCGTGATGTCCGTACGAGTAACGTTGCGGTATCGGTTGACATTGCTGACCTTCGGCACGGTTCTGTACCGATAGATGGTGCTAACGCTTGTGCCGGCGACTGGTTGCTTGCAGTTTATTCCATTCGCGCATCGCGCCTGCGCCGACATTGGGAGCGCGACAATCATCGCTCCCACCAGAGAAGCGATACCTCGCAGCCATACTGCTGGACTTGGCATTGGAGAGCCCTCCCGTTTTGGGGATCTATCACCACTGGAGTGAGGTCTTTGCTTGCAAATAGGTATCCGGTCGAACGGCTTATCAGTAGCCATCTGATCAGGCGCCTAACGGCCAAACGTTAGATCGCACGCGGACACGACGCCACTGTACGTTGGAACTAACTACTATACGCAGGTATTGAGAGCGGAACTGTTACTCGAGCAGCCGACTTGGATTTATGGTGGTGTGTATTAGGTGGGCGTGCTCTGGTAGTTGGACCGGAGCGTCAGTAAAAATCAGAAGACCGTATTCACCTGCGGGTCCGGCACCCAACGACGCTCACGACATTGGGGCGTTGATGCGGGCGTGGCCACCGGCTAACTGCACCGACGATTGCCCCCATGAGCTAGAAGCTTAAGAGCAATTAGGCCACCTCAGTTAGAATCTCACTCCAGCCGATCGTAGTTGCTTCGGTGTCCTGCCAGTCCAACGTTTGCAGGCGTGAAAAAAAGCGCCCAGCTCTTGAAAGCCTAAAAGCCACGCTACTTCTGAAATAGGCAGATTTTGTTCTCGCAAATACGATCTGGCGAGATGTAAGCGCAATGCATCAAGAATTCCGGTAAATGTGCATCCCTCCGACGCAAGCAGGCGCATAAGCGTTCGTTCGCTAACACCGACCCTCTTGGCAATTTCCCTTATTTTCGCTTGTCCATGCGGCAACAAGGGAACAATGGCGTTTTCGACTTTCAATCTCCATGCACTAGATTGCAACTGGCGATTCGAGAGTGCCTCCTCGCAGTATCTTACTAAGAGCGAGTTTAGGTAGGGATCTGCATTGACGGTGGCTATCCCTTTGGTGAGTCTGGGATAGACAACTTCATCGACATTACTTGCAAATGCGACGTTGCAGCCAAACACCTTTTTGACTCCGGCAGGCAATTCGGCGCGTCGATGCACGAATCTGACGCTTTTGGGTGAAAGGTTAAGTCCAGTGAGTTGTCTGCAAATTCGTACCAAAATTGCGACAAAGCATTCGATCTGATGACGGT
>JBAPZR010000653.1:0-1943 GCA_049285335.1 Xanthobacteraceae bacterium | reverse complement strand
ACGGTAGGTCCAAGCGGACATACGAACTCACCTCATCCATCGTCCCGCGAGGGACATCATTCCACCACGCGGTGGAGCTCGAGTGTTCTCCTGTCAGGTTCGATCCTGTGCGGTTGTCATGCGGCCGACTGCGGCCGCTGTTAGGATCGAAGGGTTGGTCCAAGGCGGCGTCGGTTCGTTGGCAAATTCGACGGTGACGCTATGGGCTGCGAGTGCCAGCCAACCGAGGCAACTGGCACAAGCAAGTACCAGTCGCGACGGATTTCGCGAAGCTGCCGGAGAGCTGGGTGCCCAAAAAAGGACTGAGCATGTTCAGCCCAGCTGTTGAGTCTTCGTCCGTCCGCTCAGATCACGATCTTCCGATAGTGATTGCGGATATGCCGATAACAACGCGACACCGCAATTTTGCGCTCGCAGCCATCGCCGTGCTCGCAATCATAGATGCGATCGCGATACCCTTCGCGAATGTACATCTGCCCCGTGTTGACGCTTTCATTCCGGTTCTTCAAACAGTTATGTGTGCCATCGACCTTTTGACCGCCGCTCTTCTGTTTGCGCAATATTCGATCCATCCTGTGCGGGCCGTTCTTGCGGTGGCAAGCGGGTATGTATTCAGTGGGCTTTTCGCGCTTACTCAAACGCTTGCTTTTCCGGGAGGATATGCACCGACCGGCATAATCGGCGATGGGTTAAATAGCGCGGCTTGGTTTTTTGTGCTCTGGCACACGACGTTTCCACTGGCACTGATAGTCTACGTGCTTTCGAAAGATCGAGGTGACGCTGCCAGCGTACCCGACGGCTCGACCGCGATCACGATCGCCGGCACCATAGTTTGCGTACTAGCAGCGGTGGCTGGACTGACGTGGTTGGCAACACACGGCACTCGGTATTTGCCAGCTCTCTATCTTAATGCGGTCGAACAGACATCACTTGGTGCGGCTGTCAATATATCTTTATGGGCAGCGAACATCACGGCCTTTGTGATGTTATTTGTTCGGAGACGCACGGTTCTCGATCTGTGGCTAATGGTGATTTTGTTTGCGTGGTGGCCGAACTTTCTAGTGGCGATTGCCCATACGGTCGTTCGGTTCACCGCTGGTTGGTACATAGCGCGTTTCTCGGCACTCGTCGCAAGTTCCACGCTTCTGATAGTGCTGCTTGCGGAAAGTACGGCGCTCTATGCACGCCTTGCCCACGCATTCATACTGTTACGGCGCGAGCGTGCCGATCGGCTTGCTGACGTCCAGGCAGCTACAGCCGCAATGGCGCATGAACTCCGGCAACCACTGACCGCAATCGCAACGCGAGGTGCAGAGGGGAGGAATTGGCTCAAGCGAACGCCGCCCGACCTCAACAGCGCGCGTGAGTGCTTCGATTGGATCATCGACGCGAGTCATCGCTCAGACAAAATCATTGGGGCTGTCCGGGGACTGTTTAGAAAGGCGCCAACTCAATTTACGGCGGTCCAGATTAACGATGTTGTTCGCGAGGTGTTAGCGTTGATCCAGGACGACCTTCAAGTCGAGGCCGTAGTCGCTACTGCTGAATACGAAGAGAATCTTCCTAAGATACATGCCGCTGCAACACAGATACAGCAGGTCATTTTGAACTTGGTCAAAAACGCCATTGAGGCAATGCGTTCCGTCGCGCCCGGCAAGCGGCGGCTGCGACTGGTAACTGGCTTCAATGGGAAATCGAGTGTTTCGGTTTATATCCAGGATTCAGGCCCCGGAATAACGGGGAAGGTTCAGGATAGAATATTCGATCCATTTTTTACGACAAAACCAAGCGGTACAGGACTGGGCCTTTCGATCTGTCGGACTATCGTCGAGGACCACGGCGGTAAATTGCATCTTTCAAAAACAGACGTCCGGGGCACCAGTTTTGAACTTGTACTTCCGTTGGACGGCCGGCTTTCGGAGGTAAAGCCAACATCCGTGGAA
>JBAPZR010000652.1:0-2604 GCA_049285335.1 Xanthobacteraceae bacterium | reverse complement strand
CCGCGCTACCGGCCAAAGGAATTCCCGGTGCTGAATCCATGTTAGCTCGTAGGCGCTCGTCAAACTTCTTTCGCCGTTCCGAATTTGCTGTTGTGAAATCCTCGAGGCTTTCAGTGAACTCGAAACTCCGGGCAAGCGTCAGCCAGCGATCCTCCGAGGCGAGAAATTCGGCCTTCAACGCCGCGTCATTGGTCGCGTCCGCGTTCGCCTTAGCTTTGGCGGCGCGCTCGTAGCACGTCCGGATCGGATCGCTGAACTGCTCAAGCATGGCGACTTTTATCGCAGGAACCGCGCAAACCCTAACCGGCAGGCCCCCTGTTCTTCCACAGACCATGGCGGAGACGGAGGAGGCTATGCGCTCCCCCAAACCATGCGCCAATTTAAAGGGGTTGTCGGTAATGTAGGTTACCAATCCTGCAAACTTTTACTTACGTCTCGGGAGGATTACTCCGGCATCAACGTAGGTCTGCGGAAGGTGAGATGCGACACGCTCGCGAACAAGTCGATAACATTCGCACGATGCTTTGATTAGGCCCTGCCGGTCGAGGATCGTCATCTGCCGCCGACCGCGCAGGATCAAGCCTGCCTCCTCCAACTCCGCGACTGCGTGCGTGAGACTGGGCCGCTGCACACCCAACAATGCGGCGAGCAGATCATGAGTGATTGGCATCACATCGGCGTCGCCGCGGTCGCGCATCATAAGCAGCCAGCGCGCCAGCCTCTCCCTGAGGCTGTGCCGTCCATTAGACGCTACCGACACCAGCACCTGCTCTAAAAAAGCCTGAACGTAAGCCGACATCAGGCCGCGGAAGGACGGCATCGACTTCAGCGCGCGATCAAATGTGGAGCGCGACATCTTCATCGCGCTACCAGGAATTTGTACCAGAAGCCTGGCGGACGAGCGTCTGGCACCCAAAAAGGCCTGCACTCCAGCGAAACCCTCACGGCCAATCGTCGCCATCTCGATCACATTGCCATCGGCATAAACTGCCACGACCGAGATGACGCCGCTGTTGGGGAAGAAGACATGATCGATCGAGGCGTCTACGTCCAACAGTATTTGGTCCTGTTCGCAGCGAATGAACTCGAGTTTGGATGCAAGCTGCTTGAGGTTACGCGGCGGGAGGGAGAGCAAAAGCCTATTGGCGAGTGGATTTGAACTCATACAGCTCACCAACATCGTTCGGATCGCTTTGGTTGCAGAGTGAAGGCCTTCTCATGGTTTAGGGACTCGCCGCTAACCTGATTGTCAGGAATGCTAGGTCGGAACCCGCCGGCGCTCAGAGGTCTTGCGACATAGCGCGGCCTGGATTTCAGCTGACGTGTCATCCGGCGTACTCGCGGCACCGCATAAAATCGGAATTATCTCTCACAACAAAATCCAATTCTGCTTGGTTCCGGCTCAAAAATTGGCGGCCTCCGGCTTCTAACGCAGTCGGCAAAAGGGCTAGTTCGCGGCATCTAATAAAGAACGAGGCCGCCTTCCACGAGGGGAAGACGGCCTCGCCTGCAAAGGTGCCCCATTAGGAGCACCAAATCCTAGCGTGAAATCCACAGGGGGCGAGAGGCCAGCCGGTCGAATTATCCGGACTGTTGTCGAATCGCCACTGCATTCCTCGTCTTGTTTGCCTTGACAAAAGAGATACTGTCGCATTGCCATGATTTCCTCATTCAAATCCTTCGTCGAATCTTTCGGCATGGCCCCCGCACCCGCCGGCATTGTCGCGGTATTATTGTTCCTTGTGATTGTTGGGCTTGTGGCAGGCCTATACCAAGAAGCGAAGCTAAAAAAAATTACGCAAGAACAGCGCCGGCTTCCCCGAAAATGAGGCGCGATCCCCAATTCTTGTTGCTGGTTTCCCGGTTTGGCGTGTAGTGCGCTGTACGAATTTATTTGGAGCAGAGCTTATCAAGCCCTGAAAGTATGGTGACGAGCTCCTCACCTTCGTTGGAATTCGGGTCAACCTGATCCAATCCACCCATCATTTTGTTGTATTCGGGACCGAGCTTGCCGGCGAATACGTCGGCTTGCTCGCCGAGCGTTTCGACCGCCTTGCTATCGTTTTTCTGCTCAGCAATCTGCATCTGATCGAATAGCTTATCCAAGCCGCAATAGGCTTGCGTTTTTGCTTTGTCGCTGGTGATGATCTGGAGGAGCTTTTGCGCATCCGCCTTCGTCGGCTTCGGTGCGTTCGACGGGGCGCCCTGTTGCGCGTGAGCAAGCATTGGTAGTGTGACAAGCGCAGTGATGATGGCAAGCCTGAGCTTCATGACGCCTCACCAATTATTGCCGGGGCACAGTCTTGTGCGGTTGTTAAAATGCGGGGCCGGAGCTGTTGTTCTCCGACCCCGCACTGAGATTACACCGTGTCGTGGTCCCGATGACGGGGAGTCAAAGGATCGAGGGGAGATCCCTGGGACCACAAGGTACCTAACTCAAATTGGCTAAGTCAGTTCCGCAAATGAAAATGCGGGGCCGGTCCATGCAGCGACCGGCCCCGCAGACCATGAGAGAACTGGCCTAAGTTAGCCGATGCAGACGTCGATGGGGCTCCACGCCCACGCGCCCGGCCCGACGTTGACCCACGCCCAAGCCGTACAGCT
>JBAPZR010000651.1:0-15446 GCA_049285335.1 Xanthobacteraceae bacterium | reverse complement strand
GGCTATGGCCGCGCCTGCCTCGCCGGTGCGCAGGCGGCCGCCGGCGCCGATATCCTCGTCTTCATGGACGGCGACGGCGCCGACGACCCGACCGGCATTGCGGCGCTGATTTCGCCGATCGAGGACGGCACGAGCGATTTCGTCATCGCCTCGCGGGCGCGCGGCGCGCGCGAACCCGGCAGCATGGCCTGGCATCAGCTGCTCGCCGGCCACATCGCCGGCGGGCTGACGGGACTCCTTTACGGCGTGCACTACACCGATATGTGCGCGTTTCGCGCCATCCGGCGCGACACGCTGCTCGCGCTCGGCATGCGCGAAATGACCTATGGCTGGAATCTCGAAATGCAGATGCGGGTCGCGCAGCAGGGACTGCGGGTGCGCGAAGTTCCCGTATCCTATCGCCGCCGCTATGGCGGCCAATCGAAGGTCGCCGGCTCGCTCTCCGGCTCGCTGAAGGCGGCGACGAATATCCTGTCGGCTTTCGCCCGCATCGCGGTGGGAGGAAACCGGCCGAAATAACAAAACCCGGCCGGGACTGCGCTCGCGGCGATTTCAGCTGGTCAGGATATTCTTATCGGGATCGAGCCAAAACGCCCAGACCGCGGAGCCGATGACCAAGAGAGCTGCGGCAACGATGAATGGCGCCTGCCAATTGCCGATCTGGACCAGCACGCCGAACACGATCGGCGAAATGGCGCCGCCGATATTGCCGGCCATGTTCATCATGCCGGAGACCGTGCCGGAATATTTGCCGCCGGTATCCATGGGCACTGCCCAGGACGGACCGATCGTGCATTCCAGAAAGAACATTGAAGCGGTCAGGCAATAGACTGCGGTATAGGCGTTCTCGGTCAACGCCGCCGGCACGATGAAGACGGCGCAGCCCAGAAGCCCGACGATGGCAACGACACGGCGGCCGATTTTGGCGCTGCCCGTACGCTTCAACAGATAGTCGGTTGCGAAGCCGCCCACTGTATCGCCAACCACGCCGGCCAACAGCGGCAGCGACGCAAACAGACCGACCTTGAGCAGGGTGAAGTGCCGGTACTCCACCAGATAAGACGGCAGCCAGCTCAGGAAGATCCACAAACAATAAACGTAGGTGAAATAGGCGGCCATGATCGCCCACATATTGGGCGAACGAAAAAGCGTGCCCCAGGGCACGTTGGTTCGCTTTTCCACCGGCGGCGGCTTGATCGCGCCCGTTGCGTCCAAGCCGCGGATCAGTTCGAGCTCGGCGCGGTTCACAAGGCCGTGGTCCTCCGGAAAATTCCGGTAGGTCAAAAACCACCAGGCCGACCACGCCAGTCCGATCGCGCCGCAGACCAAAAACACGGCGCGCCAGCCGAATTGCGTCATGATGACCACCACCAGCGGCGGCGCGATCGCGGCGCCGAGCCGGCTGGCGCTGTGAGTAATGCCTTGCACGAGGCCGCGTTCGCTTTGCGGATACCAAAGCTGCATGGCGCGCGTGGCGCCGGGAAACGCGCCGGCTTCGCCGACGCCGAACAGGAAGCGCACGACAATGAACGAGACCGAGCCGAAGGCCGCGGCGGTCGCGGCCGTCATCACCGACCAATAAGTGACGATGCCGCCAAGCACGCCGCGCGCGCCCAGCCGATCCGACAGCCAGCCGCCGGGAACCTGAAACATCGCATAGGCCCACACGAACGCGCTGAAAATCACGCCCATCGTAACTTTGTCGAAGCCGAACTCCTTGCTGATGAGCGGCGCCGCCGTCGAGATATTGACCCGGTCGAGATAGGTGATGAGGTACATCGCGCTGATCAAGAGCAGGACATACCAGCGGCCGCGGCTCGGCCGCGCGGGTACGGGATTGGTCGCGGATTGGGCCGTCGACTGGGCTTTAGCTTGGACCGTGGTTTCGGCCATTGTGATTCACTCCCCATCCATTCGTTTCTTGGACGCCGTTGGACTCGCCTACAACCTGCCTCCTTATGGTCCCATCGGCAAGCGCGCGCGGTGACGCGGCGCTATACTGGCATCCTCGCCAGCTTGCCGAGGATCGCCGCATGATCAAGCGCTACAGCGACCACGCCGCCAACGAACGAACCTTTCTCGCTTGGGTCCGCACCGCGATCGCGGTCATGGCTTTCGGTTTCCTGATTGAGCGGTTCGATCTGTTTTTGAAATATCTGGCGCCGCAATTGGCGCAGCGGCCGGTCACGCCCCACGGGCAGGCCTTCGCCAATTGGGCCGGGCTTGCCTTCATCGTGCTCGGCGTTCTCATGATCGTGCTTTCCGGTGCGCGCTTTGCCAAAACGGCAAAGGATATCGAAACCGACGCTGAAGTGCCCGGCCCCGGCGAACGCTTCGATCTCGCGCTCGCGCTCCTGGTCGGTTTGCTGGGGGTTGCGATGTTCCTTTATATGATCCACGCGGTGCTGCCGACGTTGTAGGATCATATTTTCGCACGATCCCCTGACCGGCTGAGTTATCACGGAACGCTTCCTTGGGCTTCGTCGTCAAAGAGATATTCAAGACGCTACAGGGCGAAGGCGCGCTGACCGGGCGCGCCGCCGTGTTCTGCCGTTTTTCCGGATGCAATTTGTGGAGCGGCCGGGAAGAGGATCGCGCAACCGCTACCTGCCAGTTCTGCGACACCGATTTTGTCGGCAGCGGCGGAGACGGCGGCGGCCGCTTTGCGTGTGCGCAGGCGCTCGCCGATGCCATCGCCGCAGCATGGGGGACGGGTCTCGAGGGCCGCTTCGTTGTCTTTACCGGCGGCGAACCACTCCTTCAGCTCGACGCGGAACTCGTCGAGGCCGTGCGCGCCAAGGGGTTCTTTACGGCGATCGAGACTAACGGCACATTGGCCCCGCCGACCGCGCTTGACTGGATCTGTGTCAGCCCTAAAGCCGGCACGATCATTCGCCAGACCACCGGCCAGGAACTCAAACTCGTGTTCCCGCAACCGGGCGCGTCGCCGGAACAGTTCGAAGGGCTCGGGTTTCAACATTTCTTTCTGCAGCCGATGGATGGTCCCGAGCGCGCCCGCAATACAGAGATGGCGGTCGCTTATTGCCTCGCCCATCCGCGCTGGCGGATCAGTCTTCAGACACACAAACTCATGGGAATTCCATGAACAAGCATGTTTCCGCCGGGCGGGCCAATCGGGCCGCTGCTGCGGCTACCGAGGGTGGCGCGCGCAAAACGGCGCTGCAAGCAAAGATAGGCCGCACGTACCGTTTCGAGGCGGCGCACTATCTTCCGCGCGTCCCTCAAGGCCATCGCTGCCGGAATTTGCACGGTCACAATTACCGCGTCACGATCGTGTTGCGCGGGAGCCTCGACGCGCGCGGTTTCGTCAAGGACTTTGCCGAGATCGATTCCGTCGTCGAGCCGCTGGTTGACCAGCTCGATCACCGCCTGCTCAACGACGTCGAAGGCTTGGAAAATCCCACCGCCGAAATCATCGCGACGTGGTTCTTCGATCGCATTCCGGATTGCGAACGCGTTTGCGTTTACGAGAACGACGACAGCTGGGCGGAGGTCGTGCGCTGACGGCGCCACCGCGATCTTGGCACGCGTAGTGGCGTTGGCGAGAGGAACGTCTCTTGGACAAATCCAAGTCTGCCGGCCCAAAGTCTGCGGACGCAACGCCGCGCCGGCGTGAGCTCGGCGAGCTGCGGCCGCTGGCGCGGTTCTGGCGCCTGCATTTGCGTTTGGTTCTATCGGCGGCGTTCGGCATCGTGGTGACGCTGGCGCTGCTCGCGCTACCCTGGCGCGGGGCGACCCGCATCCTCATCGGGTGGGACGCCGGCGTCGCGCTCTATCTGCTGCTGATTTATCGGATCACGGCGCACGCCTCGATCGGCTGGATTCGCAAAAGCGGCCGTCAATGATGAAGGCGCGGTCGCGCTTGTGGTGCTCACGGCGGCGGCAGGGCTGGCGAGCCTCGCCGCCGTCGTCGCCGAACTCGGCCATGCGCCCAACCCGTATCAAATCGCGCTCGGCATCGGCACAATTTTGTTGTCATGGACGTTCGTCCACACGATGTTCGCGCTGCATTACGCCTACGAGTTCTATGCCGATCGCGACGAGTCGGGCGGGCTATTGTTTCCCGGCAAGGTCGATCCGGATTATTGGGATTTTCTGTATTACTCGCTGGTCGTGGCGATGACGGCGCAGGTGTCCGACGTTCAGATTACCAGCAAGACCATCCGCCGGATGACGACCTTGCACGGAGTTATTTCGTTCTTCTTCAACGTGACCGTGCTAGCGCTGACCGTGAACATCGTGTCCAGTCTCATGCAGCCGGATCGCTGATCAGAGCACACTGCTCGATTTTCAATCTGGTTTCGGCGCCGAGCCGGTCCTGGTATGCCGTCATGCAATCAGGCGAGCAGAATTGCATGCGCCAATAGCGATGAGCGCCGGGCCCGACTTCGGCGCGGCAATGATCGCAGCGCGCAATCGGACTTTGGCCCAAATTGTCGCTTCGGGCAGACGATACGAGCGATGCAAGATAGCTGTGGGCGCCCATGATAAGCCCCCCGGTGAGCGCGTTTGCATGTTCGACCTTTCGCTTGATTCGCGTCAACCTCGCTGTGGCATCAAACATCGAAATGGTTTGCGGGCGTTGCCCAAAAAGCACACATCGAGTGAACGACTCGGGGTATTTTCTCTAATACTGAGACGACGAATCGGGGGCTTCTATGTCTCGCGCCGAACGCGACGAAGCGATCATCGCATTCCTTCTGTTCTGCCTTGAGATGTATCAGACAGAGCAACAGCGGAAGCGAAAGATGAATTGAAGCGACGGCCCGGACGGTAGCTTCCGGGCCGTTTGAGGGATCCGCCTGGCAGGCTGGAACGGTGTCGCCCAGTCGGCCAGCAACGCGTCTGTCAAATTCCCTTAATCCCGCCGGAAAACGGGCTATTTGCTCATTTGAGAGAGCTCGGCCGCCGTTGGAAGCCGGCCGTTCGGGGTCAGCTTGTCGACGAGCCCGGGCAAAACCTGCGACAATTGTTGGGTCAGCTCATCCGTGGAAAGGCCGGTCTGCTGAGACAGGGTCTTAATAATGCTGGGGCCGAGCGCGGAGCCGAGTTGATTAGACGATACCGGCTGATTTTGGCCGGAGCCGACCCAGGAATTGGTCGCACTGCCGAGGCCGCCCTGCTGCAGTTTGCTCAACAGCCCGCCCAATCCGCCGAGCAGTCCACCACCGGTGCTGCCGTCGTCCGATGTCGATTGCGCGCCGGTGCTGGCAGACTGTCCTGTGCCGCCGCCGCGGAACAGAGCGCCCGAAGCGAGCAAAGCGCCGAGAGCGATCATCAGAGGTTTGCCAATATTGCCGCCCGGAACGGATGAGCGGATCATGTCTTCGAGTCCAGGCATTGCTTTTCTCCATTTCGCGTACAGTTGAGATCTGGTGTTCAAGCGCCACGGCGACGACCCGTTGGCGCATTGCAATTCAGTAACAACCTGTGCGTCTACCGCCTTGATTCAGATCAAGGCGGATCAATCCACAGCATTTTCCGAAGGTTCGGAGGACTTGAGCCGGATCGGAAGAGCCTTCCGGGCTGGGATTCCTTCAAGAGCGGGCGAAAGGCAGCACAGTTATGAACCGTTATCGGTTCATCGCATCACCTTGTCCCAAACTCTACCCTGCTTAATGAGCATCCGCGCTATCGAGAAACCGAAAAGCGACATGATGGCCACAACGGTCATTGCACCCCAAATGTAATCGTCCAGGTCTTTTGCTTCTGACGGCGTTGCATGTGTCGCGAATGGCCGCGCTATTGGAGCGCCGGCCGCCTTCGGTGTAGCGGGCTCCTGCGATGAACGCGTCGTTGCTAAATCTCTTGCTGCGGACGAGGCTTCATGTGCTGCGGCGGATGGCTGTGGATTTGGCACGGTTGAGGCTTCGCCGGCGTCCGTCGATGGCACGTCAGGTTTTGACTCTTCCTCGGCCGGCGTCGGCGTCGCGGTGAATTGTTCCTGGTATTGCGCCACTTCGTCTGGCTTTAATCGTCGGAACTCCAAGTTGCTCGTGTAAGATTCGTAAGCGCGGCAGTTTCGCCCGACTCGCGGCGCCTGCCCTGTCAGCATGACCCGCTCATCGTTGTCGGCAGCAGGCCCTTTGACCTGGTACGGTATCTGTCCGCAATGCGGATTAAAAATATACGCCGTTCCAGAATATTCGCCGTTGTCGATTTCACCGCGGAAAAGAAGCGAGCCGGGATGAGCGCCGACCTCCAACATACCCGCGCGCGGCTTTTGATAATAAATCTCCCGGGTCGAGCCGCTTGCGATCAAATACATCACCGATCCATTGTGATCCCAAAAGGTCCGCTCAGGCGAAGCGGTCTGCGTCTCGGCCCGTGCGCTTGTCCAGCACGCTTTATTCGCCTCTTGTGCGGCCGCGACGATGGCGACAAGTGCAATCGCGGCAACAGCGAGTTCGGCACGAGCCATGTGATACTCTCCAGAGCGCAGCAGCGCGGGTGGCGGCCTCAAAATGTTGGCGGCGATGCGCGAGCAGATCGTCAAGTCGCCAAACCATCGCTGGCTAGCGGATCGGCCGTGCTTCGCGGCCGGTGATCCCGCTTCTTGTGAGTGTGAGTGGAATCCTTTTGTTTGATTCGGGCAACGCCTTCTTGCAGGACCAACATTGCGCAAATAACTGACCTGGCCCGGTTTGAAAGCGGCGATTCCGCCGACTCGGCGGCGCAAAGTGCATCGGCAAAAACCTCGGCAGACCAGGGCAAGCGGGTGACTAACCGTTTTTTCTATTCGATCGCCATGTCAGGCATACGGCAAAATTCGGACGGCTCTATGGATAACAGGCCTGTGCGCTCAGCGGGATTGTCCATCTCGCAATGCCGGCACTAAGAATGACGCTGACTGTTCCAGCGACTTGATGGCCGCACGCCGGCGTAGACGCCGAAAATGCCGGCTTATTCAGACCGTAATAGTGGTTTTGCGCGTAGGTCTGGGCCTCCGATGCGCTGCCGCAACTGCCGCTGTTGACCGAGTAGCATCGCGCCCCTTCCTCAACGGCCGTGTGCAGACCTGCGATGGAATACATCACCAGCCCGGCATACAACGTCCCGACTATCAGCATAGCCAGACCCGGCAGCACCAAGCCGAATTCCACGGCAGTCGAGCCGCTGTCGCCGGTCAAAAATGAGTTTTTCTGGATGCTCATTGCTAATCCAAGAGCATCCAGCTTGTCTTGACGATCGACCTGATGCTCGAGACCCCCATAACCGAGATGGCGAACAACGGAGCGTAGGCGTATGTCACTTCGACTTGGACGTAGTCGCCCGGCGATGTGGTGGAGCTTCCAGCAGCGGAGCAGTCGCTCGGCTTGGCGGAGAGGCTGCCGACCGATTGCAATACGTTCGAACTGTTGACGCAATAGTAGCCTTCGGTCGGATAGCCGGACGCCAATGAGACTGCCGTTCCGAGTGACGTACTCTCAATGGCGGCCGTGATTGCGCTGTTCAATCCCGGACAATTTTTCGTCGCGGGCAACATCGTGCTCTGGTCGTAACACGTTTTCCAAGCCGCCTGAGCGCCGGCGTGAGAGGCATTCTCAACCTCCATGCGCTGATACATGTAGTAGCCTAGGTCCGTCGCGTCCAGGAGTCCCATGACGAGGAGCATGGCAGCACCGGCAAACTCAATCGCCGCCGTTGCGCGTGCGTCATGTCGGAAGAGTCGAAGTTTGTGCATTGTCCACATCTGCATGGTCCGGTCGATGTCAGTTCACCAGCATGCCGCGGCGGCCGCCCTCGGGCAGGGTGTTGAGCCCGGCCAAAGAACACTGATTGTCGTTGGCGAATATATCGCCGGTCCCGTTTATGGTGATGTTGTCGATCACCATTTCGAAGCAGGTGGCGCCGCTGGAGGATTTGTTGACGGCCCCGCTGAGCGTGACGCTGGAATGCGGCAGATAGACAAGGCCGCTGATATCCCAGGTCGGGCTGTTGCCCGCGGCTGAAATGTTGACGTCGTTAGTCAGCTTAGGATCTTGATAGATCGCTACACCGCTCCAATCACCCGAAGTCGGCGCGTCAATGTTCAAAGTGCCGCCGCCTGAGGGAATATGCTCATAGCTACCGCTGTTGGAGCCGCTGAAAACGATCGTCAGGTTCTGCCCTTGCAGCGCATAGCCGTTCGTGTCCAGCTGACCATTCTCGATGACCAGAACGGTATTGTTCATCGTCGTGTTGCCGGTCAGTTGTTGATCGCCGCAAACCACCTTGGTGCCGTTGACGGACTCGCCGCCGGACCACTGATTTGATGCCGGAAGCGGCGGGTCTTTCTTTTTGGCCGGCTCCTGAGGATAGGTGCCCTTACAAGTGTCCGACGGAATGTTGGTCGCCAGCCCCGAATAAGGATCGGTCACGACAGGCTGGTTCGAATTTTTTGTAATGCCGCAGCCATTGTCGGTATCGTGCGCATCGCCGAAATTGGCATTCAGGTTGTGACCGTTGCAATTCGCGCTCGTGTTGGACATGACGTTGCAGCCATTGAGGTTTGCAAACGGCGCTCCGTTGGAGGTGATGCCGTCGGCAATGCCGCTGGTGGCCAAGGCAAGAATACAATACGGATAGGAATCAGCGCTCGTCGCCACCGACGTCGCGGTAATTGTGGTGACGCCTTGACCGTTAGTCCCCGCGTAACCGACAACCTGCGACAAGAAAAGCGGCACCTTGTCGGTGACCGTCACGACATAGCAATTCGAGGTACAGCCGGGCGCGGTGCTGGGATTCTGCACCGTAACGACGACGTTTTTGGAACCGTTCACGTAGCCATATTGCCCGGCGACGCTCTGGCCCACGGCAACATAATTTGATCCGGTCGTTGTCGCGGCAGCGATCGCAGCGGCGTCGCCCGCGTTCTGCATGCCCTGATGAAGGAAGCGCCAGTAGCTGATCTCGGCCGCAAGACCCATCGCGCCGATCAATGCCGGCAGCAGCAGCGCGATCATCACGATCGATGCGCCTTTCTCGTCGCTACAGAACCGACCAAAAATGTCGAGCCGCGTGCGGCGCAGTCGCCTCGCGGATTTAGCCCGGCAGCATTTGGTCCATTGCCACATAACCGATCCCTCTATTCGCGCGGCGAGCGCTCCGCACCAACGAGCGGCGTTGCGAATAAAGAGCACCACCCCTTAGACTTGACTTAGCGAGATCGTTAAATTGTTTGCGGATCGCCTCAGGCAGGCCGCGACGTTCTGTGGAGTGCGGCGTTAATTAATTTGCCGCGCCGCTCTGCTGCCGTGATGAAACAACGGCAAAGGCGCGTTCATGGCCCGCGGCTTTGTTGTCAGGAAGCTTGCCGTGATGGTTTACAAAGGATTTAATTTTCTTCGTCAGCAGTTCTTCATTCGGAAACGACCGGTAGACTGACAATGGCCCGTATTCCGGGTCGACCGCGCCATCGGATTTGATCGGGCTTGACTGCCAGCCGAAGCTTGGGCCAGCGCGTATACAAGGCGTGGAGCGCGCATCTGCCTTCTAGCCGCGCGAGCTGGTGACCGAGGCAGAAATGAATCCCTGTGCCGAAGGCGACATGACGATTGGGCCTTCGCTTAAGATCGAGCTTTTCCGGGTACATATTCGCGGCCGGATCGAGATTGGCGGCCGCCAGCATGGCCACGATTTGCTCGCCACGCTTGAGCCGGACGCCGTCCGCTTCAACGTCCTGCCGGATAAAGCGCGGTTTCGAGAATTGCACCGGCGAGACAAAGCGAAGGAATTCCTCGATTGCCAGGTCGGCTCTGCTCCAGTCTCCCGCCAGCCAATCGCGCAGCGCAAGGTTTTTTGCGAGCTCGAAGACCGAACCACTGATCAGATGCGTCGTGGTCTCGTGACCCGCGAACAAGAGCAGGAACACCATCACCACCATTTCCTCGCTGCTGATCGGCGCGCCTTCCTTTTCCACCTGCACCAGTTCCGCAATCAAGCCTTGACCGCCGAACGCGCGGGCATGTTCCAGGCGTTGCTGCAAATAGCGTCTGATCGCGACCATGGTCGGCGCCATGCGCAGAAATACGAGTGTACTGGAGGCGCTCGTCGCGCGGTTCGCCCAGGTCATGAATTTCGGCCGGTCGGCGAGCGGCAGACCGAGCAGCTCGCAAATCACCGAGAGCGGCAGCGTTCGTGCATATTGAGCGACAAGGTCGGCCGGATTTCCCTGGTCAAACAGCGTATCGGCGAGTCGGCCGGCAATCGCCTCGATGCGGGGCGCCATATCGAGGACGGCTCTGCGCCGAAACGCTTCCTCGACGATCCCGCGTAACCTGCTGTGATCCGGCTCGTCGACGGTCAGCATATTTTTGGCAAAGACGCGAAATATGCTCGGCATCCACCAGCGCATCCCGGCGACAGCGCCATCATCCTTGCGCAAGGTGAATGCGCGATTGTCCTTGAGCACGCGCGCGGCCATTTCTTGGGTGGTGGTCATCCAAACCCGGCCGATCATCGGCAGTTTGACCGCGACGACCGGTCCGGCCGCGCGCAATTTTTCGAACGCCGCGGCGGGATCGCGAAAGAACTCTTGGCTGGTGAAGTCGATGCCAAGCGTCACGGATTGCCTCGCTGGAAATTGCGTGCCGATCTTCTTAAATCTTCGTGTCGATTATGAGATCAAGCTTGACAACGAAATTGCGCAGCCGCGAAGTTCGACGCGGCGATACGCAAGGTCACGGCGGATCGCGCCGGCAGACATGATCGATCAACTGCGGGAAAGCGCGACGCGTATGGTTGCATCGGCTGGCAAAACTGTGCCGCCGGTGTCGCTCCAGGTTGGTGCGGCGTCATATTCGCCGGGCGGCATATCGAGTGACACCAAATGTCGCCCTTCTATGCCGAGCACTTCCAGCGGCACCGCGACCGGGCGCCCGAACCAACCCCACCAGCGGCTGTAGCCGACGATAAACTTGATCTCGCCTGTTGGAGAGCGCACGACCTGCCGGACGTAGCCGAGCGTCTTGGAGTGAAGATCGAGCACCGGCAGGCCGATGAGATCGCCGACTCGCGCGGGTTGCGGAAAGCGCTTGAGATAGCGCTCGTTCATCGGCATCGGATGTTGCGCGTCCATCATCCCAGTTCGCGGTATCATCGCCTGGACCAGCACGATGAAGCGGCCGCCGGCCGGGATCGAGGTTATCGCCCCGACGGGCGCGGCCAAACCGATCGGAGCGAGCAGCAATGCCGCCGCCGCAATCCGCACTTTCCGTACGGCCCTAAAGTCCATCGATCCGCTCCTCGAACCGCACAATCTCATGGCAATGATCGCGAGAACGATCAAATGCAAGTGCCGATCTCCCAGACACGAACGGTTCGGTAACCTGTTGCGCGGCAAACTAACCCGGCCTTAGGAGGTACCAATGACCGCAATGATAGTGGGCTTCGCCATCTTGGCCGCGCTGGCACTCGGCTTCGTTATTGGTCGCATCTGGCAAATCCGGTCCGATGAGTCGCCGCGGCGCGCCAGTTTCCCGATGCCATCTGTCGCGCGCATTCCGTGTCCAAGGGACGTTTGAGCAAACGCGCAGCCATCCGCATCCTCTAGACGTGCTGTGAACTGGCTTCGTGGCTTGTTGCCCCAGCACTGCTCGTCACATTGTACGTCATCATGGGGCGGCGAATGCCTTTGAGCGTGAACTCGCCGACGGGTTCGATCGTTACGGCCTCGTCAACCGCCAATCGAACACGCGGGCTGATCAAGATTTGGCCGGGCGCCGCTTCATCGCAAAGTCGTGACGCCACGTTAGCCACTGTTCCGATCGCCGCATAATCGAAGCGACCCTCAAACCCAATCGTGCCAAGCGTTGCAAAACCATGGGCGATCCCGATTCCGAAGCCGAGATCGTGATCGATGTCGCGCCATTTCTCAATCATACCTGCGATTGCGGGGCGCATATCCAACGCCATTAGAACCGCCTGGAGTGTAGGGTTTTCTACCGGGACAGGATCGTTGAAGATGACCATCACGCCATCGCCGGCAAATCGCTCGAGCGTGCCGCCATATTTAGTGATGATCTGGCCGATCGCCGCATGGTAGTCGCGCAGCAGAGCCATTACGTCCTCCGGGTCTGAGCTTTCCGAGAACTCGGTAAAGCCGCGCAGGTCGCAAAACAGCGCAGTAATCTCGCGGCGATGGCTTTCGAGCTGCTTTTCCGTTCCGGAGGCGACGATCAAATCCGCGACCTGCGGCGGCAGGAAACGGCGCAGCCTGCTCATGCGCTCGATCTCGCCGACTTGTTCGGCGACGCGCTGGCCGAGTTGCTGATTGAGCTCGACCATCTTCGTTGATAGCGAATCGAGAAACTCGTTTTTAGTTTCAAGCTCGGTGTTCATGCCGCTAATGGTCACGGCCTGATGCCGTTGCAACGCAATGAAAAGAGAACCTACCGCCGCAGTAAGTGCGAAATAGCCCAACAAGTACTTGAATGCGAATATATTGCCGATAATGGGCTGACTGATCGCTACTTCCTGGATTCCTCGAACATCGCCAACCTTCCAATCCGTTTTGGGACTTTCTGGATGCGAATTGTGACAATTAACGCAAGGTCGCTCCATGATTATCGGTGCGATCAGCCGGACCTTATCGGCGAAAGTCGAACTCGATACTTTCGTTAGCTGCTGATTTGAATTTTGTCGCAACCGGCCGAGCGCGGCGGTCTCGAATTCATCAAGCGCATGCGGTGCGCGATTTTTAAAAGGGTAATCCGACAACGATATTCAATGTTTCGCTGCTGCTCGCTAATGACTTTGCCGAGTTCAAGTGAAAGGGTGGCGGGAATAGGTATGGCGCCCGGAATATCCTTATAGTTGTGAACGACCTTCGTCATTCCGGGCGAAGCGAGGATGCGACCGACAACGTTGTCAGCGTAGTAATTGCGAACACTGCTGATGATTGAATTTACATCGCCCGCTTGACGACGCAAATTGGTCTCGACCAGTTTGCTCAGGTCCAACCACACCGCAATCGGGAGGCCAAGAAGCAGCAGAGCGACAAGCAATGCGAAGACATAACCCATTTTACTGTTAGGAATCTTTTTCATTTTGCACCTTTACCGAAGTGTGCATTAGCCGGACGAACCTCGACGATGGCGACGTTCGCTGTGCCCCTGAATGCGGGCATGGACGACCCGGTTTTTATCGCGCGGCAGCGGCCACGAACTCCGGGCCGATTGATCGGTGCCGAAGCGCTGATGGTGGGCCGCTGATCCTGCTACGCTCGCGCCGTCAGCGGCCATGCTTCCGTGGCACTGCCGAGAAGCCTGATGAATTCTCGTCGCCATATGGGATCTACGCCCAGGCCGGAGAACCACCTTGCAAGAAGTCTAATACGATCTTCGACTGAGAGCTACGCACATCGCGGCAGAACGGGCGTGCTGGGCCCGCATTAAGCTATCTTTCATGACGCACGGCGCTTCATGCCTGACCATTGAACGCGATTCGCAAGATCCGGCCGGCCTCTGCATCGCATTTGACCGTGACTACGGCTCAACCGCCTTGCCTAGCCCAATGGGTCGAGAGAACGTTCGCCGGCATTGACCTTTGGCCCTTTGGCAAGGCGCATGACGTATTTGTTGGCGCTCGCTGATCGGCGATGCAAAACAATTTGCTTTCCAATCGTGGGACGGCAAGGGAATGAATTAATCGGTGAGTTCCTCATCATTCCCAATCTTTGCCATGATTCCAACTGATCGAAACGGTATATCGCTTAAGACTGGGGCCCGCGCTATCCGGGCCTATATTACGGGGCGTTTTGTTGAAGAGAGGCCTGCTGAGCGTGAAGTAATCCAAAAGGGATCAAGCTGATGGTTGAGACGCTCTGGATCGTGCTATTTCTCGTCGTGCTAGGCGTCGCCGCCGTTTTGGCATACATCTATTTCAATCAGATCACACAAACTCAAAAAACACCTAACCAAGGTGTTGTTAAGCATGATTGGCTGCCCACCGGTCGTATCGACTTCGCAACGCGATTTGATGATGTCAACGTTCAAAACAAAGACCGACCGCGCGAATTCAGGTTGCTCGTAGAGGAACGGAGAATTGTAGAAAGCATTGCTGGAAATGAAAATCTCGAGATCCAATGGCGGCTTGCTACGTTGGGCGAAGCAAAGGCCGTCATAACCCAGTACCACAAGTACCTGTCTGAAAACTCGCTCATCAAATCTATACCTGATCTTACCGCATCGTCGTCTTCACACATGACATCTGAGGAAAGTTCGTCGGCTCAACCCAACTTAAGTGTCGTCGCCTCCACTAAGAAAGGCTCGAAGACCGTTTCGGACTCGGCTTAGAACAACAAAGATTAGGGCTCGCGGCGCATTGCGCCGAGCTTTGCTAAGCTGCCTAACCTCGCACCGATGAAAATGGGGACGTCCCACAAGTTCGGCGGCCTCTATAGCCCGCCGCGCTCGTGTGCGGCGTTGGCCGTTTGTGCTTCGCCGAGCGGATGTCCGCTTTTGGTCATAAGCAGACATTGGCCGGTTTCATTCGATTACGGCGCCGGCCCGCAGTGGGAACGGTTCTGATATTGTGATGTCAGATTGCAACAAGATCGAACTTGTTGAACTGTTCGACTGAAAGATCGACCGGTTAGGTCCACAATCGGCCTGAGCAACGGTCCTATTTTCCCAGCTAAGTCCGGTATCCGACGCAACAACTTTCCAGAACTGACGTTGGCACGCTGTTGGAGCTCGACAGGGGAGGGGATAGGCAGTGGATAGTTGCGATACGTATCGCCATTTCGCCGAACATTGCGTCGACTTGGCGCGCATAATGGACTCGCCACGGGACCGCTCAACCTTGTTGGAGATGGCTTTGGTTTGGTCCCGCTTGGCAGAATATGCCGCGAAGGAGGCTAGCAAGGCGCCTGCGGAGCCAGAGTAGCCCTTGCCGCCATAGCCATCATGCTGTCAGAAAAAGCTGAGCGGAACTAAAATCAAAACTTTGAGATGGTGCCCAGGGGCGGAATTGAACCACCGACACCTGCATTTTCAGTGCAGTTTGACGTCACCTGACGGTGACTGGGCGCCGCAGCGAAGCTGCCCTTCGGGTGGTCTTCGACCACAGCTTTTTCTACCGACTGAGCGACCTGGGCCACTGTCCCGCGAACCAGCGTTTCCTTGTGCACCAACAGGTTAGACGCAGATGATGGTCTTTCCAAGACTCCCGCCCAAATGAGCTATGAAGACGCCCGGCACTCCACAGCGGCAAAGTCCGTTGGATCGCCTGATCGCTCGTTTGACACATCCAACTGTGCCACAGCTGTGCCAGACCAGAAGGCCCTCGTTGCCCCCAGGAAGTCCGTAGGCGCGTTGATTTCCGAACGGCCCTTTGGGGTCCCGGCGCCAAACAAACGACTCCATGACTCCGCCAGCGGCCTTGCTGACTCATTCAAAGGAAGTTTTCCGCCCGGCTCGAAGGAAGGGGGGTAGCAAGGGGGT
>JBAPZR010000650.1:0-3467 GCA_049285335.1 Xanthobacteraceae bacterium | reverse complement strand
GTGCAGCAGGCTACGGGCACGAAAGATTTGCGGAGGCGTCAGACTTTCCTCACCACCAAAGGCACAGCGCTCTTGCGCGAAATAGTGCGACTGATGCGATCTGACAATCAGTGAAGGCGCTGATAGGTTATCTGGTGGTCGTGTTGGCAAATTCTGATTGAGGGGCGCCAAAAAACCATCGCGATGAATTGATGGCAATAATCTACGACCGGCCGAGCCGGGGCTAAACGCACCAGCGGTCATTTCTGCGTCAGCGCAGAGGATCCCAGGTCCGAAGGTGATGTCGCGGCAGCTTCCCACTGGAGCTGTTCATAAGGCGACTGCTGTGTCGATTATTCCCAGCACGGACACCTTCATTGGCAGCGCATCAGGGTGGCGCGCCGGCTAGGCGGTGGGTATGAGTACGCTTTCAACAACAACCTGACCGGCAAGATTGAGTATCTCTATTACAATCTTGGAACCGCGTCGATGGGGTGACGGAGAGTCTCACGACCGACCTCTCACGCATACGAGGCGCTTTCGTCATCGCACGCAACACGGCATTCACCTACAAGGGCAAAGCCGCGGACGTGAAGCAGGTCGGACGCGAGCTCGACGTGCGCTACATCCTCGAAGGCAGCGTGCAACGCGGCGGCAATCGTATTCGCGTCAACGCACAGTTGGTCGACGCTGAAACTGGCAATCACATTTGGGCCGAGCGCTTCGACAGAACGATCGCAGACCTGTTTGATATGCAGGACGAGATCGTCGCCCGGCTGGCGAATCAACTTCAGGCCGAGCTCATCGGCGCCGAGGCGCGGCGCGCCGAGAAAACGCCCAATCCGGATTCCGTTGACCTCTACTTTCAGGGCCTGGCCATCGTCAACCGCGGCCTTAGCGCGGACTTACTGACGAGCGCGCGTGGCTTTTTCGAGCGGGCGCTGGAATTGGACCCTGGCAATGTCGACGCGCGCGCGCTCGCGGGAATTGTCGAGGTCGCTGCGGCCTTCGGCTTCATGTTCGACGATCCTCGCCCGACCCTAGCGCGGGCCGAGGTGGACCTGGCGAAGTGTCTGGCCGCGGCGCCGAACCATTCCCCGGCCCATTACGGCATGGGTATGGCGCTCGTCGCGACCAATCGGACTTCGCGAGGCATGGAGGAACTGGAAAGGGCGCTCGCGATCGACCCGAATCTCGCAAGGGCACGCGCGTTTCTCGGCCTCGCCCATCTGTACGTCGCAAGGGCGGAAGAAACCGAGGGTCATGTCGTCGAGGCGTTGCGCCTAAGCCCCCGCGACCCGCTTATCCACCTCTGGTTCATGTTTGCCGGCTTTGCAAAGACGCTACTCGGCAAGTGGGAAGAAGCCTTGCCGCGGCTCAGAAAATCAATCGACGCCAATCCCAACAATCCCTGGGCCAACTTTTATCTCTCCGCCTGCCTCGCCCATTTGGGCCGGCTTGACGAAGCCCACGCGGCGATCGGGGCCGGTCTTGCATTCAATCCGAAATTTTCGATCAGGCGCGTGCGCGCTTTCGGCGAGAGCGACAACCCCGTGTTTCTCGGACAGCGCGAGCGCATGATTGAGGCCATGCGCACGGCCGGAGCGCCCGACGGATGACCTCCAAGGCCTTTTCGTATCCGCCGAGCGGGTCGAACAGTTGCATCCGATAATCACAGTTATCGGAAGTTACGCAGTCGGCTGACATCATCGCGTCATTGCGGAATTGCGATCAGTTCTTCACCCATGCTCAGTACGTGCGCCAGTCGGCGCCGTTCTCCAAATCTTCGATCGGTTTGTACCCGCTCTTCACTTCTTCGGGCTCTTGGGGCTTCGGCACGCGCCCGGGAATCATGCGATCGAGGAGCTGCCCGACGAGACCGAGGGCATCGACCTGGTCGTCGGTCTTGCCGGCATCGAAAGAAAGCAGCTCGGCGCGGAAATCGGCGAACCATGGGGCCGCAGCCGGGACATAAAGGCCTCCCATTGCCATCCGGCCTCTGATTGACTGCGCTCGGACTGCTTTGTCTCCGCGTGTCGGGAATAGTTCGACATTCGTGTAGGCCTGGCGTTGGACGGCGCGCGCATCGCGAAACGGTCCTATGCCGGCGGTGATCTGCCCCGTCTCTTCGGCCCAGTCCAAAGGCTTCCACTGCCTGACCAGGTCACACCAGGCGTCGATCCACTCGTCGCTCGAGGCCTGCTTGCGCCACAGGTCGAGCAGCCAGATCCGGTTCTCAGGGTCCACACCGACGACGACGTGGACGGTATAGTCGCCGCCGTCCGCCGTCACCGCGTAGTCGCTGCCGCCGTAGACCGACAGCGTGTCGCATACCGGCGAGGTGTCGTAGGGGCGCAACCACTCGGCCTTGAAGAAATTGCCACCTTCGGGAGCGGGCTCCTGCTGATAGAGCGCGCTCCAGTTGCGCGGCGTCTGCGTTTCCTTCTCGCGCAGCAGGAAGGAGCTGTAGCCGTAGTCGCCGTCGCTCCAGAGCAACTCGCCAGGTTCTCGGCCGAGCGGATCGCCTGGCTGAGCAATCGCCGGGAGCGACACGACGTGCCAGTCGTCGATGCCCCGCGCATGCTCCTCGAGGCAGCGGCCAGCGAGATCATCCTCGTGCCATCTGGTCTGGATCAGCAGGATCCGCGCCCGCGGTCGTAGACGAGGACCGAGGTCGGCTTTGTACCACTCCCAGATTTTTTCGCGGACGGCTTGGCTGTCGGCGTCCTCGCGTGACCGAATCGGATCGTCAATGACAGCAAGATCAGCACGAAAGCCGGCAATGCCAACGCCGACGCCTGCCGCATAATACTCGCCTCCCTCCGTTGTCGCCCATCTGCCTGCGGCCTTGTTGTCCCCGGCGAGGTAAAGCTCCAGCGTGTGGCAGTGCTCGGCGATCAGGTTGCGGCAGCGGCGCCCGAATTTCTCCGCCAGGTCAGTCGTGTGCGAGGCGGCGAGGACGTGACCGGCCGGATTGCGGGCGAGGAACCACGCCGGAAACAGCACGGAGCTGTAGGTAGACTTGGCGCTGCCGGGAGGCATCGTCACAAGCAGCCGGCGGATGTCGCCGCGCTCGAGTGCCTCAAGCTTCTCGATCAGGAAGCGATGATGACGAGCTGGCTCGTAGCCGCACTCGCGACACCATTTAATGAAGTTTTCCTTCAGGATTTGCCGGCGCAGGATCTCCCTCGCCGCTTCCTGCCGCGATGGCAAGGAGTTCAGCATTGCTCAGCTCTCGGATCGTTTTGTCGGTAACATCGAGCGACTGCTCGGGCTTGCCCCAGCCGCGATCAAGCAGCGCGATAGCGGCCGAGACCCGAGCAGCGGCAGGTGCCCTGGCTTCGTTCATGATGCCAGCAAGCGTTCGGACCGCCTTTGCCGTGTGAGAGCGCGCCAAAGATCGAATATCTGAAGGCGTCTTGGCCATTTAGCTGCTTTCGGGTGCGCCTTGTTGGTAGGGTTTGTCTTTGATTTCCGCGCACATATCC
>JBAPZR010000649.1:0-2170 GCA_049285335.1 Xanthobacteraceae bacterium | reverse complement strand
GGATAGAGGAACAACAGCGCCGCCGAAGAACGCCGAAGAAAGGTGAGGAGCGCCGCCGGCAGGAAACAGATGCCAAGTTAGAGGAGGAGAAGGCATTGGCGGCTGCCAAGCACGCCGACAGCGTCAGCGCGATTGACAAATTTCTTTTCGACTATCCTACGAGCCAGCTTGCTGAGGACGCCGGAGCGCACCGCGCGAATCTGCTGACGCGTGAGCAAGAATTTCGCAACGTGATGGTGAGCGACGACCCATCGATTCTGAAAGCCTTTCTCGATAAGCATCCGACAGGTCCACTCGCAACAGAGGTGCGCGGCCGACTCGGGAGCTTGCAACCGCGGCAAGCTTTCCGCCTGTCAGGACCGGTTCTGCTCGCTGGAGTCGGGCTTGTTATTGGCGCGGGGATTATTTGGCTGGCAACTGGATGGCCATTTCTTCGACCGTCACCGAGCAACGGTGCACCCTTGTCACCAGAGCGGGAAGCGGCACTAAGGCCGAGGGACAGTTTTAAGGAATGCGCCACGTGCCCTCAGATGGTGATGGTGTCGGCGGGGAATTTTACGATGGGGTCGCCCGACGACGAGCCCGGGCGTAACACTGACGAAAACGAGGTCCCTGTTACAATCGCACATCCTCTTGCTGTCGGAAAACACGCCGTGACGTTCGATGAATGGGATGCCTGCACGGCCGGCGGCGGCTGCAACGCCTCGGTGCCGAATGATGCGGGGTGGGGACGTGGTCGGATGCCTGTGATCAACGTGTCCTGGCAGGACGCTAAAGCCTACGTGGCTTGGCTCTCACAAAAAGCCGAAAAAACCTACCGTCTGCTGTCGGAGGCCGAGCGCGAATACGTGACGCGAGCAGGCACCACGACACCATTCTGGTGGGGATCTTCGATCACGCCGAAGCAGGCCAACTACAATTCATCTTACCTTTACCAGGGTGGAGGTGCGAAGGGAGCGTATGCTGCACAAACCGTGCCGGTGGAGTCGTTCGCACCCAATCCGTGGGGGCTTTACCAGGTGCATGGAAATGTCTGGGAATGGACCGAAGATTGTTGGAACGATAGCAACCGTGGCAGTCTCGACAACGGAGCAGCACAAACGCGAAACCTGGACTGCGACCGCCATGTCGTTCGTGGTGGCTCCTGGTATGATAGCCCGGTTTTTCTTCGCTCGGCTAGTCGCGGCAATTACCCTTCCGACAACCGCAGCGACTCCATTGGATTCCGCGTGGCGAGGATACTAACCCACTGAAGTGATTTCATCGCCAAGCACTGAGCCAGACAAAAGCAGGAATTCGGAGCCGCGAAATCCCGGAGCGCCAGGGTGCGTCACACAATGATCAAAGCACCCACTCCAGTCCGGCAAATGGATTTTGTCGGATCGTGGTAGAAGCGCGACGGGGTGAGTACGGGAGAGGCGCGTATGGATGATTCGGAGCCGCTTGATTCGTTACAACCAATTCAATTCTGGCTGCAATCATCGGACACGTGCGAGAAAGCGGGGGACTTTCTTGGAGCCTGCGACACCGCGCTCCTCGGCTTGGAACAGCATCCCCATGCTCGTGAACTTCAATATCGAGCCATTCTAAACCTGTCGCGAATCGGTGCGCATAAACGAGCGCAGCGGTTATGGTACCAGTACCGACTCGAACCAGATCTGGACAGAGAATCGTTCAAAGGTAGCCTAGAAGAGAACATTGCGGCGCTTGGCGCCCGACTGGAGCGCGAGGAAGCCTATGCGTCGGATAAGGATTGCTTCTCTGCTAAACTGAGAAAGGCGGCTGAGCATTACGAGGAAATTTTTCGCCGAACGACTAGCACCTTTTCCGGAACGAATGCGGCCGTGCTCTATGAACTCAACGGCGATGCCGTCCGTGCTGGCGAAATTGCTGCACATATCGTGGAGGAATGCTCCCGTTCGAGTCCACTCACTCAGGAGGAGGCCTATCAGCTCGCTGCCGATCGAGCAGCTGCAAGCCTTCTGCTAAACGACCTAGATGATGCCCAGAAGGCGATTCACTATGCTGCATCTCTTTCCATAAGTGCATCCGCGATTGCGTCAACCCGTAAGCAGCTCATCCAAATCTGCGATCATAAGCAAATCGGACACGGTATTATTTCGCCGCTAAGAAATCGCAGTGTGATTCACTATTCAGGACACATGATCGC
>JBAPZR010000648.1:0-2285 GCA_049285335.1 Xanthobacteraceae bacterium | reverse complement strand
CCCGTCGCCCTGGTCGATCGAGGACATCGGTGCCGCCCTTCGTGTGGAAGACGGCGGCCGGGCAAAAGCTAGCCTTACGTTCCACAAGTTGCCGCGGCGGCTGGCATCGCTTATCCTGTAGAGCGTGTCGGGGCCGTAAGGAGTATCGAGTTGGCCCGCTCAAATTTGTCGCGAAAGCTACCGCGTCCCCTGAAAGCTGCGACCGGAATGAAGGATAGGCGGCGTTTCCCGGCGCCGTGGTCGATCCGAGATCTTGGCGCCGCATTCGTCGTGAAGGACAGCGCCAGACGCAACGTCGCCTATGTCTATTACGAGGAAGAGCCGGACCGGCGATCGGCTGCCAAACTGCTCACGAAGGACGAGGCGCGGCGGAGTGCGGCCAACATCGCCAAGCTGCCGGAACTGCTCGGACGCAGCGCGCGCTACTTAGATGCCCTCAACCTCCACGGCTTTCATCACTCAGAGTAGTTAGCTTTTTCTTAGTCAGCGCGAACGTGCGCTGCATGCGCGCACCCGCGGTGCGTCAGATAGCTGTCAATTTTCGCCTAGCTGTCGGGACTCTTGCGCAAAGAAAACAGCCGTCTAGTTCCGCGATGCTCTTCAGGCGCAAATTTCGCCGCGATCCGCTGCGTCTCTTTCTCCTCAAGTAGCTCCTCGACAGGCGGAGCAACGTTACCCCCTGTCAGCGCGCTTAATGAGTTCGGGTTTGGCGTCGCCGCGGGCGGCAATCCCGGAAAGGTCCCCCTTAATGTCCGCTGCAAAAACAGGCACGCCGGCGCGCGAAAAGCCCTCCGCCAACACCTGGAGAGTTACGGTCTTGCCTGTGCCGGTTGCGCCAGTAGCCAAGCCGTGACGATTGGCGAGCGCGGGCGCGAGAAACTGATCGTGGTCGCCTCGGCCGACGAAGATCTTGCCGTCGCGGTCAGGACTCGTCATGGTCTTTCCTTCATAAATGTGTGCGTTTCCGCGAGCGTGGCATGTCAGGCCGTAGCCGGTCGCTCGGCCTCAGATTTATAATTCGGGCGAACAATCGTTTCTACCAATCCACAAACGGTGCATAAACACGCACCGCCAATTCTCCAAATAGCAACGCTTCCGAAATGCTGGCGCGAGTTTTGCCGACCGATTGGCATTCAAGCTTACACAAAGCTGAATCCTCGGCGCCTCACCAACAGCAATAAATCAATGAGACCCTAAGTCGGTACGAGCCTAGTGGCGGCACATAGTGCAAATTGCGCTACCGACCGTAGCGCAAATTGCACTCGCTCAGTCGAGCAAAATATCTGAACCGACGGCGCCATCGCCATCTCTACTCATTTCAGCTTTCTTCTCCGCCCTAAACCTTTCGATCCGCCTTTCTTCCTCCGCTGGACCAAGGGTTAGGCCGCAAGACCTCTTAGCGCTGCATCCCGCAAGCGCCCCCAATCGCGCTCGCCCCGGCTTGCAGATTCTAGGATGCGTACGGCCAGGGTCGTCTTGAGCGCCGTCGCTTGCGCTTCTGGCTCAATGCAGTTCCAAGCATCATCCAAAGCCATTCTCATGACCGTGATAGTTTCGGGATTGAAACGTGCCGCATTTGCCACGGGCCACCTCTCTCGTGCAGTTATTGCTGCTGCACAGCGTGAGGCATGAACACGACGGGCGTCTGACAATCGTACGAAACGGCATGATTGGCTGCTATGCGGCTTCTGCGATTGCAAAGTCGGCTATGCCTTTTCTGACAAGCCGGCAGTCGCGTGCTGTTGAGAAAATGCGGGGCCGCCGCTGCGTACATCCGGCATGCGGCGCCCCCACTGAGGTTACGCGTGTGGCCCGGAACGGGGGCTGGGGGGCTGAAGGTGTCCGGGCCACTAACCGGGAGTGTTGTTGCCCGGCTGAATCCGCTAACTCGGATCATCGCACAGGGTTCCGTCCCCGTGACTCCCTACGGTTTTCCGGTAAGCTGTGAAAATGCCACGCCGTTCCTGGACCGAGGGCGAAATTAAACGCGCCAACGACATGCGTGCGGCCGGATATTCCTACCCCACAATCGATAAGGCGCTAGGACGCCGCCCCGGCGCGACGCAGCAGAGGCTGGAAATTGCAGGCAACGGATCAAAGGATCATGTCAAAGGGTTTCGCGCGCCAGACAATTTGTTGGCCGAACGCGATGCACTAGTTGCCGCGCGCTCGCAACGCGCAGCTTCTACGCGGCGCCCCATCGGCTGACGCGGCATCGCCTGGTTCCATTAGACATGCTGCGCGGCGAGGACGTGCGGGCACCTGGCGAAGCGTCTGGCCTACTC
>JBAPZR010000647.1:0-2124 GCA_049285335.1 Xanthobacteraceae bacterium | reverse complement strand
ATCGCCATCGCTGGCAAATTCAGCGGGCAAAGGACCGGCCTCGCTGAGCACCAAATCAAGCGCCGAACGAACGTGGCTGGCTACATGGATGGTAACGAGGACCGAGGCCGGAAATTCAGGGTGGAAGTGTTTAGCCAGAAACGTAAGTGCTTCGACGCCGCCCGCGGACGTTCCAATGGCAAGAATGTCTCGGTTGTCCATGCATTCTCCACTGCCCGCCAACCTCCTCTACCGAAAACGATCCGCGCTATCGGACAGTTCCCAAACCCAATATGCCGCGAGGGCTTCGTATCTAAATGACGCAGGACTTTTTCGGCTGGCACAAGCTGTCTACCAGCCCTAGTCTGGTGCAGGCGGCGCAATACCGGATCGGCCAACGGGTGCAGAGTGAGCCCGTGACAACCAGCCGGACACCCCACGCCTTCGCGCTGTTTCCCTAGCCGGTGCTCCTCTATTCCGTGGATGGCCCGTTGTGTGAAGCAAGTCGAACATCGCGCGGATTACAGCAGCGTCGGGTTCCCGGCTTAGAGCTAATTGTTTGCAATAGAACAAAATCACAAGGAATTCGTAATGGAACAAGATTGCGAGCAATGAGTAAGTAGGGTATAGGTGGACTTTATCTAAGACTACTTGCTCATGGAGCATGTCATGAAGAATAGTGACGGAGGGCGCGGTCTGGCGCGGGAAGAGCGCCTCCAAATTATGCTTTCTCCCGACGAGCTAAGGGCCGTAGACACTTTTAGGTTCAAACATCGAATGCCAAGCCGAGCGGCGGCTGTTCGCCAATTGCTTCGGCATGGACTTGCGGGTGTGGGAGAAGCAATCGAGAACATGGGTATAAGGTCGGGCGAGTACGGGGTGTTGAAAGCGCCCAGGGAGCTGCGTAGCGTTAAAAGCGCCCAAGGAACTCCGAGCAACCCGCAACGCAAAGAGTAGTCAAATTAGACCTTATGGGGTTGTGCTCAACAACTCTCACAGTAGTCAGAACGGGATTGTTCTTTATAGCTGACATAATAGTCAGATAGGATTTTGTCGGATTGACGCGCCGTGTTTTAGGAGCAACCTCCCCTATCACCGAGCGCCGGAGACGGTCGTGTGCTCCCGCCTGTTGGTGTTGGGACGTGGGCTTTGCTTCAAAAAACCAGTGAGCAAGTTGCCGAGTGTCTGCGGCGAGCCGCCGAGGCCGAGGCTCGCGCCGAAGCCACTATCGACGCGAAAACCAAAGTCGAATATCAACAGAAAGAAATCTTTTCTCGGTCCTCGAAGTGATCGTGCAGAAAACACTGTCGGACAATCCGGAACGCGCCAACTCCATTCTTTGACGCCTCAAATCAGTCCGCTACTCACATGAACTGCTGACTGGGACGCCTCGCGCCATCAGTATCAGGGACCTGCTCCAGCAAGAACTCGTCGCCTATGGCAGAAATCGCCTTCATATGCGCGGACCCGCATTCGATATTGAACCGGATAAGGCTCGCCACCTGATCCTTCTGTTCCACGAACTAGCAACGAATGCTGCGAAATACGGCTCGCTATCGTGTCCGAACGGTCAAGTCTTTGTTGATTGGCAAGGCGAAGGTGATGGCCCCAATATCCTATTGACATGGAAAGAGCACGGAGGGCCGGTTGTTTCGCCTCCAAACAAACGCGGCTTCGGCAATCAACTGATCGATACTTGTGTAAAATCGCTTTCGGGAAACAAGAACGAGCAATTTGCGCCGGATGGCTATACCTGCACGCTGACCTTTAAAGTCTCGACAGATAGCAGGCATTTTGTGGGGAAGGTCTGGGCCGCTCCATTGATGCCAACAGGAGCAACGCAACCAACCAGCAAGGGTGCATAAGCATGACTGACATTCGTCCGTTCCCAAAGACCAACACGCCCTCGGAACAACCGATCGAGGCGCTGCTTCTCTGCCCGAACTGCAACGTAGAAATGAGTTTGTTCGGAATAGAGGCGGAGAGCGAGGCGCGCAACCTCTACACCTTTGAATGTAGAGCTATCGCCGAATCTTGGTGACGGGCGGGATCAGGCGGCAGCGGTTTGAGTTTGCAATCTGACAACCTCGATTCCGTCGTTGAACTTTACACCGCAGATGACTTTCGGCAACTGGTCGTAGCCGC
>JBAPZR010000646.1:0-6545 GCA_049285335.1 Xanthobacteraceae bacterium | reverse complement strand
GTGTACGAGTGAGTCCTGCTCCGCACAAGACATTCCGTGCAACAGTCGAGAACTAAATTTGTCGTCGAATTTTCAAATTGGAAGAATTCAAATCTGGGAAGGAATCGAGGCGACCGCGTCAGCGAATTCATCACTGTCTCAAGGGGCTCAAGGACTCTCGCCACAGAACATCTGACGCAGCTTTGGTGATTTAAGTTTCGGTCGCAGTGTCGCGACGGCATCGGCGCCGACGCAGCTTGCTATGCACACTGGAATTGCGCTCGTGGCTGCGGCGAGCAAAGATCGTCGCCCATCGCGATAAGGTGGGGCCGGTCTCGATCAAACTGCGCGACAGGTGGTCGAAGCGCTCCGGCAGAGGCCGGCAGCCGCGATCTTGACGGCCGCGGGCAAGCCGATACCGGATCGAACGATGACCGGCCGGAACAAACTATATCCATCTGTGAAGGCTCGCAAAAAGCGGGGTCCATGGCACCGCATCACGCCCATGCAGCGGCATCCGTTTTCAAGACGAGCCGCGACCTGCATTATTTGGTCGCTAATCGCTCACAATCTGCCCTAATTCCAGTGATGAGTGTGTGTTTAAGGCACTAGTGCCCCGAACTCCGAAGCGCATCACATTTTGCGGCACGTTCTTAACGAACTTCGGAATCGAAAGGACGCTAGCGAGTAAGTTTTTTGATTTGAAGTTCCTATACGAATGTGTCGCCAAATGTTAAGAACTTCAAATCCACCACACTAGGGGCAGCCCTATTTTTTACAGGACGATAGTCCTGGTAATAATTGGAGAGGCGTTCATGAAACTCAGGCTTGTTGCCGTCATCACCGCTCTTGTCGCGCTACCCGTGCTCGCTCACGCGCAACAGGGCGGCCCACCGTCGAACGCACCGAAGCCGACGAAGCCGGATGTGCAAAAGGTCGTCCAGATCATCACGAGCGACAAAGCAAAAACGCAAGCCTATTGCGATCTCAATAAGCTCTACGATCAGATGCAGACCGCGGACCAAAAGAACGACAGCAAGGCAGTCGAAACTCTCGGCAAGCAAGCCGACGTGCTGGCCGGCAAGCTCGGTCCCGAATACAACAACATGATGGATGGCTTGGATCAGGTCGATCCGAATTCCAATGAAGGTAAGGAGTTTGCCTCCATACTTTCAAAGCTCGACGACCTCTGCTCCAAATAAATTCGCAAAGCGCATTGTGCAGCGCACTCCCATAGGAACTTCAAATCCAAAAACCACACTAGAATTATAAACTTGCTAGTGTCGCTTCGACTCCGAAGTTCGCTAAGAGCGCGCCGCAAGGTGTGGCGAACTTCGGGATCGAGACACTGGCATCTTGCGCGCCATGGCCGTCGGATTGAATAATCCATGTCAAGGCATGGCTTTACAGTGCATCGAATAAGATGGTTATACCCTCCCAACCTAGACCGCTCGGGCAGACGTTGCTGGCCGCGGCTGGAGTTATCGGCATCACCTTGGCCGGCGCGGTGGTTCTCTATTTCGTTACGGCGGGATTATTGTTGTTGTGGAGCCACATATCTCCTATGTTGAGCGCACACCTTTAGCCGCACTTTTCGAAGTCATCACCTCAGCTGTTGCACGTGAAAACCTTCGTTCTAGCACTGGCGCTCTTCTTCGCAGTCTTTGCCGCTGCCCTCGTGGCTGACGTGCGGGCAAGCCTCGCCTATCAGTCCGGCGATTCCCAATGGTGCACCGTCACGGACAAGGGCGACCTTATGGCTTGGGAGTGGCGGCGATCGCCAGCACCGGCGGCTACTGCGCGATCAATCCATATTGGCATCCGGATCCATCGTCGAACGGGCACTGAGCTGCTTCCGCCGCTGTGATCGCGCTTGCCCCGCGCTCATTGCGAATTCAGAAGAAGCACATGCTTTGTATTGTCGAGAGACCATGACTTGAAGCGGCCAAGAAACGACTGACCGAGCAACAATTGCCCTTCCAACGGGACGACCGTAGCGACGACGTTTTCGATGACCTTATCGCCAACCTTGAGCGACCTGATCGTGAAAGTCGGCAATTTCGATTGCGTGCCGTCGGCCAAGACCACCGTCCGTTCGCCGGTAATGTCCGTGTCTTTCGTCGTGCCGGTCCGCACCAGCGTGTAATAAACGTCGGCGGGGATCGTCACATTGGACGCGCCACTGTCGACGGCAAAATCCAGGGTGAGAGCGCCGTTGATTTCGACCGACACGACGAATATCCCGGCGTCCTCCTTGAGCACCACTTCCACCACCGGCGATGATTTCTGATTTTCGACCCCCGATAGCGGCTGCGTGGTCATGGCCACCTTCGGCGCGAGACCCTCGGATACCGTCGCGTCATTTGCCGGAGCGGGCAGCAACTTTTCGGCGGCGCCCTTTGTCCAATTCGCTGCAGCCTGCTCCGCGGTCTCCTTCAAATTTGCCGGAAGGAGCCGCTGCGTCTTTATCTTGATTTCCAGAACGTCCGCCGAAAAATGATCGGCCTGCCCGCATGGCCGCGCGTCGCCCGAATAATAACCGATGCTCGCTTGGCCGCTGTTGTAATCGACGTCCGATTTGCGACTCCACTCATTGGCTCTCGCGAGCAAATTCCAAAAATAGGCTTGCGTCAGATTCTTTTGGCCAAGCGTGCCGAATGCGTAAGCATCGGCGAGCCGCGCCTGCGCGATGCAATTGTCGTTTCGCGCGAGCCGCAGATAGGCGTCGAGCGCCTTTTGCGGCGCCGATTTTTCCTGCTGCTGGGCGGTCAAGAGAACGGCCCACTCGAAACCGGATTGCGCCGCCTCGTCCAAATATTGCTTGGCCTTCGCCGGGTTCTCCGGAACTCCGCGGCCGTAATAATATTTTTCGAATTCCTGACGAAGGCTGTCATCCGTGACGCCGGCAGCGCGTGCCTGGGCGCACGCGGCGATGCAAAGCGCAACGCAAAGGCCGCATAAGGATAAGTGCCTGTCCATGTCCGAACCCGAACGTCCGACCCCAAACGGCCAATCGGCTTGAGCCTATAGCATGGAAGACTGCTGCGAACCTCGGCCGTAATCTTCTCAATCGATCTTGGTCGCTGGCGCCGGAACCCGCGACGAGCATACGCAAAGGTGAGGGCAATTAAGGCCGTTTGAAGGGAAATAGTTATTTTCGCTGCCACCCTCACCTATTGCCGTCCAGTGTGACCGGTTGTCTGCTTTATCCCCAAACCTTGCGAGGGTGGGAGATCAAGGAGCGGCCGTTGCTGATCGCCGGCTAACTGCTTTATCTTGCGGCATGAAGTTCAGCATCGGTTATTTTGCCAAGCCGCGCTGTCCGTAGGCGGATTTAGCGTGATTTTTCGGGGGATGACCTATGAGCGCGCTGGCGCAGTCAATTTTGATTTTCGCATCGACACTTGGCGGCATCTGTCTTGGCACATTGCTGCGCCGGGCGTTGCCAGAAAAGCATCTTACCAAGGACTCTCAGGATGTAGTGCGGCTTGGCGTCGGCCTGATCGCCACCATAGCCGCGCTAGTGCTCGGCTTGCTCATCACCGCAGCGAAGAGCTCATTTGATACGCAAAGTACTCAAGTCAAGCAGATCACGGCCGATTTTATTCTGCTGGACAATTTGCTCGCGCAGTATGGCTCGGAAGCGCGCCCAATCCGCGAGCAAATGCGTGGTGCCATCGCTCCATTTGCCGACCGGCTTTGGGGCGAGAAAAAGGAAGGCGCGACGGGACAATTTGAAGTCAATGCTTCAGCGGAAAAGGTTTATCTCGAAATCCAGGCGCTGTCCCCGAAGAACGATCTTCAACGCTCACTTCAGGCACGCGCGGCACAGCTCAGTACCGATCTCGCACAGACGCGCCTCTTGCTGTTTGTGGAGTCAGACAGCTTAATTCCAGCGCCGTTTCTCGCCATCTTGATCTTTTGGCTTGTTGTCATATTTGCCAGCTTCAGCCTGTTCTCCCCTTTAAATGTAACAGTCTTCACCATTCTGTCTCTTTTTGCGCTGTCGGCATCGTGCGCGCTTTTTCTGATTTTGGAACTTAGTCAGCCATTCACCGGTCTCATGATGATCTCGAGCGCGCCACTTCGACATGCGCTCGGGCCTTTGTGACGACCGGGTCCTTTTGTCCGCTTTGGGTCATAGCTGACATCACGGCGCACCGGCCCGATGTCCGCTTTGTGCCGATAGCGGACATCGCTTACCGCGATCGCCATGTGCACTTTGTGCCACAAGCGGACTCATGTGTTGCATCGCAAGTGGTGCTGTTACCCAGAAGCCACGCCGTACGAATTTCTCTCTGCAATGGAGATTGAGGCAAGGGCCGCCACAAAAAGAAACCCCAAGCCTAGTACGCAACATAGGTCGGGGTTGGGGAGTTTGTTGCCTCACTTAGGCTTCTAAGCTGAGCGGCCCGCATCAAGGGGGACTTTCTTATGCAGTTATCATCCGCCATTCGTGCAGCACTAATGGTTTTAGCTGTAACGGGCGCTGTGCTCACGACCGCCTACGCGGACGGCGGTGGCATCCGCTTTAACGTTATCAAGGCCGGTTTTATCGTGGGCGGCTCCGGTGGAAGCGGTACCTTGATGTTCCACGGCCGGCTCTATCCACTCTCGATCGGCGGGGTGAGCTGGGGATTTACCTTTGGCGGCTCAGCGACCGATTTTATCGGCACGGTCAGCAACATCCGAACGCCGTTCGACGTTAACGGCGTATACGGCGCTGCCGGGGCGGGCGTCGCGGTCGGCCCTGGCGCGGGCGGGATCGTATTGGCTAACCAGAACGGCGCATTGCTGACGCTGTCGGGCCGCCAAACGGGGCTGATCGTCGCCGCCGACCTCAACGGGCTGGTGATCTCGCTGCGGTAGTTTGGGCTTGCGCTTAAGACGCCCGACCGCTCAATTAAATTCTATTTCCGGATCACCTGGCCGGCGCGTGGTTTTTTACCTCCTCGTGCTCCATCCCTAAATGCTTGCTCGCGCAACGACGTTTCGGCGATGTCCGCTTTAGGTCATAAGCAGACATTCCGATGTCATCGAGACGGCCAGCGCGTCCATCTTTCGATCACGCTTGAGCGACGCTGACGATGGCATCGGCAAAAGCTTGCGGAGCTTCCTGCGGCAGGTTGTGCCCGATGCCACCGGTAATGGTCCGGTGCTCGTATTTGCCCGAGAATTTCTTGGCGTAGGCACTAGGCTCCGGATGCGGCGCGCCATTGGCGTCGCCTTCCATCGTGATGGTCGGCACAGCAATCACCGGCGCCTCGGCAAGCTTCTTTTCCAGATCGTCGTATTTGGCCTCGCCTTCGGCCAGACCGAGCCGCCAGCGATAGTTATGGATCACAACGCTGACGTGATCCGGGTTCTCAAAGGCCGCTGCACTACGATCGTAGGTGGCATCATCGAAGTTCCATTTTGGCGAAGCCAGCCGCCAAATCAGCTTGGAAAAATCGTGCCGGTATTTGTCATAGCCGTCGCGGCCGCGATCGGTGGCAAAGTAAAATTGGTACCACCATTGCAGCTCGGCGCTGGGTGGCAGCGGCATTCTGCCCGACTCTTGGCTACCAATCAGATAGCCGCTCACCGAGACTAGGGCTTTGCATCGTTCGGGCCACAGCGCCGCGATGATGTCGGCGGTGCGAGCTCCCCAATCGAAGCCAGCAAGGACCGGCTTCTCAATCTTGAGCGCATCCATCAAAGCGATCGTGTCGACTGCAACCGCCGACGGCTGGCCGTTGCGCATCGTCTCGCTCGAGAGAAAGCGCGTGCTGCCGTAGCCGCGGATGTAGGGCACGATCACGCGATAGCCTGCCGAGGCCAATGCAGGAGCGACATCAACAAAACTGTGGATGTCGTAAGGCCAGCCGTGCAGAAGAATGACAGGAGCGCCATCACCGGGGCCGGCTTCGGCATAGCCGACATTAAGGACCCCGGCCTCAACCTGCTTGAGCGGCGCGAACGAAGTGTTCGTTCCAGGCTTAATCGTCGGCAGACCCGGCGATTGGTTTTGTGCCGCCGCTGAGCGTGTCAAACCGAGTTGGATTACGGCGGCATTGACGGTCACTGCTGCCGAGGCGACAAGAACTTCGCGACGATCCCTGAAGATTTTCATCTAGACCTCCATGGCTAACGCCCCCGGAGACCCGCGCCTGAAATTGTAAACTAGAAAGCCATCCCGAGGCCACCAGACCCCCGCGCCACAATGAACGGGAATTGGGGCTTCGCTGATGTCGCCTATGGGTCATAAGCGGACATTCGGCAAGTCCGATCGATGTCGCTTTACCCTCGAAAGCGGACATCGCTTTGCCTCCAAAAGCGGACATTCGGCAGCGCGAGTGAAACGTCCGCTAAGTGCGAGAAGCCGACCCTAGCAACCGCAGCAGGGACATCTCTTTCGGTCATGCAGCAGGCTGCCGGGACGCCGTCGGGCGCCTGGCGATCTGAAAAACGGCACGGAAGTCTTTGGGCTTTAACGCTACGCTCGCGAGCGTGTGCTGGTCCAACACGGCGAGAAACGCCGTCAGCGCCTGGTCGAGAACACCCGCCAGTCGGCAACAGTCGGTGAC
>JBAPZR010000645.1:0-23357 GCA_049285335.1 Xanthobacteraceae bacterium | reverse complement strand
CGAAGCGACCGGCGCAGCGCTTGCGTCCGAGCCGCATTGTGCTTTGCGGAAATCGTTCCACGTCATGCCGTCGAGTTTCCCGGCGGTTTTGGCTTCTTTGTATTTGGCGCTGCACTCGGTCATCGTGAGCGCGTGCGCCGAACCGGTCGGCGCGGTGAGAGCCGCAATCGCTGCCGCGGCACCTACTACTCCAATAACAACATAGCGCGTAATCATGGTTGTTTTCCTTTGCTAAGCTAAATCGAAAGCCGTTCGAATTGGCGGCCCGTTGATCCGGGCCAAAGCTTGACGATCAACCCACTCGCCAACACTGCCACACGTTCTGATTGATGAAAAGAAGAATGACGACGATTGCGATTGCCTTGAAAAGCATTCACTTCTTCTGCGCGTGATCCTGCGGCTTGCCGATCATGTCGCCGCAGCCGGCGCGCGTCGCCCAATATTGCCAGGCGCGCCAGGTCTCGTGCGAATGCGGCCTATACCCAGCAGCGCGCGCGGCGATCTCGCCCTTCGATAGCGGTTTCGGCTTGCCGCCCATGCGCATCGCATTCATCTGCACGCGCGCGTTGCGCGGCAGATAGACCGATAGGCGAACCACCTCGATGATGGAGCGCGCCGCGGAAGCAAAACCGTGGCCGCGCATCAGTGCGACATTGCCGGCGCCGAGGCATTTCGCCAGATCGCGGCCTTGCGCCATATCGGTCACCAGAAGGTTCGTTTCGCCGAACTTCTTGCGGATATCCCACACCGGCACTTTGCCGCCGATGAAACTGCCGGAATGGATGACCGGCCGCAAAGGCGTGTCGATCAGTCCGAACGGCAGCGTATCCTCGGCGTGAGCGTGAACCACGGCCATCACGTCGGGCCGCGCCTCGAAAATCGCCGCGTGAATATAACGCTCGATATAGGGCTGGCGCTTATCGTTGATCGGCTCGCCCTCCCGATCGAACTCGATCAAATCGTGACGCTCGACCAATTCCGGCGCCAACGAACGCGCCATGAAAAAGCGGTTCGGATTGTCCGGGTGCCGCACGCTGATATGGCCGTAGGCATCGACCACGTCTTCATGGGACAGAATGCGGTTGGCGACCACGAGATCGCGCAACAGATCTTCGAGCTGGCTCATGTGTGGGTTTCCTGTCGTTGGCTGCGAGCGGAGGGAATTCGGCGCCACTAGTGTGATGGATTTGAAGTCTGCGGCCAAACTAGAATTATAACTTGCCAGTGTCGTTTCGATTCCGAGGTTCGCTAAGTGCGTGCTGCAAGGTGTAGCGAACTTCGGAATCGGGACACTAGCCGTAAGTCGGCACGAATAAATCGTCTACCTTGACCGGCGCTGCAATCAGCCCGAGGTCCTGCTGGTAGGCAATGAGCGCCTCCAAGGTTCGCCTGTTCGGCTCGATCCCATAGGGCCAGGGATCGCCATTGAAGACCTCCCAGATGTCGTCAATTTCGCGCATCAAAAACGGCGTCATATAACGAACCGCCCGCAGATTGAATAATTTTTCCAATGCGATCTTTTTCGATTTGACGAACGCATCGTAGAGGCTCGTGGCGACGAACGGATAACGCTCATAGACGCTCTTTTTGAGCGCCACGAGATGCATGATCGGATAGATGCCCTTGCGTTTATAGAGGTCCTTGTCGAGCTCGACATAATTTGGAAAGAGCCGCCCGACATCGGGATTGGTGCGAATCTCATCCGGCAGGCTCGTGCCGAGCGTCGCATCGATCGCGCCCTCGGCAAGGAGCTGACCGAGCGTCTGTCTGCTCGTGTTGTTCTCGATCGATATTTTCTTCAGTAGCGGCAGCACGGTCGGGCTGCCATGGGAGCCCAAAGTGTTCATCGCGCTCTGGACCCAATGTATCTTCGACAGGTCGACGCCGAACTCGTTTTTCAGAATGCCATTAATGAAAATCGCAGCCGTCATCGTGTAGAGCGGCACGCCGACGCGTTTGCCTTCGAGATCCTTGGGCGACTTTATTCCCGACTTACGATTGACGGCAATGAAGCCGAGCCGGAAAGCGATCGACGGGAACACCGGAATGGCCACGAACGGGCAGTCGCGATTGGCGAAGCGCTGAACGAATTCCGAACTGGAATATTCCGCGACATCGAATTCCTGCCCGCCCGACATCCGGTCGAAGATCGGCCGCGGCTGATCGATGGCGATGAAGTTAAGATCGATGCCCGCAGGCTTCGCCTCGCCCGTGTAGAGCGCCAGCATCCGGTCATAAAGCCCGCACGCAAATGAAAGCTGCAGCCTGGACATCGCCGTGCCGTCCTCCCCTCTTTCTCTTTTTGCGGCTTACGGTTAGCACGTGGGTGCAGCACGAGAAAGGCGCAGAAGAAATCACGTTCGTGTCGCACAGCATGATCCCGAAAAGTGGGTACCGGTTTTCGGAAAAGATCATGCTCAAACAACAAGCTAAAGCGAAATGGCGCTTCAACCTAGCGCAATTCCTTGCGCAAGATTTTCCCAATATTGCTTTTTGGCAGCGTGCGAACGAAGGCGACGATGGTCGGCACCTTGTAGGCGGCAAGCCTGGCGCGCATGAACCTTATCAGAACCTCCTCGGTCAAATCCGGATCGCGCTTGATGACGAAAAGTTTCACGGTCTGGCCGGTGCGCGCATCCGGAACGCCGATTGCGGCTGCTTCGAGCACGCCGGAACATTGCGCGGCAACGTCTTCCACCTCGTTAGGGTAGGCTTTGAATCCGGAGACATTGATCATGTCCTTCTTGCGATCGAGCAGCCTCAGGAAACCCTCGGAATCGAATACGCCGATATCGCCGGTACGCAGCCAGCCGTCGGCGGTGAGAACTTGCAAGGTCTCTTCGGGGCGATGCCAGTAGCCCTGCATCACTTGCGGGCCGCGCACGCAAATCTCGCCCGGTTCGCCGGCGGGAAGAACCTTTCCGTCATCATCGCGAATCGTAACCTCTGTCGAGGGTACCGGCAGCCCGACCGTGCCCTGCTTCGGGGCGAGGAAGGGATTGATGCAGATGACCGGCGAGGCTTCGGTTGAACCATAGCCCTCGACCAGTTGGCTTCCCGTGATGTCATGCCAGCGGCGCGCAACTTCGCTCTGGATCGCCGCGCCGCCGCCGACCGCGACGCGCAACGCGGAAAAATCGAGCCCGCCGAATTCGGGCGCGTTGACGAGCGCGTTGAACAATGTGTTGACGCCCGACATCCACGTAATTTGCACGTGGCGCATGGTGCGGATCAACCGATGCAGATCGCGCGGATCGGGAATGAGAAAGTTCAGCCCGCCCAATACGGCAAACGCCAGCAGGTTCGCGGTGAGCGAAAAGATGTGATAGAGCGGCAGCGGCGTGAGTACCCGCTCGCGCTCCAGCGCAGCGGCGGATCCGGTCCAGGCGCAGCACTGCAAAGTGTTGGCGACCAAAGCCCGATGCGTGAGCATCGCGCCTTTCGGTTCACCGGTTGTGCCGCCGGTATATTGCAGCAAGGCGATGTCGTTGCCCTGCGAGCGCGCATCGGCATAGCGCTCGCTCGGTCGCCGGTCGCAGGCGTCCTGCAACATCGTAAAATTTTTAAAGCGCCATTCAGGCACAGCATGCCGGATGTAGGAGTTGGCGAAGTTGAACGCCCAACGCTTGAGCAGCGGTACAAAATCGCCAAGCCGCGCGACCAAGACGTGCCGAATATTCGTATGCGCGATGATGTCCTGCAGCTTGTAAGCGAAGTTTTCCAAAATCACGATGCCGACCGCGCCCGAATCCGAAAGCTGCAATTGCAGTTCGCGAGGCGTGAAAAGCGGATTGACGTTGACGACGATCATCCCGGCCCTCAGCGTACCGAGAAAGGTCACCGGATAAGCAAGCATATTCGGCAGCATGATGGCGATGCGATCGCCCGCGCGGCAATTCATCCGTTCGAGCAAAAACGCCGCGAAGTCGCGGCTGTCGCGGTCCCACTCGGCATAAGTCATTTGCACACCGAGGCACTCGAACGCGGGCCGCGCCGCGTGCTGCCGGCAGGCATCGATCAACATCGCGGAAAGCGACGGATACGCGTCAGGGTCGATGCCCTTGGGCACGCCGGCGGGATAAGCCGCAAACCAAGCCGGTTCCGGTATCCCGGCCGCAACCGTAGCGGCTTCACCCTGCGACAACGGCGGCATCAATGCGATTCCTTCGTCCGACCCTAGTGTGGTGGATTTGAAGTTCCTACGATTCTGCGGCGACGTGTATAGGAACTTCAAATCCAAAAACCACACTAGAATTATAAACTTGCCAGCGTCCTTTCGATTCTGAAGTTCGCTAAGAGCGTGCCGCAACGTGTGGCGAACTTCGGAATCAGGACACTAGCATCGGCGCTTGGAGCGAAACACAGGCGGCGTCTTCTTGACACCCCCGGAGCCGCAATCCATACCCGATTTTCGGGAATGATTAAGGCTTCACGGGGCGCATGACGGCTTCACAAAACCAAAGCTATCGCCGTCTGCGCGGCTGGATCGACGCCGTCGACCGACTCGGCGAGCTCAAGCGCGTATCGGGCGCGCATTGGGATGTCGAGATGGGCGCCGTCACCCATATGCTCACCGAAAGGAGTGGCGGCGCCGCGCCGGCCATTCTGTTCGATGACGCACCCGGCTATCCCAAGGGTTACCGCACGCTTTACGGCCAGCTCTCGTCCATCAAGCGCATTGCGCTTACGCTTGGGCTACCGCTCAAACACGAACGCAGGGTCGATATCGTGCAGCGGTATCACGCGCGCATGGGGGAGCTCAAACCACTGCCGCCGCGCTACGTGAACGACGGTCCGATCTTCGAGAATGTTCTCGAAGGCGACGCCGTCGACGTTTTGAGATTTCCGGTGCCGCGGCACCATGAGCAGGACAAGGCGCGCTTCATCGGCACCGCCGATTGCGTCGTCACCAAAGATCCCGACAGCGGCTGGTACAATCTCGGCGCTTATCGCAGCCAGGTTTACGATGGCAAGACCGTCGGCTGCCAGATCACCGAGGGCAAACACGGCCGAATTCATCGCGACAAATATTTCGCGCGCGGCGAGCCAATGAAGGTCGTGATCCTGTGCGGGCAAGACCCGCTATTGTTCATGCTATCTTCAAGCCCGCTGCCGGAAGTGAGCGAATATGACATTGCCGGCGGGCTGCGGGGCGAACCGATCGACGTGGTTCGCGGCCCCTACACCGGCTTTCCGATTCCGGCCGATTGCGAAATCGCCATCGAAGGCGAAACCGTGCCGGGTCAAACCAAGCCGGAAGGCCCGTTCGGCGAATGGATGGGCTACTATTCCGACGACACGCAGGAGCGGCCCTACGTCAACGTCAAGACCATCTTGCATCGCAACGACCCGATTCTGACCTGCGCGCCGCAGCACAAGCCGGTCGACGAAACCGGCTTGCTCAAAGGTATCGCGGGTGCGGCGCAGATCTGGCGCGCGCTCGAGGCTTGCGGGATACCGGATGTCCTTGGCGTTTGGAACCACGAAGCGGGACCTGCCACGCGGTTCACCGCGATTCAGCTTCGCCAGCGCTATCCCGGCCATGCTCGACAGGCGTTGCATGTGGCCTGCGCCTGCCAGGGCGGCGCCTATGCGGGCAAGTGGACCGTGGTCGTGGACGATGACATCGATGCCGGCGATCTCGATCAGGTCTTGTGGGCGATGTGCACGCGGTTCGACCCCAAACTCGACATCGATCTTGTGCAAAAGGCGTGGGCGTCCAAGCGCGATCCGCTTTATCTGCCCGGTAATTTCAACAATCGCATCTTGGTGGATGCGTGCGTTCCTTACGACATGAAGCTCAAGGGCACGTTTCCCCAGGTCGTCGATGTCAGCGCCGATTTGCGCGCCAAGCTGCGGGCGAAATTTCCGGCGCTATTTCACTGACCAGCCGAGCCCGCCATCACTATTGCGCGCTGTGCGCGACAACTGCATCACACTATGACCGCGCGTTCGACAAAATCGCCGACGGTGGTCGCGGAAATCAGATGAAAATGACGGCCCAGTCATCGGTCGTGTGCGCGATCACTCTACCGCCGATGAAAGACAAACAACGCTCGCTTTGAGCGAAGCGAAGGTCGTCAGCGTTTGAAATTCAAACTGCAGGCGACGACGCCGGCGCGTAAAACAATAAAGCCGGAGCGCCGACGCTTTCCCGCCACACAGTGTCGCCCGAATACAACAATAACTGGGGAAAACCGACTTCCCACAGCCCGTCCAGGGCCCGCAAATTGATATTCACCACCCAGTTCGGCATGGTTGAGCCGGGGCGGGGTAAAGCAGTCGCTCAGGCTCGTGGGGTTTCGACGGAGACGCGCCTAATGTGATCGACGGCGGCGACGATGCCGCCGCAGGGATAAATGGATCGCATTGTACCGCGGTGTTACGCGCCCAGTTTGCGTATCGGGGGCTTACAGCAACAGGTTCCTGGCAATGCTCGCGCTTGTGCGAGTATGCATCGAGGTAGTTGGGTGCGACGCAGTTTTCACTCACGCACGCAAGCCTGCGCGCTTGCGCTGGCGATTTTTGGCTTGACGCTCACTCGCTGCGCCATCGGGCCGAACTATTCGCGCGAACCAACCCCCGTACCCACCGAATATAAAGAGCTTAAGGGCTGGAAGGTCGCCAAGCCAAGCGACGCAATAGATCGCGGCGATTGGTGGAAGGTCTATCGGGATCCAGCGCTCAACGCGCTTTTGCCTCAGGTCGAGGTTTCCAACCAGACTGTCGCCGCGGCCGCGGCAGCCTATGAAGAGTCGCGAGCGCTCGTGCGAGAGGCGCAAGCCGCGCTGTTTCCGACCGGAACCGCCGAATACAACGTGACCCGGACCCGTACCGGACCGCTTGCGATCGGCGGCGGCAGCGGCGGGTCGGCCGCCGCCCAAGCTGCAGTCAGCGGCAAGGCCATCTACACGACGCTTTACACCGTGCCCATCAGCGGAACGTGGGACCTGGACGTATGGGGCCGCGTGCGCCGTCAAATCGAAGCCAATACTTCGGGCGCGCAAGTGAGCGCCGCAGATCTCGACAATGCCAAGCTTTCCGCCCAGGCGCAGCTTGCGACCGCCTATTTCAATCTTCGCGCGGCGGACTCGTTGATCGATCTCCTCCAACGCACGATCACCGAGTATAAGAAAACCTACGACATCGTGAACAACCAATACAAAGCCGGCTTTTCGGTAACAGCCGGCGATGTCGCGACCGCGGATGCCCAGATCGCCACGACCGAAGCGCAACTTTACAACGCGCGGGTCCAGCGCGAACAATTCGAGCATGCCATCGCGGCCTTGATTGGAAGACCCCCGGCCGAACTCAACGTCGCCTCACACAATCTCGTCGGCCATATTCCAAAGATTCCCGTCTCCCTGCCGTCGACGCTTCTCGAAAGGCGTCCTGACATCGCCGCAGCCGAGCGAACCATGCAGGAAGAAAACGCGCTGATCGGCGCCGCGGAGGCGGCCTGGTTCCCCGATATTTCGCTCTCCGCTATGATCGAATATATCGGTCCAATTCCGCTGCCGTTTAACATCGCGCGGTCGATCGCTTCAATTAGCGGAACCGCAACGCAAACCTTGTTCAATGGCGGGCTCACCGCCGCTCAGGTCGACGCGGCACGTGCGATCTATTGGGAAAGCGTCGCGAATTACCGGCAGACGGTCCTCACTGCATTCCAGCAGGTCGAGGACGAACTTGCGGCCGTTCACTTCTTCTCGCTGCAGCTGGAACAGGAACGGCGCGCGGTCGCCGATGAACGCAAAGCGGTCGATGTGTTCTTGAACCAGTTTCGGGCGGGCACCGTGGCATTCACCACTGTCGTGGTTGCGGAGATACAGTTGCTCGCCGATGCGGAAGCCGAATTGACGGCACGACAGGATCTTTTCCTTGCCAGCGTCAGCCTGATCGAGGCGACCGGCGGCGGGTGGGATACGACTTTGTTGCCGACGCAAATTCAGTTGCAAAAGGATTTCACGCTGTTGCCGCGGTTGGAATCGCAGCCTTCACCTGACAGCGTGATTCCGAGCGACGTCCTGGTGCCGCCGCCCCTGTCGCCACCTCCGGCGCCTTTGCCGCCACCACAATAGGCCCATTCACCGCACGGTTGTGTCCGGCTTGGACCTTTCAAGCCGCCGGAACAAAATCTCAAGTAATTGATTTAATGCTAGAATCACATAAATTTCATGGGAATCCGGGCGGCCAGAATACCGGTTGTTTACCAAGGCGCCCACGCCTCATTAGCGAATATTCATTAGGCGGCCCGTGTTTGGCCACTTTATAAATCGACATCGGTTAGGCCCGAAGATTGATAAGAGCGTATGGACGAACGGACACGTAAACCGAACGAGGAATTGGCGCCAGACGCTCGCCGGCTGGCGCCGGTGCCCCCCGTTACGACCAAGCCCCAATCGCGACTGCGATTCGGGATCGGGCTGATCGTCGTCCTTCTCCTACTCGCCTTCGGCACCTATGAAACAGTGAAATGGGTGAAATCGGCGCGGTCTTCGGGAGGCCGTTTCCAGCAAGCCGCCCTACAAACGGTCGGGGCTTCGACCGTCACGCTCGGAGACATCCGCGTCATCGTCAATGCGTTAGGCACCGTCACGCCGATCGCAACGGTAACGGTCCAGACGCAGATCAACGGGATATTGACCGATGTTGGATTCACCGAAGGCCAGTTGGTCAAGAAGGGCGATTTTCTCGCGCAAATCGACCAACGGCCCTACGAATATTTGAAGGAACAATACCAAGGCCAGCTCGCGCATGACCAGGGCTTGCTCGCCCAGGCGCAAATGGATCTCAAGCGCTATGAGACTCTCGCGCAGCAGAATTCGATCGCGCGGCAACAGTCCGAGGATCAGGTCTTCATCGTGCAGCAATATGCCGGTTCGGTTAAGCAGGACCAGGGCCTCATCGATGCGCAGGCACTGAACATTTCCTATTGCCGGATCGTCTCGCCGATCACTGGCCGCGTCGGGCTTCGCCTGGTCGATCCCGGCAATTACGTGCAGACCACCAATGCCAGTGGCGTCGCGGTCCTCACACAGCTGCAACCGATCACTGTAATATTCTCCATTCCGGAAGATGAATTGCCGGGCATCATGCCGCAATTCAATGCCGGCACGCCCCTCGTCGTCACCGCTTACGACCGGGCCAACCTTCGCGAGCTTGCCACAGGAAAAGTCTCGGCCGTCGACAACCAGATCGACACCAGCACCGGCACCGTCAAAGTGCGCGCGCAATTCGACAATACCGACAATGCCCTCTTCCCCAATCAGTTCGTCAATGCGCGCCTTTTGGTGCAGACGCTCAAAAACGTGGTCACGGTGCCGACATCGGCGATTCAGCGCGGTGCACCTGGCGCCTATGTCTATGTCATCAATGCCGATAGCACGGTCTCGGTGCGGCAAATCACGACCGGGGCGGTCGACGGCAATACGACGCAAGTGAAGTCCGGACTTTCCGCGGGCGAGCGAGTCGTCATCGATGGCACCGACCGTTTGCGCGACGGACTGAAAGTCACCGTCGCCACCGAAAATGGTCAGCCGGCAGCGCCGAGCGGCCAAGGGACCGACCAACGCGCGGGCCACCAGGGGCTCCATTCCGGCCATCCGCAGAGTCAGCCGGCGGCCGGCAGCCCGTAAGCTTGGCGGGCGAACGCCATGCGCGGCGGTGAAACGGTGCGATGAACGTCTCCGAACTCTTCATTTTGCGTCCCGTGGGAACGACGCTGCTGATGGCGGCGATCATGCTGTCCGGCATTGTCGCCTATGCGTTCCTGCCGCTTTCGACGCTGCCGCAGGTCGACTATCCGACCATCCAGGTTCAGACGCTCTATCCTGGCGCTAGCCCGGAGGTGATGACGTCATCGGTGACGGCGCCGCTTGAGCGCCAGTTCGGGCAAATGCCCGCGCTTAATCAAATGACATCGGCGAGCTCCGCCGGCGCCTCGGTGATCACCCTCCAGTTCAGTCTCGACATCAGCCTCGATGTCGCCGAGCAGGAGGTGCAGGCCGCCATCAATGCGGCCGGCAACCTGCTTCCGGCAGACCTACCGGCGCCACCGATCTATGCCAAGGTCAACCCCGCCGACGCGCCGATCTTAACGCTCGCGGTCACGTCGAAGTCGCTCGCGCTGACCGATCTTGAGGATTTCAGCGAAACCAGATTAGCCCAGAAAATCTCGCAATTGACGGGCGTCGGCCTCGTCACCGTGAGCGGCGGACAACGCCCTGCGGTGCGCATTCAGGTCAATCCGCAATCGCTCGCCGCCTACGGTCTCAACATCGACGATATTCGCACCACCCTCGGCAACCTCAATGTCAACACGCCCAAGGGCAATTTTGATGGTCCGACGCAAGCGCTGACCATCAACGCCAACGACCAGGTGACCAGCGCTGAGCAATACCGCTCCCTCATTGTCGCCTATCGCAACGGTTCGCCGGTCCACCTTTCGGATGTGGCAACGATCATCAGCGGCCCGGAAAACACCAAGCTCGGCGCCTGGGCCAATACGACGCCCGCGATCATCATCAACGTGCAGCGCCAGCCCGGCGCCAACATCATACAAGTCGTCGATCGCGTGCAAAGCTTGCTGCCGGAAATCCTGTCGACCTTGCCGACGGCAATGAATGTGAACGTCATCAGCGACCGCACCGTCACGATCCGCGCTTCCGTCGCCGATGTTGAGTTCGAACTTGTGCTCGCCGTCGTTCTCGTGGTCTTAGTCATCTTTTTGTTCCTGCGCACGCTGCCCGGCACCATCATTCCAAGCCTCTCGGTGCCGTTGTCGCTTGTTGGCACCTTCGGGGCGATGTATCTGCTCGGCTTCAGCCTCGACAATCTGTCCTTGATGGCGCTGACGATCGCCACTGGTTTCGTCGTCGACGACGCCATCGTCATGATCGAGAATATCGCGCGCTTCGTCGAAGACGGCATGGATCCGCTGGAAGCCGCGCTGCGCGGCTCCGAGCAGATCGGCTTCACCATCATTTCGCTGACGATTTCTTTGCTCGCGGTGCTCATTCCGCTCTTGTTCATGGGCGACGTCGTTGGCCGGCTCTTTCACGAATTTTCGATCACGCTTGCGGTCACGATTGTGATTTCCGCGATCGTATCGCTCACCCTGGTGCCCATGATGTGCGCCAAGCTTATTCGTCACTATCCCGAGCGCGAGCGGTCGGCGTTCGATCTCAAGGCCGAGCAGGTGTTTAACACCGTGATCGCGCATTACGGCCGGGCGTTGAATTGGGTGCTGGACCGCCAGCCGCTGACTTTGCTCGTCGCAATCCTCACGCTCGTCCTGACGGTATTGCTCTACATCTTCATTCCGAAGGGATTTTTCCCCGTGCAAGACACGGGCATGATCCAGGCCATTTCGGAGGCCTCACAGAGCATTTCCTACGAGGCGATGGCCGATCTGCAAAACAAGCTCGCCGAGGCGATCCTGAAAGATCCGGATGTCGAAAGTCTAAGCTCTTTCATCGGCGTCGACGGCACCAACCAGACTCTCAACACTGGCCGCTTCCTGATCACGCTCAAGCCTCATGACAGCCGCAACCTCGCGGCTAGCCAGATCATTCGGCGCTTGCAGGGCGAGGTCTCCGGCGTCGCCGGCATCACGCTCTACATGCAGCCGGTGCAGGATTTGACCATCGACGCAACGATCAGCCGCGCGCCCTATCACTTCGTGCTCGAAGACGCCAATCCCACCGAGTTCGAGACTTGGGTGCCGAAACTCGTACAACAGCTTAGCCAACAGCCGCAGCTTACCGATGTCGCCAGCGATCTGCAGCAGCAGGGATTGGCTGTGGACCTCGTCATCGACCGGGCTACGGCCAGCCGTTTCGGCATCACGCCGGCGACGATCGACAACGCGCTTTACGACGCTTTTGGGCAGCGCATCATTTCCACGATTTACACCCAATCGAACCAATATCGCGTCATCCTGGAAATCGATCCGAAGCTGCAGCAATCCTTGACCGGTATCACTTCGCTCTATTTGCCGTCATCGTCGTCCACGACCAACGGACAGGTGCCGCTCACCGCCATCGCGCATATTAACCAGCGCGCCTCGCCGTTGTTGATCACCCATTACGGTCAGTTCCCGGCGACCACCGTCTCGTTCAATACGGCGCCCGGCTATTCGCTGCAGGCGGCCGTCGACGCGATCCGGCAGACTGAGGCTAGCATCGACCTGCCGGTGAGCTTTATCACTGCGTTCCAGGGCACCGCCGCGGCATTTCAGTCTTCGCTCAGCAACGAAGTGTTTCTGATCATCGCCGCCGTGGTCGCCATGTACATCGTGCTTGGCGTTCTCTACGAAAGCTTCATTCATCCGATCACGATTCTCTCGACGCTTCCCTCCGCCGGCGTCGGCGCGCTCTTGTCGTTGATGTTGCTGCGCTACGATCTCGACATCATCGCCATTATCGGCATCATTCTCTTGATCGGCATCGTCAAGAAAAATGCCATCATGATGATCGACTTCGCGCTCGACGCTGAGCGCGTCGAGGGCTTGGCGCCGCGCCAGGCCATCTATCAAGCATCGCTACTGCGGTTTCGGCCGATCATGATGACCACGATGGCCGCCATTCTCGGCGCGCTGCCGCTGATGGTTGGAACGGGCACGGGTTCCGAATTGCGCCAGCCGCTCGGCATCGCCATCATCGGCGGCTTGGTGTTCAGCCAGATGCTTACCCTGTTCACCACGCCGGTCATCTATCTGTACTTTGACCGGCTGGCGACGCGACTCACGGGCCGCCGGCCCACAAATCCGCTTGCTCCGGAAGCGCCGGCCGAATGAATATTTCATCGCCGTTCATCAAACGCCCGGTCGCGACGACGCTGCTCACGCTTGGTATAGCGCTGTCGGGCATCCTCGCTTTCTCGAAGCTGCCGGTCGCGCCGTTGCCGCAGGTCGACTTTCCAACCATCACCGTCAACGCGCAGCTTCCCGGCGCCAGCCCGGCAACGGTGGCAACCAGCGTCGCCGAGCCGCTTGAACGGCATCTTGGTCAGATCGCCGACGTCACCGAAATGACATCCCAAAGCGGCATCGGTCAAACGCGCATCACGCTGCAGTTCGATCTCAATCGCGATATCGACGGCGCCGCGCGTGACGTCCAGGCCGCAATCGTGGCCGCCCGCCAGGACCTGCCGGCCAGTCTGAAAACCAACCCGACCTATCGCAAGGTCAATCCGGCCGACGCACCAATTCTGATTTTGGCGATGACGTCGAAGACCTTGACGCAAGGGCAGATGTACGACGCCGCGAGCAACGTCTTCCAGCAACAGCTGTCGCAGATCAGCGGCATCGGACAGGTTATCATCGGCGGCTCGGCGCTGCCAGCGGTCCGCGTCGAGCTCAATCCCCAGGCATTGTACAAATATGGTATCGGCCTCGAAGACATCCGTGCGGCGTTGGCCTCCGCCAACGCCAACAGCCCGAAGGGCACCATCGACGACGGCAACAGCCGCTATCAGATTTATACCAACGACCAGTCCGTCAAGGCGGCAGACTATTCGCCGCTCGTGATCGCTTATCGCAATGGCGCGGCGGTCCGCTTGTCGGACGTCGCCGACGTCGTCGATTCGGTCGAGGACGTCCGTAATCTTGGTCTATCCAACGGTCAGCCTTCGGTGATCATCATTCTGTTCCGCCAGCCGGGCGCGAACATCATCGACACGATCGACAGCGTGAAGGCGGCGCTGCCGCATCTGGAAGCGGCGATGCCGGCTGACGTCAACGTAAACATCGCTATCGATCGCAGCACCACTATCCGCCAATCTCTCTACGATACGGAAGTGACGCTCGTCATCGCTATCATACTGGTGACGCTGGTCGTTTACCTGTTCCTGCGCGACATCCGCTCGACGACGATTCCAGCCGTCGCCGTTCCGGTGTCAATCGTCGGCACTTTCGGCGCGATGTATCTGCTCGGTTATAGCCTCGATATTTTATCGCTGATGGCGCTGACCATCGCGACCGGCTTCGTGGTCGACGATGCGATCGTCGTTCTGGAAAATATCTCGCGCCACCTCGAAGCGGGGATGCCGCGCGTCCAGGCCGCACTTCTTGGCGCGCGCGAGGTCGGCTTCACCGTCCTGTCGATTAGTCTTTCGCTGATTGCCGTTTTTCTACCCATCCTGTTGATGGGTGGAATTCTCGGGCGGCTGTTCCGTGAATTCACGCTGACGCTGTCATTGGCGATCATCATCTCGCTTGGAATTTCGCTCACCACGACGCCGATGATGTGTGCGCTCTTTCTACGCCCGCGAGCGCAGGATAGCGAAACGCCGCGCCGCCGTAGTTTCTTCGATCGCGTGCTTAGCGGCTATGAGCGCTCGCTGGGCTGGGCATTGCGCCACAGTCGTCTCTTGCTGTTGATTTTCATCGGCGCCATCGTGCTCAACGGCTTTCTGTTCTATGTCGTGCCTAAAGGATTTTTCCCCGAGCAAGATACCGGCCGGTTGATCGGCACGTTGCAGGCCGATCAAAGCGTATCCTTTCAGCTGATGACGCAGAAGCTGCGGCAAATGACGGCGATCGTGCAAGCAGACCCCGCCGTGGAACACGTCGTCGGCTATACCGGCGTCGGCAGCGGCGGCGGCTTTGGGCAGATCAATACCGGCTCGGTGTTCGTATCGCTCAAGCCGATCTCGGAACGCCCGCCGGTCAACCAAGTGATCGGGCGGCTCCGATCGAAACTTGCGCAGGTGCCTGGAGGCAGGCTGTTTCTTTTCGCCGTGCAGGACGTTCGCGCCGGCGGCCGCCAAAGCAATGCGCTGTATCAATATACCTTGCAATCGGACGATCCGGACGAGCTATTCAAATGGACGCCGCAGCTGGTCCAGGCGCTCGAGCACAGCTCGGTCGTGACGGATGTCAGTTCGGATCAGCAGCAGCGCGGCCTGGAATCGGACCTGATCGTCGACCGACCCACGGCCTCGCGGCTCGGAATTACGCCGGCGCAGATCGACAACACGCTTTATGACGCTTTCGGTCAACGGCAGGTGTCGGTGATCTACAGCGCGATCAATCAGTATCACGTGGTGATGGAGATCGACCCGCGTTATACACAGTATCCGGCTTCGCTGGCCGACGTCTATGTCGCGACGTCGGGCGGCAGCGCATCGGGCACCCAGCTCTCGAACGCCCCGCTGGGAACAGTCACCGGGGTGGCGGCTGCTCTGACGCCGGCGGCAGCCACCACGACCGCCACTGCCTCGGCGAATGCCAACAACAATTCCGCACGCAACGCCACCATCAATGCGTTAGCCAATGCCGGGAAGAGCAACACCTCGTCCGGCGCCGCGGTTTCGACCACATTGGAAACGATGGTGCCGCTTGCCGCTTTGAGCCACTACAATGCCAGCAACACGCCTTTGTCGGTCAGTCACCAAGGCCTATTCGTCGCCGGCACGATTTCCTTCAATTTGCTGCCGGGGGCCTCGCTCGGCGACGCGGCTGAGGAGATCAACAAGGCCATCGATAAAATCCGGATGCCGGCTTCAATTCATGGCAGTCTCGCCGGCACCGCTCAAATATTTCAGGAATCATTGAACAACGAACCGGTGCTCATCGCCGCCGCTATCGCCGCGGTGTATATCCTTCTCGGCGTGCTCTACGAAAGCTACATTCACCCGATCACGATCCTTTCGACGCTGCCGTCGGCCGGCGTCGGCGCTCTTCTCGCGCTTATGCTGTTCCACACCGAATTCGACATTATCGGCCTGATCGCGGTGATATTGCTGATCGGCATTGTCAAAAAGAACGCTATCATGATGATCGATTTCGCGGTCGAAGCAAAACGCTCGCAAAATCTGAGTTCCTATGACGCGATTTACCAAGCCTGCCGCCTGCGTTTCCGGCCGATTATGATGACAACGAGCGCCGCCATTCTCGGCGCGGTCCCGTTAGCGCTGAGTTTCGGCAATGGCGGGGAGATCCGCCGCCCGCTCGGCATTGCCATCATGGGCGGACTCTTGATCAGCCAGCTGCTCACGATCTACACGACGCCGGTCTTGTACCTTTATCTGGACCGGCTCGGTCAGTGGACGCTGCGTATGCGGCACCGACTGCTGCCGGCGCTGTTCGGCTCCTCGCCGACGGCGTAAATAGTCTGCGGTTCGGAAGCGATCAACGGACGTAAATGGGCTTTCGGCTGTAGCAGCACGGGAGCGCCCCGGTGTCGCCAATCGGACCGATTAATCTGCGCAAACGGCGGATATCGGCGTGCGCCGCAAAAATGATGGGGCCCTTCACGGCCTCGTCGACGTCCGGATTTGCTTCCAGATGCGCGATCAGCTTGGTGTCCGCATAGATGGCGTCACGAATGCACCAAAAACAGAAAACCCCATCTTGAAAAAAATCTCCGGCTCGCGCCGGCGTCATTATCGCGGTTAGAACGAAAACGAAGCAAAGCGAAAGAAGCCGGTTCATCTTAGGGTTCCCGCGCACTATAGCTCGCGCACACGTCGCCGTTATCATACGCTCGCACCCAAAGGAACGCCATCACTCGGATAGCTCAAGGGCTGTGCCGACACTGGCGGAGCCGATTTTGTTCGGCATAATCACGCGATTTTCCTTCGGGAGCCAGTAAACCATGCAAAGGCGATTCTTGGAAGATTTCGCAGTCGGACAGGTATTCAAGTCCGGGCGCAAGCGCGTCGAAAAGGACGAGATTTTCGCCTTTGCAAGCCAATTTGATCCGCAACCTTTTCATCTCGACGAGGATGCGGCGCGGCGGTCGCCCTTTCAGGGCTTGGCGGCGAGCGGATGGCATACCGCTGCAATGACCATGCGACTTTTGGTCGACGGTGAGTTTCGGCCGGCCGGCGGCATTTTGGGCGTGGGCTTCGACGAACTGAGTTGGCCACGTGCGGTTCGCCCGGGCGACGAATTGCATGCCCAGAGCGAAGTCCTCGAAGTCCGGCCCTCCAAATCACGGCCCGATCGCGGCATGATCCGCGTTCGAACGACAACCTTCAACCAGAACAACGAACCCGTACAAGTTTTCACCGGAAATCTCCTGGTTCCGCGCCGCCCCAACGAAGCGGCGGCCCAACAGCAACTTCAGAGAGGAAGAGAGGATTTGTGATGCGCGTTTTGGTGGTTGGCGTCGGGGCACTCGGCGGTTATTTCGGTGGTAGGCTCAAGGCGGCGGGGCGTGATGTGACGTTTTTGGTTCGTCAGCGCCGCGCCGCGCAGCTCGCCAAAACTGGGCTTGTCATCCGTAGCCCGATGGGCGACGCGGAGCTTGCCAAGCCGCCGATCGTCGCCGCCGAGAATTTGCACGAGGCCTTTGATCTGATCCTGTTGAGCTGCAAATCCTATGACCTTCAATCCGCCATCGATTCCTTCGCGAAGGCGGTCGGGCCGGATACCGCAATTCTGCCCCTGCTCAACGGCATGAAGCACATGGACTTGCTCAATGCCAGGTTCGGAGCCGGCGCCGTGCTTGGCGGCCAATGCCTGATCTCGGCGACGCTCGATCCCGAAGGCCGGATTGTTCATCTCAACGAGCTCCACCTTCTCTCGTTCGGCGAGCAGAATGGCGGCAAGTCGGCGCGAGCGGAAAAAATCGCAGCCTTGCTCTCCGGGGCCGGTTTCGATGCGCGTCTCTCCACGGGCATCATGCAGGAGATGTGGGAAAAATGGGCCTTCATCGCGGCAGCCGCAGGCATTGGCTGCCTCATGCGCGGCACGTTCGGCGATATCGTCGCCGCCGATGGAGGTCATTTCAGCGCCGAACTGTTTGCGGAGTGCTGCGACATTGCGGCAGCTAACGGATTTGCGCCCGGCGCCACGGCCGTCGAGCGCAGCCTCGGCATGATCACCGTGCCCGGTTCCCCGATCGCTCCGTCGATGCTCCGTGACATAGAACGCGGCGCGCCGATCGAGGCTGATCATATCGTCGGCGATCTCGTCCAGCGCGGCGGCAACCAACCCAACACTTTTCCGCTGCTGCAAATCGCTTATGCGCATTTGAAAACCTACGAGGCACGGCGCCGGCGCGAGAAAGCGGCTTCGGCAGCGGCTTAGCCGGAACCTCCGGCGCCGCATACCATTATTGTCCAAGAGGAGGCGGATATGGCCAAGATCGTTTATCGCATCATCGAGCACGACGGCGGCTGGGCCTATCAAGTCAACGGCGTGTTTTCGGAGACATTCCCGTCCTATGACGTGGCGCGCGCGGCCGCGCAACGTGCAGCCGTGGAGCAGCACATGCCTGGCGAAACCCGGACGATCTCATGGGAAGACGGCAGCGGCAAATGGCACGAGGAAGTGGCGCGCGGCGACGATCGGCCTGACGCCGAAGTAGAGGGCTAGCCGTCGCCCAGTCGAACTGACGGAGGCCGTCGGGGCTTCTGAACATTGTGACAGCGCCGCCGACAAGTCCCTGTTGATTCGCTGCATTCGCGGCTATCGTGGCGCCGGAAATTCGACGCCCATGCAGATCATGCCCTCCCCATACGTCGAGACTGCGTTGAGCGGATATCAGCTTCTCAATGATCCGCTGCTCAACAAAGGTACGGCGTTCACGGATGCCGAGCGCGACCTGTTCGACCTGCATGGGCTTTTGCCGCCCCATGTCGCGGAGCTCGATTATCAAGTCAAACGCCGGGTCGACGCCTTTCATGGACTGCGCAGCGATATCGAACGTTACGTGTTCTTGCGCGGCTTGCAGGATTCGAACGAGACGCTGTTCTATGCGCTCTTAACGCGCAATATCGAAGAGATGATGCCGATCGTGTACACGCCCACGGTCGGCCTCGGCTGTCAGCTGTTCAGCCACATTTTTCGCAAGCCTCGCGGGCTGTTCTTGAGTGTTCCTCACAAGGACGCCATTCGGCACATCCTTGCTCATCCACGCTTCGATCGCATCGAAGCGATCGTGGTCAGCGACGGCGAACGCATCCTCGGCCTCGGCGATCAAGGCGCCGGCGGAATGGGCATACCGATCGGCAAACTGTCGCTCTACACCGCGTGCGCGGGGCTTCATCCGGCGACGACGCTGCCGATCATTCTCGATGTCGGCACCGACAACGAGCAGCATTTGCAAGACCCACTGTATATCGGCTGGCAACATGAACGCGTTCGCGGTTCCGACTACGACGATTTCGTGTCGACCTTTGTCGATGCCGTTCGCAAACGCTGGCCGCATGTCCTGCTGCATTGGGAAGACTTCGCCATCGGCAACGCCAACCGGCTGCTATCGTGCTATCGCGACCGGCTCTGCACATTCAACGACGACATTCAGGGCACCGCCGCGATAGCGGTCGGTACGCTTCTGAGCGCGATCAATGTGACCGGGGTGCCATTGAGCGAGCAGCGCGTCGCGGTTCTCGGCGCCGGATCGGCCGGCACAGGCATTTGCGCCTTGTTGCTCCGCGCGATGGTCGAAACGGGTATCGACGAAAAACGAGCGCGAGAATCCTTTTATCTTGTCGACAGACCCGGTCTGCTAATCGAGGGCACGCCTGGATTACTGCCATTTCAAGCGAATTTTGCTCAAAACCGCAATCGCGTCGTCGGCTGGACGCTCAAGAATCAAGGCCGAATCGACTTGGCCGATGTCATTGCGAATGCGCATCCGACGGTGCTCATCGGCGCGTCCGGGCAGTCTCATGCCTTTACGGAGTCTGCTGTGCGCACGATGGCCATGCAGGTGCGGCGTCCAGTGATCTTCCCTTTGTCCAATCCGACCGAGCGCAGCGAAGCCGATCCGGCCGACCTTGATGAATGGACCGCAGGTCGCGCGGTCATTGCCACCGGCAGCCCGTTTCCCCCGATCAAGCGCGACGGCAGGGAATTCCGCATCGATCAAAACAACAACGCCTATGTCTATCCCGGCATCGGACTCGGCGCGATTGCCGTACGCGCACGCCGCATTTCCGACGCCATGTTTCTGGCCGCGGCGAGGGCCATCGCCGAATTATCGCCTGCCAGACTGGACCCGCGCGCCAACCTGCTTGCGCCGCTTGTCGACATCAGAAAGCTTTCGTTCCAAGTCGCGCTTGCGGTCGCCCGACAGGCGCAGACCGAGGGATATGCAGATGCTCGCTCCGAAGAGGAAACGGCTGCGGCGATCAAAGCCAAAATGTGGGAACCGCTTTACGCTTTCTATCGACGCATTGTGCGGACCTGAATAGAGCAAAAGACACGTGCGTCGCGGCCGCCAGAAAAAGCACGCTGCATCTTGCAAAGCGTGTATTCCTCGATAAGATCGAATGATCTGAGGGATGGAGTCCCCTCGTAACCGCCGATAAGGCTGATGACTCCTGCCGGGCGCTTGGCGTCGGTGGGAGTTTTTCTTTGCTCCTCTGTCTCCAAAGTCCGTTTTGACGACCAAGCTCAGCATGCCGCGCTTAGAAGCGACGGCGATGGAGGATCATCAATGACGGCCGTATGGACGCTTTTCACATTGTGGGCCGGACTGGCGCTGATTGCCGGGCTGTTATCGGTCTGGTTCCGTGTTTCAACCGCGCTCACCGAAATCATTGTCGGCGTGGCGGCGCAAGCAATCCTAGGTGCGCTATTCGGCGCCACGGTGCTCGGCGGCGATGAAGGCTGGATAAAGTTTCTCGCCGGAATCGGCGCCATCATGCTGACCTTTCTCGCCGGTGCCGAGCTCGATCCGGGCGTATTCAAAAAGAAATGGAAGGAAGCGACCGCACTTGGCGTGGTCGGTTTCCTCTTTCCGTTCTTAGGATGCGCCGCCGCCGCTTTTTTCGTCCTCGGCTGGGAGGTTCGGCCGAGCTGGCTTGCCGGTGTTGCGCTTTCCACCACTTCGGTCGCGGTGGTCTATGCCGTAATGATCGAATATGGGCTCAACCGGACCGAATACGGCAAGACCGTGCTCGCGGCCTGTTTCATCAACGACCTTTTCACTGTACTGGCGCTCGGATTCATTTTTGCGCCGTTCACCTGGCACACGCTCATTTTTGCGGTGCTGTCGATCGCGGTCTTCGCGGCGCTGCCCTGGGCGACGCCTGCGTTCAATCGCGCATTTGGCAACCGGCCGTCCGAAATGGAGATAAAATTCCTGCTGTTCTGTCTGTTGGGATTGGGAGCATTGGCTGGCTGGGCCGACAGCGAAGCGGTGTTGCCCGCCTACATTATCGGCATGATGCTTGCGGGCACCGTCGGCAAGGAACACGCGCTGGTACGGCGGTTGCGGGCGATGACGTTCGGACTATTGACGCCATTTTATTTTATCCGCGCCGGGGCCTTCGTCTCGATCCCTGCGCTGATCGCGGCTCCATTCGCATTCGGCTTCATGCTGCTAGCCAAAATGGTCAGCAAATTCTGCGGCGTCTATCCGGTCACGCGGATGTACAAGACACCGAATCCGGAGGCGATGTATACGACGCTGCTGATGTCGACCGGCCTGACTTTCGGGACGATTTCGTCGCTGTTCGGCCTGTCGCATGGTATCATCACTCAGGCTCAGTATTCGATATTGGTCGCGGGCGTGATCAGCAGCGCCGTGATCCCGACGTTGATCGCGAACGCCTTTTATCTGCCGCGTCATCTGCTTCTTGACGATGCGCAGGAAAACCCAGAGCCGCGCGCCGTTGCAACGGTGGCTGGCGTCATGCCGCTTCAATCTGCGTCGAATGAGGCCGAGCGGCGCTGAGGAGGGCCCAATGTTCGGCAGGATATTGTGCGCCAACGACGGCTCCGAGCGCGCCTACCGCGCACTCACACTGGCGGTCGCCATGGCTAAGGAGAACGGCGCCGAGCTGCACATGGTCTCTGTCGAGGAAATCGACTACATGCCCGAATTTATCGAGGAAATCAGAGAGCAGACCGGCACCGCGGCGCGCCGTTTTCACAAAGCGCAACAGCGCGCCAGGATATTGGCCGAGGAAAATCACATCGCGCTACGAATCCATCTGATGACCGGGCATGCCGTGCGCGATATCGTGCGCCTTGCCACCGAGATCCAAGCTGATCTTCTGGTGATTGGGGCGACCGGTCATTCGCAGTTTTACGAGCGTATGCTTGGCAGCCGCGCCGATCGACTGGTTCATCTGGCGCCCTGCCCCGTGCTGGTCGTGAGGTAGATCGGTCCAAAGCGGGAACGCAGATTTCCGTCTTTGCTGATCGCAGAGCCCTTGGCCCCGGTTGCGCGCAGAAACTGCCCCAATGTCCTTTGGCCGACTTTTGGCTGGCCCGATTGTGGGGAAAGCCAAAGTGCGCTGGGACATGCTCAATGACGGCGATTTAGGCTAGGTCTGGACCTTTTCCTCAGGATGCGCTACAACCAGGGGTGTGTAGCGTAATATTCTTCGCCTGAGTGATGAATGTTAGTCATCATACAACCTAGAATGCATAAATCATTCGTAACATCAGCTCGTTGGGTCGTCTCCAAGTCGATTTAGGTACGGTATAGGTACGCGGCAAATTGATAGGGGAGTGAGGCAAATTTGCCTTCACTTCATTTGCGTTCCACCAAGAGAGCCCGGCGATGATCCAATGCTCCGGCGAGATACGCTTCCGCCAGGCATTCGCCGAACCACCTAACTATGTCGCTTGTAGCGGCATCGAGCCGTGTGCCCCATCTCGCCTCGACGTAGTCGTGTGCCATCTGCTTGATGTCGGCCGGGTCCTCGCTCAGTAGCGGGCTGCGCATAATCGTTTCCTCCCCTCCCCGTTGCCTGGTGCCGATCTGCGAAATCGCACGGCAGTCATTGGCGACCTCCCGCCAAATGTCCGCTCCGAATGATTAACCATACGCTCGGCGCGTTAACGCTTTCTTATGAGGTGCTGTGTCTGCGCAGTTACGGGTAGTTGGTGACCAATTTGGTGACCATCGTTCGCCAAGCGTTCACCCTCCCCTGCCGGTTTGAATGCCCGGTGGCAACGCGCTGCCACTAGAGAGCCCGGAAGGATTTCTTCTCAGTGTTGTTTTATCATCTACGCAACACGGAACATGCAGATGGCACATTCAGGTGGATGTTTTTGCGGGAGGGTGCGCTACGAGATCGATGCGGAGCCGATCACCACGCGCGTGTGCTGGTGCCGCGACTGTCAAAAGATCGGCGCGGGTGGGCCAACGGTGAATGCGGCTTTTCCTTCCTCGGCACTGAGAGCGACCGGCGAATTGCGCGATTATCCTTCGACGGCCGATAGCGGTAACAAGATGCATCGGAAGTTTTGCCCCACGTGCGGCACGCATCTCTTCAGCGAAGCCGAAGCGCGGCCGCATCTCGTATTCGTGCGGGTTGGCACTCTCGATAATCCCGAGATAGCGAAGCCGTCGGCGACGATCTGGGTTTCATCCGCGCCGAGTTGGGCGACCATAAATCCGGACTTCCCGCAGATCGAAGGCCAGCCGCCGCCGGCCGCTTGA
>JBAPZR010000644.1:0-2285 GCA_049285335.1 Xanthobacteraceae bacterium | reverse complement strand
CCGATCCACGGCTCGGCCTTCGACATCATGGGTAAGGGAATTGCCAATCCGGTCGGCACATTCTGGTCGGCAGTGATGATGCTTGAGCATCTGGGTGAGAAAGCCGCCGGTGATCGGCTGATGAAGGCGATCGAGCGCGTGACAGCCGACAACCGCTTTCATACTCCCGACCTGGGCGGCCAGGCCAAGACTGCCGAGGTGACGGCGGCCGTCATCGGTGCCATCCACGGTGCCAACGTTTGATGACAGGCGTCCTGCGGCGCCATCCCGTTTTTGCGAAAGACCCCTGTCCGTCAGATGATGGAGTCGGAGCTGAGTCGGGCGATGATGTAGGACATTACTGCACCACACTTTTGTTTTTATAAGCGTCGTCCGGCATGTCCTCGATATTGTCGGCGTAAGTCCGGAGTATTTCGGAAAGGTGCTCCCGCGAGAGACCACCCCGCGCGCACATTGCAATGAGCGCCTCAATAAGGGCTGCGCCGACATCCTGCGTTGGGGCATCTGGCGGATCAACGTTTATCTGTCCGGCGGTGGCATCGTCGGCGATTGTGATTGTGATCGTCATTGTTCGTTCTGCCATCGTTGTGTTTTCCTTCATACTCAATCCTCATTATCGGTCACTTCATAATTGTGCCGTTCGTCACACCTAAGCAGGCAGCCTTATGTCCGCTTTGGGTCATTAGCGGACATTGAGGCGCGTCCGCCCATGTCCGCTTTACCCCCGAAAGCAGACATGGTTCAGCACGGTGGTAATGTCCGCTTCGTGCCAACAATGGACATCAGTCTGCGTTCGCGATCCCCGCAATAGGATTGCACGCTCACTTCACTCCGTATTTCGCCCACTGCTCCGCGATGTCGGAGCGCAGCGCTTTCGCAGCGGCCATGTCGGTTTCAGCTCCGGCGGTATCGCCTTTCTTCTGCTTGACCACCCCGCGGCCATAGAGCGAACCCGCGAACTTCGGATTCAGTTTGAGCACTGCGTCGTAATCGGCCAACGCCTTATCGAGATCGCCAAGCTTGAGATGGACAAGTCCAAGACTGTCGATTGTATGGACAACATTCGGCCGGAGGCGGAGCGACTCGCTACAGTCCGCTAGAGCTTGCGCCAAATCGCTACCGACGAGCGCGCGATCCCAACAGCGCGAGTTGAAGAACGCGGCGTTGTTCGGATCGAGCTGGATCGCCTCGCTAAAATCCGCGATAGCGTGGTCATAGTCCATCTTGGCTTCGTAGGAGTTGCCGCGGTTGTAGTAGGCAACCGCATATTTTGGATCGAGCTGGATGGCCTGGTTGTAGTCGGTGATGGCGCGGTCGTACTCGTTCTTGGCTAGATAGGCGTTGCCGCGGTTGTTGTAGGCAAACGCATATTTTGGATCGAGTTGGATCGCCTGGTTGTAGTCGGTGATGGCGCGGTCGTGCTCGTTCTTGGCTAGGTAGGCGTTCCCGCGGCCGTTGTAGGCAACCGCATATTTTGGATCGAGCCGGATGGCCTCGTTGCAGTCGGCGAGCGCCTGGTCGTTCTCGCCCTTATTGCGATGCGCCCCACAGCGGTTGGAGAAGGCCATGGCGGATTTTGGATCGAGCCGGATGGCCTCGTTGCAGTCGGCGAGCGCCTGGTCGTTCTCACCCTTCTTGAAATGCGCCCAACAGCGGTCGGTAAAGGCCCAAGCCAAGCGCTTTCCAGACCATCGGCCGGACTGAATCACGGCTGTGCAGCTATCAATCGCGAGATCGGATGGGACGTCCTTTTTTACGCACCAATCTATTTGCTGCTGCGTCTGTGCGACTGACAGCGGGGCCGACAACGTGACTGCCGCCAAAAGCACGCCGGCTAAAGCGGGCCATCGCGCAATTTCCACCGCGCCCTCCATCGCTCGGTGAAAAACCAAGGAACCGCGCCAGCGCACACGCTTCGGCATTTCCGCCTCGCGCTGTCGCGCTCTAGTCGGTTGGCTGCCTGCTCTGGGGCGCCGTCTCATTGCCGCCACCGAGGCTCAGGACAAGGCATCGTGCCGCCTCAAAATAGCACACTGGAAAGTGGCTGAGTGTGAGTTCAGGCACAGGTCGTTGAGCGCCCGGTGATGTCTGCTTTGGGGTCATTAGCGGACATTCGGCAACCTGCGGCCAATGTCCGCTTTACCCCCAAAATCGGACATCAGTTGAGCGCGAAGATTTTGTGCCGGTTCGTGTCGGGGCTGAGCGGCTCATCGGCGCAAAAGCGCAAAGGTCAATCACAAGCGGACGTAAAGCAACAACGAGGCAGCCCTGCCGGCGTCGCCGGC
>JBAPZR010000643.1:0-2277 GCA_049285335.1 Xanthobacteraceae bacterium | reverse complement strand
TTGCTGTCGAATGCGCCACAGACGGCTGCGGAAATGGGCAAGCGGGCGCGAGCCATGCTTGACGCCCATTTTACGCGGGAGCGGGCGCTCGAGCGCTGGAGCGAACTGCTCGGTCAACGCGATGAATCATTCAGCATCAGACTGGCAGCTGCGCAATAACGATCCACGCTAGTTCGTGCACACCGCGGCCGAGTTTGGTTACGCCGAGAGAAAATGCGCCTTACCAACGCGCTTTCAGAGTCGTCAGTTGCCGCGGCGCCGAGCGCATGTTTCACCTGGCCACCACAAGTTAACGGCGGAGGAGCGTGATGAGCTATTCCGCGAGTTCCCGCAATGGAAGAGGTCAGACAGGTCGCAAGCGGAAAAACGGACATCGCGATCGTGCGGGAACCATGTCTGCTTTCGGTGGTAAAGCGGATATCCGGTCCCCGCGCATTCCAGTGGCATACCTGTCACGCCGAGCCCCGATTCAGCCTGCCTGCGTACCTTCGTTTCCTCGATCGCTGTGACCGTGCAACGCCGGAGCTGGTCGCTCAATCACCTCAACAACGACGGTTTCGACTGCCGCGGCGACAGGCGGTGCAGCCTGCTTCGCTGGCACGCGTTTGGGCTTGCCCCTGGCGACCGCTCGCTTCGCGGCTGCTCTTCCTCGCCCAGCCTTCGATATGGTTTATGCGCGGCGCTAGAGAGACGCCAGCTTGAGCTGGTCGTCGCTTTAGCCTGGGCGGCCTTAGGCGGCGAGGCTAACTCAGCCCGCGACCCCAGCGCCGCACCTGACGATTGGCATCGCGCGTCATGCCTGGCTGCCCAATCCGTCATTTGTGAAATGACATGCGCGCGATTATGCGACGTGGCTTCCCAGGCGCACGAACTAAGCATAACGCCCAATAGGGCAAAACTAACGCAACGCGGCGTTGCTCGCATTGTGACTTCTTGGGCGTATTTCAAAGATGCAGCAGACTTGAAAATACACTTCGGGCTGGCACGAATACGATGGTCGACAAGGATTTTTTTGTGCTTGGTTGATGTCGCTCGCGACGTGACCAGGCCGCTTGCAGCGAACTTTGTGAAGCGCGCAAGCTTGGCAGAAGTTTAAAGATAGCGACAGCGAAGCGATTCGACGAAGCGCTGTGACCTAGGCCACAACGTGCCATTTCGGGCGATGCTATCAGCAGATAATGGGTTAACTACCTCTCACATTCTTTTCTCTGAGAGCCCAGTCCTCTGATAGACCGAGTTCGACAAAATGGAAATGAGACAATGAGAAAAGCCGATAATAAACTGACGCGGCTGTTAGCTTTTATACTACTGGGTTACCTCGTGCTTACGGCCGGGGAAGTGTTTGCTTTCATCTTTGTCTGGTAGCACCCGCTCACTCAGACGTCGCCGCTTCTTGTAACGGGCCGTTGCCCCGGCTTCCCTCTCTGTTTCGTCTTACGCGGCGCAATTTCCCAATGCTTCCGGGTGTACTGTTCAGTGTGCCGTTCACCATCGATTAGGAGAGAAGGCGAAATCGGCGAAATCAACCGTAAAGCGGTTTCTTGTGCTGGTCGTATTCTCTGCCGTGACACGGGCGGCGTTCATGACAATCCACGGCTGAAATAACTACGGCGCTCAATAGAAGAGCAGCATAACCATGACCAGCATAATGGCCATCACTCCCGCTAGGGCGAATGCTAAGGCTTTCGTCGCTTCGTGATGATCTTCGGACCTCTGCGCCTTCATCAGCTACGCCTTGCGTACATTTGCCTGTGCGCAACAATGCAACTTCCCGAAGCCAATACGGAAGCGTAGGTCGACGAAAATCCGTTAGTAAGGATAACGCCTATGGACCCTCCTTGGGGGATGCGGTGCGAGTGATGCTTGGTACGTGCTGTTTTGTATGCACAGCCCCGCTTGGCCGACAGTGGCTAGGCATTGCTGAAATGTTGTGAACCCGCAATTCATGGCACCACCTTTGTATATAGCGCACCATGGATAATTCTGTGCCTTGGCGGAAGCGGCGAGCATGGTCGCCGCGATTGCAGTAAATACGAACAGCAATCTCATCATTCGTCTCTAGCGCAGCGGCGTCTACGGGCCGAGCATTGGTTGGCAAACAACGGCTTCCCGACCGGCCGCCGCACGGTGTCGGAACCGGATGTATGGTTCGATAACCCGACGATGGAAGACTCGTTTCGACCGATCCCTAGTCTTTTGCAGCGGCGCGTTCGCGATATTATTCGGTCAGCCGCGGGTCGTGTCCTTGATCGACAATCGCGCGCAGCTCCTGTGTCC
>JBAPZR010000642.1:0-1731 GCA_049285335.1 Xanthobacteraceae bacterium | reverse complement strand
AAGGTTGCGCCGGGTATCTACTTAGGTGCGCCCGCGGCTTTCGCGCCTTCGATCAACACAACAAGGAAATTGGTACATACGCGGCGCCAGATTTAGCCGTGGCGGCGGTTCTTGAACTCGCCGCCACCGGCATTCCTGATAGTAGTGACTAGCCCTTTGAGCCGACGAAGAAGCCCGTGTTGCTGAACGGCAAGTTTTTAACGTTTGCTAGTGTGACTGGCAAAGTACAAAAACTGCCCGAATGGCGTCTGTGCCCACGGCCCGTCTGTGAATCATGTTCGTCATCGCAAAAGGGATAACCACGACGATGACCGGGATAACTCATCAAAGGAGATTCCGAGGGCATGCATCAGATGCGGGTCGGCTTGCGCCGGCTGCGCGCTGCGATGTCCTTGTTTTCCACTCTTTCTGCATGATCAACAGGTCGTCGAGCGGATCGGCTCGTCAACAACCACCAAGCGTGCACGCGGCTTGCTTATGTGAACTGGCCAAGATGAAGCAGCAGGCCGAGAGATTCCCGGCGACCGAACAGGTCGAAGATATAAAAAGTCGGCTATCATCCTGATCAGGATGCCCGGAACGCAGGCTGGTCGGATTCCTCGAGCACCGAGAACAGTACCGGCATAATTTCCTTTGTTGTGACCCTTCCGTTCAGATCTTTCTCAGCGACGACGAGCTGTTGGGCGGTAGGCAAGCCGACCGGGATTACCATCCTTCCGCCCGCCTTGAGCTGGTTGATTAGCGGAGGAGGGATTAGGTCCGGCGCAGCGGTGACTATCACTTTGTCAAATGGGGCATACTGGGGCCAGCCGGTATAGCCGTTTCCGACAAGGACTTCGATGTTTGTATAACCCTGTCGGTTCAGCCGCCGGATTGCCCGTTGCGCGAGTTCGTCGATGATTTCGACACTGTACACCCTGCCAGCCAGCTCCGCGAGCACTGCGGCCTGATAGCCGAGGCCAGTGCCGATTTCCAGGAGCACGTCGTCAGGATTGAGCTCAAGCAGGTCCGTCATCACCGCGACTATCAGCGGCTGCGAGATCGTCTTATCGAAACCGATCGGAATTGGCCTGTTCAGGTAAGCGTATTGCTGAACCTCCACTGGGACGAACTCGTGTCGCGGCACCGTGGCCATTGCCCTGAGGACTCGCTCGTCTAGCGCAGTCTTACCAGTCTGGGCAGCCATGTGGTCGGTTATCGCTTTGATTGCCGCAACCATTTCTCGCCGCTGTTCTGCAAAATATTCTGCGTTCATGGGACGCCTTATAGCGATGATGCCAGTCGCTACTGAAGATGTGTGATAGGTCAACGCACGCCTCAACCCTCCGGATGAACCCCCAAGCCGCAACCGACAAGGGAAAGGGTGGTGGTTCGCATTACGGCCGCCGGAGTAACACCGCTCGATCATACGATCCTCTCCGGTGGACACCCTCGGGCCAAGGCGCCGCTGGTGCTCGGCAACGAGGGTGCCGGTGTCATCGAGGATGCCGGCGACTCGCGGTGGGAAGCCGGGTGATGTTTGTTTGGATGGGCATTAGAACATAAGTTGATTTCGCAAAATCCCTTCGTTGACGTTAAAGTCACCGTCGCGAAGCGCAAGCGGCTACGGGAGACGCAGGCGTTCCGTCCCGCTGAGTGGCGTGGAGTGCTCACTGCTTCATTGAAGTACACCGATGCAAACTCCCCAGACGAAGCAGCGCGGCGATGGGTCCCCTGGCTGTGTGCGTACAC
>JBAPZR010000641.1:0-1800 GCA_049285335.1 Xanthobacteraceae bacterium | reverse complement strand
ACATATGTCGCACGACGAGCGGATAGGATTCGGCGCGGGAGGGCTTTCCCGGCTGCCCAGCGAGGAAGACGAAAATGTCCAGCGATCAGTTCATCGACAACGAGGTTAAGGGAAACGAGGTGGTGCTGTTCATGAAGGGCACGCCGCAGTTTCCGATGTGCGGCTTCTCCGGCCAGGTCGTGCAGATCCTCGATAATCTCGGCGTGGTCTACAAGGGTCTCAACGTGCTCGACAACGACGAGCTGCGTCAGGGCATCAAGACCTATTCCAACTGGCCGACCATCCCGCAGCTTTACGTCAAGGGCGAACTCGTCGGCGGTTGCGACATCGTCCGAGAAATGTTCCAATCGGGCGAGCTGAAGTCCCTGCTCAAGGACAAAGGCGTCGCCACGAAGGCGCCGGCGACCGCCTGAGACTTTAGCGTTTTTTCGGCCGCATCATCGCCACGGGACCTCCAGAGCGTTTCGCGGCTCGGCGCCGGCAGGTGAATGAACGGGATGGGCGTGAGCACAAGGCGCTACGCGCCCGCCATCTGCCGCAATACTCGCCCGATCTCGATCCGCTCAAGCAACTAGATATGACTGAATGCGAGCGGACACTGCTTCCGGAACCGATTGCCAGATCGAGTCCAGCCAATACAGCCAATTGAACCTCGCGGCTTAGCTCGGTACTCTCGAAATGCGGGAATGTATCACTCAACACAAATCGCGATAGCACCCACGCTGTCCGTAGACTACTGACATGCTCGGCAAGCTGACGACTGACGCCCTGCCGCTTTACAGTGACATCGCCATGGGCGGCGCGCTGATCACCGTGCTCGGCGCCCTTGGCGTGATTGCGTTCATCACCTGGCTCGGCCGATGGCGCTATCTGTGGACCGAGTGGCTGACGAGCCTCGACCACAAGAAAATCGGAATCCTGTACGTGACGTTGGCGCTGATCATGTTGGTGCGCGGCTTCGTCGATGCCATGATGATGCGGACCCAGCAGGCGGTCGCACTTGACTCCCAAGGCTATCTGCCGCCGGACCATTTCGATCAGATTTTCACCTCCCACGCCACCATCATGATCTTCTTCGTGGCGATGCCGTTCCTAGTCGGCCTGTTCAACGTCGTTGTTCCGCAGCAGATCGGTGCGCGCAACGTGGCGTTCCCGTTCATGAACTCGGTGAGCCTGTGGCTGACCGCGTCCGGCGCCGCTTTGGTTATGACCTCCCTCGTCATCGGAAAATTTTCTACCGCTGGCTGGAGCGCTTACCCGCCCTACTCGGAAGCGCAGTTCAGTCCGGGCGTCGGCGTCGATTATTGGATCTGGGCGATCCTACTCGGCAGCGTCGGCTCGATGCTGACCGGGATCAATTTCCTTGTCACTATCGTCAAGCGGCGCGCGCCGGGCATGCGGCTGATGATGATGCCGCTTTTTACCTGGACGGCGCTGTGTACCAGCATTTTGATGGTATTCGCCTTCCCGGCTCTGACCGTTGCCGCCGCACTGCTTGGTCTCGACCGCTATCTCGGCATGCACTTTTTCACCGATGGCGACGGTGGCGACGCAACGAACTACATCAACCTGTTCTGGATCTGGGGCCATCCCGAAGTCTACATCCTGCTTTTGCCGGCGTTTGGTATCTATTCTGAAGTCGTGGCGACATTCTCGGGCAACCGATTGTTCGGCTACGAGTCACTGGTCTACGCGACTGCAGTCATCACAGTGCTCTCGCTCAGCGTCTGGCTGCACCATTTCTTCACCATGGGCGCCGGCCCCGATGTGAACGCCTTCTTTGGTAGGGTGGCACCGCTC
>JBAPZR010000640.1:0-3159 GCA_049285335.1 Xanthobacteraceae bacterium | reverse complement strand
TAAACAGTGCTCGCAGATCGGCTTAATGTCCGCTTTGGGTCATAAGCGGACATTTCGCTAAGTCCAGCCGACTGTCCGCTTCGCACGTGGTAGTAAGACTGCAGGATGGGTGGAATTTGAAGCGACTAGCCTGATACGAGCCTTGAGAGTGGCAATCTTCCATAGGCTACCGACGTGCCCGTAAGGCCAAGACTTCAGTAAGTCCTACTTGAAAAGCTTTTGTTCTGGGACCGCCTGGTTTTAGCCTATATGCCTTACGACCAGAAACAGCCCAGCAAGAACAAGACCTGAGACAAACAATCTGCTGCAGCGCAATATCAGGTTATGCCGCCTAATTCTCTGGATCGCCAGGTTAACTGTGCTCAATGCCGGTCCTCGCTACAGGACCCCCAAATTCTGCTTATGTGAATTATTGGATATGACGCGCAGGCTCGGCAAATGGTTCCATTTTTTGGTTGCCCACTGCCTCAAGCACGGCCTCACGCCACTCGCGTTTGACCGGCATAATGGGCGGCATCGGAGAAGTATCAGGCGCTGACGTCGGCGCCGCAACCGAGTCGATATGTTCTGTGGCCGACCCCTTCCGCATAAACAGGTTGTAGATCAACCACTGGCCGCGATGACGCCGGCCTCGTAGTGGGAAGCGGCCAGCGATCGACGAAACCGTGTAGAACGCGTCATAGGCGCGCGCTTGGCCGAGCCGCAACTCATCGCCGGACATCTGCGCCGGACGATAGACCACCTGACTCTGATCATATTTATCCCAATCGAAGGAAACGATGCGATCCGCCTTCTTCATCTCATACCACGTGAGTGTCCCCGGATATGGCGTGAGCACGGAATAAGCGCAGGCGTCGTAGTCGCTTTCGCGGTTAAACCGCACGGTTTCCTCGAATACAGAGCGGTCATCGCCATCAAAGCCAAACATGAACAGCCCGAACTCCATGATGCCGTAGGAATGGACCTTTTCGACCAATGCGGCAAATGTTTCTGGCCTGTTCACATGCTTGTGGACGCTTTTGAGCGTGCTGCGGGAAATGGACTCGAAACCGATGCTGAGCATCGTGCACCCGCTGTCGGCCGCCAGTTCGAGCATTTCATCGTGCTGCGCGAGTTTTGAGGTGACACCGGCCTGCCATCGGAATCCGCGCCCCTTCATTGCGCGCATCACTTCTTTCGGCCGCTCCGGCGTGCCAAAGAAATCAGCGTCGTTGATGGAGATGAAGCGCGAGCCGCAATTCTCCATTTCACGCACCACCTCATTGACCGGCCGGTAACGGAATTTCAGGCCGTTCATCAGCGGTTCCGCGCAGAAAGTGCAGCCCTGGTGACAGCCGCGCGAGGTCTGGACGAAGGTGCAGTTGACGTAACGATTTTTCTTTAGAAGATCATAGCGCGGCATTGGCATCCCAAACATTGGATGCAGCGCCTCAGATTTGTACAATCCGCGCAACGAGCCACGCTTGAGATCGTCGAGCAGCCGGTCGATGACGAGCTCAACCTCGCCGATGACAACCGCATCACAGTGCTTGAGTGCTTCCTGCGGCATGAAACTCGGATGCACGCCGCCCATAACGACTGGAATGCCCCTTGTGCGAAATTGATCGGCAATTTCGTAACCGCGATTGACGTAACTCGTCATCGCGGAAATCCCAACCAGGTCGGCCTTCAAATCGAGGTCGATCGTCTCGATATTCTCGTCGGTCAAAACGACTTCGTAGGTGTCGCGCGGGATGGAGGCGGCGACCGCTAACAGGCCCGCAAGCGGAGAGTAAAGCGCCCGATTCATGTAAAGCGGCCGGGTCGTGACCGAGTCGGTCCTTGGATTGATGAGATGAATTAAACGGCTGGCCACGAGTTTCCCCTTCGAAGTTCCTGCCTGCCCAACGAAGTGGGGTGGCGCAGGTTTCCTCATTGGGTTGAAAAAAGTGCCATAGCGCGTAAAAACCAATGGAACTTGCGCATTCGACTGCGATTCAACGGCTTGCGCTCGTTGCCCGGCACCCCGGGGGGTTCCTGATTTCACGGTATGATCCGCTCGCGGTGAGCGAACACCTCAAACTCGTTGCCGCGAGCGACGGTTGTCAGCGTGATGCCTGCGCGCTCACAGGCAGGGACCGCGAGCGCGGTCGGCGCCGATATGGCAACTGGAATCGGCGCGCCCAGCATCGCAGTCGTTTGCACCATCTCGCCGATTAGCTTATCGAGCGAGTTATGGCGGCCAACACGTGTGTGCGTCCTCCCGCGCCGCCGATCGCTTACGCACTAGTCATGAAAGAAATTTAGCACGCTTCGGATTCTTGGTTCACCGATGCAAGATCGGCGTCTCTTTATCGACGTTCCGAGCGGAATTCTCCGCCAGTCAGCGGTCGATTTCGCCGAACACGATGTCGAGAGAGCTGAGTATCGCAGTGACATCAGCGAGCATATATCCGCGAGTCAAGAAATCCATTGCCGCTAAGTGTGGGAATGACGGCGCGCGGATTTTGCATTTGTATGGCTGGTTAGTCCCTTCGGAGACTAGATAGACTCCGAATTCGCCCTTTGGAGCCTCGACCGCCGCGTAGACTTCGCCCTTCGGCACGCGGAATCCTTCAGTGAACAGCTTGAAATGCTCGATCATTGCTTCCATGGAGCTTTTCATCACCGGCCGGCGCGGCGGGGCGATGCGATGATCTTCAATGATCACCGGTCCCTGGGCGTGCGATGAACCGAGCTGGTCGATGCATTGTTTCATAATTCGCACGGCCTGACGCATTTCTTCCATCCGCACGAGATAGCGGTCGTAGCAATCGCCGTGTTTGCCGATCGGAATGTCGAAATCGAACTCGGAATAGCATTCATAGGGTTGCGCCTTGCGCAAGTCCCAGACTGCGCCGGAGCCGCGTACCATTACTCCCGAGAAGCCGCGGGCCCAGGCGTCGTCGAGGCTCACCACGCCGATGTTGACGTTACGTTGCTTGAAAATGCGGTTGTCCGTAAGCAGGACCTCAATGTCGTCACATACTTTGAGAAAGGGGTCGCAAAAATTCCAAATATCATCGATGAGTTTTGGTGGCAGGTCCTGGTGCACGCCGCCGACACGAAAATAGTTGGCATGCATCCGCGCGCCCGAGGCGCGCTCATAGAACATCATTAATTTTTCCCGCTCCTCAAAGC
>JBAPZR010000639.1:0-76678 GCA_049285335.1 Xanthobacteraceae bacterium | reverse complement strand
GGACAGCGGCGAACAAAACTCGTCTATGTTTACTATGAAGAAGCCGCCTGGGCGGCGTTCATCGCCCAAGCTGCTCAGTAAGAGTTCGTCGGCCTTGGTGATCAGTTCCTGCGTCTGCAAAATCGTCACCTGGCTACGCAACACCGTATCGTGCAGATCGCCCTGTAGTTGCCGCAGATGGCGACGGCTTTTCAGGATAGAAGCGCTAATAATCTCGCGGTCGCTTGGAGAGTTTAATGGCTGGCTGGGCATAGCCGCGCTCCCTTGCTGTTAAGGCGGGAGCGCGATTAGTCTCTCAGCCACCAGCGCCTTGGCAGAGCCGCAGCCGGTGATAAATGGCAACCTACATCACCGCATTCTTGTTCCACCACGCTTGGGATTTAGGACAACGCTACGAGGCAACGGCGGATTGCGACGAACTTTGCTGCCGGAGCTATCGGCGAACCCCAGTTCTCATGATCAGGGCGCGGCCACTAGTGGGCTGGAAAATCCGCCCTGCCCTTCTAGCGACTTTCTACTCTGGCAAGAGCGACGATGTGGTTCGGAAATTGCTCCGACAGTTTCTTGATGGCGAACCCGCAATGCTGAAGGATTTGCCGAACAAGCCTAGTATCAAACACGTGATGATGAATGTACCTCAGTTCCGGGTTTCGCCACGCAGATTCTTCGAGCTGTTTGCGTGTGATAGGCCAGTTACGCGATAAATCATTCAACCTGAGAACCTCCGGCACATGGGTTAGATCTTCCTCGCCCCTGCCTGCTTCAAAATCATCAATTAGGTGTTGCATCTCGGTAATCGGGCGAAGGTGATCGAATGTCCAATGTTTGTCCGGTAGGACAAGAAGGAGGCTGCCACCTGGCCGAAGTACTCGACGCCATGCGTACAGAGCTTGCAATGGATTTGCAGTGTGTTCGAGCATATGGCTTGAAAGTACGAAATCGTAATGGCTGTCTAATTCGGAGGGCAGAGAGGTCGCCTCCACAACGTATAGCCCGCAGGCTTTGCAGATGAAAAACGGAAGGTCTTCCCCGCCGTTAGGCCCTTAGCCCATACCGTGTCCGAACTGAAATTGCAGTTATCAATGGAGCCTGCCAACTCGTAAACGGGGATTAGTCCACTGGGGCGAAAAATTTGACTTGGGCCGCCGATCTCCAAGCCGTTCCGTCCAGCAACACATTCCGAGTAATCGCCAAAGTCAGCAATCGGGCGGCGCAACACACGGCGCATTCCGGTTTTTGTGAGAATGCGAGGAATCAGCCACCAGGTCCAGGGCAAGGCTCGAATGCGGTCGAGGTCCGCGATCTTCACCCTGGCCAAATTGGCGGCCAAGAAGGCAGTCAAAGAACAACTGCGCAATGAAGGCAGACGGATGACGCTGGTCTGCCCTGCCGAGATCACGGCCAAAGCCAACGAGTATCTGACGTTGCATCCTGAGTTGTTCGACGAGGCTCGTGAGCGTGCGCATCTATCGGTCTACGCTGCGTTCGTTCCGAACATGCAGGCCGACGCTGCGGCAGGCGTGGATACTTGGTTGCGGCAAGCGCTTGCTGAAAAGGTCGGTGGCAAGTCGGTGGCAATTCGACCGTTTCAAGCTAACCGCTAAGAGCTAAGTAGTTGATTTCTTGGCGGTCCCGAGAGGACTCGAACCTCTGACCTTCGGTTTAGGAAACCGCTGCTCTATCCTGCTGAGCTACGGGACCTTACTGGTGCTCCTGTCTAACCAGAGCGCCTGGAAAAGTGAAGCGACAGGCACCCGTCGTGCCTCGCAGAGGGAAATCCGATGGAGTCGACGGCTGCTACGACGAGCTATCACCGTGTGACAGTCGATCGTGTCGGCATCTTCTATCGGGAGGCCGGTCCGAAGAACGCGCCGACGATCGTGCTGCTGCACGGGTTCCCTTCCTCCTCGCGCGAATTCGATTCGCTCATTCCGCTGCTTGCCACACGATATCACGTGGTCGCACCGGACTTCCCGGGCTTCGGCTTGAGCGACGCTCCGCCGCCGTCGTCCTACGCCTACACCTTCGATCACCTGGCCGAGACGACCAATAGTTTCCTGGAGCAACTCAAGATCGAGAAATGCATCTTCTTTCTTCATGACTACGGCGGCCCGGTCGGCTTCCGCATCATGTTGGCCCATCCCGAGTGCGTGCAGGCTCTCATCATTCAGAACGCCAACGTCTATCAGGAAGGCCTGGGCGCCAAGTGGGCCGGCATCGCGCATTATTGGTCCGATCCAAAGGGGCATCCTGAAGTGTTCGATACGTTCGTGTCATTCGCAGCAACCGAACAACGTCATACACTCGGTACCTCGCATCCCGAGCGGTATAATCCGGATACCTGGACCGATGAGTATGTTCACCTGTCGAAACCAGGCCAACGCGAGATTCAGGCCGCTCTGCTCTACGACTACCGAACCAACGTCGCTTCCTATGCGGCGTGGCAGGCGTGGCTGCGCGAGCACAAACCGCCGACTTTGGTTGTATGGGGCCGGAACGATCCATCGTTTATCGCGCCGGGAGCCGAGGCGTTCCATCGCGATCTTCCGGAAGCCGAAATACATTTACTCGACGCCGGCCATTTCGCCTTGGACGAGAAGAACGATGAAGTCGCCAGTCTTGTTCTTGCGTTCTTGGCCAAACATTCCGTCTAATCGGACGGGCAGATGCAACTAACGTTGGAGGCACCGTCAGGCACCTTGGCGATCTTCAGATTGATGGCAATATCAAACTCCAATGTAAGTGACGTGATCGGCTGACCGATAACATTCACGCTCGTAAAAACGGCAGGGCAAATTTTTCGCTCCGTTTTTGTTCCGCAATCACCTGTTTAGAGGCGGATATCCATAGAGCACTATGAGACGATCAAAGAATACAAGTTATTGGATTAATTTAAAAAACGCAGCGCTACGATGCTCCATGCAAAGAGCACAATTCGTATTAGGAAACCGCTGCTCTATCCTGCTGAGCTACGGGACCTTACTGGTGCTCCTGTCTAACCGGAACGCCCTGGGAAAGTGAAGCGACAGGCAGCTGTCGTGGACAAAGACTGTCCCGGATGTCCGCTTTTCAGAGACAAGGCGGACGTCATCTGAACGGGGCATCGAGCTCCGGCGTAGGCAGCCGAACGACATGGGGGCGCACACCGACTTTCTTTCGAAATGGATTTAAATTTTCGCTTTTTGCGCAAGGCTTCGGCAAGACCGGAGACCTAAAGTTTTGCTCCGATCAGCGCCGTTTAACCACCGGGTGCGTCATGTCGAGGCGGCTTTTACCTTTTGCAAGGCGATTCATTCGAAACCTCAGAGGCAACGTCGCGATCATCTTTGCGCTATCGCTGGTTCCGATCGTGTTCTTGGCGGGAATGGCCTTAGACTTCACGTCGGCGACGCAAAAGCGGGCGCGCCTCAATGCGGCGGCAGACGCCGCTGCCCTCTCGGCCGTCACTCCTAAAATGGCAAGTCAATCGATCGCCACCGCGCACGCCGTCGCGCAGGCCGTCTTCGCGGGCGAAGCGTCGACAGTCAAGGGACTGAGCTACAGCAACCCCAATATCAATATCGTCCAGAACGGACTCGTCCGCACCTCTACCGTGACCTACACGGCCGCATCGAGCAACGCGTTCCAGGGCATCCTGGGACAGCCGGCCTGGGCAAGGGTCGTCGACCGCGACGTCGAGTTACTCGCCCAACATCAACTTCTATTTGCTGCTCGACAATTCGCCGTCCATGGACATTGCGGCGACGACATCCGGCATCAACACGATGGTCGCCAACACCAAGTCGCAGGGCGGCTGCGCCTTTGCCTGCCATGAATCGAACCCCAAGGCCGACAACCTGGGCAACCCGGGCGGAGTAGACAATTATCAGCTGGCAATAAACCTGAATGTCGTAACGCGAATCGAAAACATGGCGACCGCGACGCAATCGCTGATGACCACCGCAGCCACGACGGCGACCGCGACCAATTCGACGTATCAGATGGCCATCTACACGTTCAACGGCTCCGGCACCAGCACAATCCAAAAATTGACCTCCAATATGACGACGGCGGCAGCCGCCGCCCAGAACATCAATGTGCTGGAGGTGTACGACAACAATTGGCTGACAAAGACGAATCAGAACAACGATACCGATACCAACTTCGAAACCGCCATGTCGGAGATGAACACGCTCATGCCGAACCCGGGATCGGGTTTGTTGGGCAGCCCGCCGCAAGAGGTTTTGTTCCTCGTCACCGACGGGGTCGACGACGAGATCGACGTCTCCTGCTCGCAGCAATTGAGCGGAACCCGTTGTCAGGAGCCCTTTGATACGACGTGGTGCACGAAAATAAAGTCTCGAGGTATCTTTATTGCCGTGCTCTATACCGAGTATCTGCCGCTGCCCACCAATTCTTGGTACAATGATTCTATCGCGCCGTTTCAGAGCGATATCGAGCCGAACATGGAAAGCTGCGCCTCGCCGGGGCTGTTTTTTCAGGTCACTACCGACGGCGACATCACGGCGGCGATGCAGACGCTGTTTCAAGAGGCCATCTCCAGCGCGCGACTTTCTCAATAATCCGCGGGCGTCGCAGCCGCAGGCGCGCGGTTCTATCGGCGGGCATTTTCTCGGTCATTGAAATTTATGCGGTTACCGGCCCGCACACCAAACGACGGGACGCCGCCAAACAACAAACGTCGTATTTGTCAGGCGCCGCCAAACGACACGCAGCTCGACAGCCGCGGATAGAAATATTCGCTCTCGTACAAGCTGATCGTGCCGGTGGCCACGTAACCCAGGCTTGGCGTGTAAGGGTATGTCACCTCGCCCCAAAGCAGCGAGATGCTCGGGATCTGCAAGTCGGCCGGAAGCGTCACCGCCTGCCCGACCTTGTGCGCGTTGCCGTTCTGCGCAGCGCTCCAGGTGATGATGCCGTGACCGTTAGCGTCGGTTGTCACCTCCGACACGACCACGGTCATGTTGTTGGCCGGATAGGGCGCCATCACGGTGGATGCCGCGCCAAGAATGCTGGTCATCGTCGCCGCGTCGATGCTGGTATATTGCGAGGCGATGTCGGCCACGGTGCGCGCGGCAAGCGTCGCTTTATATTCGGTCGAGAGACCCTCGCCGAATTCGATGCTGCCCGCATAGAGCGCAGCCATGAACGGGAGAACGATTGCGAACTCCACCGCCGAGATACCCCGGCGATCGCGGGCGAAGCGACCCAACGTGCGACGAAGCGTGCGACGAAGCAAAGCGACGGTTGTGCTCATCTTAAAACGGCTCGTTTCTGAACGCGGCAGTCGATATCAAGAGCCGATTGCCGTTTGCGATGTTCGAAAGGTCGAAACCGAGCGGACCCAAAAGCACCTTCCACTGGTACATCACTTGGACAATGACCACCTCGCCGGGATTGCCCGGGTCGTAGGTCCATACGTTTGTCACCTGGCCCTTCGCGTTGAAGGTCAATGTCGGCGTCGTGGTGCTTGCGGCGGCAAACGAGTTGTAGCTCTGCACATTGATCATGAAATTCTTGCAGTTGAAGAGCGCGAATGTGTTTTGGCAGACGTAGTTCGCGAACTCCGACTGCGTCATGTTCGATTGCTGCGCCTGGCCGGTCATGATGTACCGGCTTGCCTGCTCAGTGGTCTCGTCGAGCACTCTCTCGGCAAAGAAGACGAGCACTGTTTGGAACAGCGCCATGAGAAGCGCCAGGAAGGGCGCGGCCACCAGCGCAAATTCGACGACGGCAGCGCCCTTATCGCATCGCAGAACTTCGCAACCGAAAAAGCGGTTGCGGAATCGGCCTACGATGCATGCCAGCGTTTGCATGAGCGGCGCCAATGCGATTCAAGTTCACCGACATGCACCTTACAGTAGACCACGGCGCGCTCTTTGATCTGAGTGTTGATGCGGTGAAGAGAGGACTGCGGGCGGTGGGAGATTTTTATTCAACTTTTATTAAAACGCCGCGACGGAAAAGACGCGCGTGATCGCACCGCGCAAGTTTTCGCGACGCATACGAGAAAAATTCGATCAGGTTAATTCTTGGTCAGTCGGCCGGGCGGACGCGCGGCAACGGCGGCGTATTTTGATGAGAATGTTCGATACGCATCGCCTGGGCGACATCCGCGAAAGCGCGGTCAGACTGGTGCAGGCGATATAAAACGATACCGCGGTCGATATAGACGTCTTCAAGATTCGGATCGAGCCGAATGGCGAGATCGAAGTCGGCGATCGCCATGGGAAGATCGCCATTGCGGTATGAGGCGATGCCCTGCCGGCGATAAAACTCGGCGTCCTTCACGGGAGCGCTGGGGGGCGGCTCGTGAGAGGAAGCCGTGTCGACGGCGTGATCGATCGCGGGCGGCGCAACAGCGCCTGGCGCAGCCACGGCATCCTTCGCTGAAGCGCTGTCGTTCGCTACGGGTGCAACGGCGGCGGGCGGCGCGGGCGCGGCGCTCGCGCCTTGATCGTGCGGGCCACCTGCGGCGTTTAAATCGTGTAGCGGCGATGACTGCGCAGCGGAGTTAGCCGACGCATGCGCGGCATTCTCGGTGGCGGCGTTCTTCTCCGTCGGTGTAGCAACGGCCGTTTCGGAGGTCTCGGCGCCACCGACGTGATCGTGCGGGCCACCTGCGGCGTTTAAATCGTGTAGCGGCGATGACTGCGCAGCGGAGTTAGCCGACGCACGCGCGGCATCCTCGGCGGCAACCGCGTTCGTCTCCGTCGCTGCAACAGCGCCGAGCACTGGCACTGCGGCGCTCTCAACTTCTTCGCGCGGACTGTCGACGAAGCGCGTCTCATCCGGCGGCGACGGCCGCACTGTGGTGGCATCGGCCGCTGCGCGCGCGGTATCCGCGCCCGCTTTGATTTTCGTCGTGAATATTCTCGGCAGATAACCCGACGCCTCCGGAAAGTTGGTATAGAGCGTGTAGGCTCCCGCCATCACCACCGCGAGGACGACCACGACGATGGCGTCGGGAAAGATTTTATAAGTCGCCGATGCCAGTTGATGCTGCTGGCGCTCGAATTCGAGCATCCGGTCGTAAACCGCGCGCAATTCCGGATCGCACAAAATGGCGTTGGCGCGGACAATTTCCATGAAGCGCGCCGGAGCGTTTGGATCGTCCGCGTTGAGGTCCGGGTGGCTGACCTTGACGGCCTTACGGAATGCCTCCTTGACCGCGCCGGCGTCATCATCTGGTCGAACGTCGAGCATGTCGTAAAGCGTCGTCATTACCCGGTGGCACTCCTGCCAAAGGCCTCCACCGCAGAGTCCGGTGCAAACTCCAGGCGATAAAGCCAATAAAATGAAAATTTTTCACCCAACAGAAGCGTAATTGTGGCGGTTTGGTGACAGTGAGTTGAAACGGTGGCCGGTTTAGTTGGATTCGACCCGGCATTTGCGCGAAGCCAACAGCTGCTCCAACTGCTTGCGGTCGGCTTCCTCGGCCTGCTCATAGCAATGCCGCTCGTAGTCGAGCTTCAAGCGAGCCCATTGATCGGCATCGACGGTGTCGGGCTCCGGTCCTTTAAATTTGCAGTCGGGCGGCGGCGGTTCGTGGATTGGTGCGTGGGCGGATTCATCGACTGGTTCGTGAGCGACGAGCGTCCGGTCCGATCGGTGGGCTTGTCGTCCGGGCCGGGGATGGACGACCGCGGCACGGTAGGACGCTAACCTCTGCCTGCTCCACTTCTCTCTCATTAACCTTATTTGGTTTGAGGTTTGGTTCGGCGCCTGGCCCGACGCGGACCTCTCCTGGGCCGAATTGGAAGAGCAAGCGGCAATCGTCAGCACGAGCGAAGCTGCGGCGAGCGCCAAGAGCGCTTGGAAGAGCGCTTGGGCGACCGGGTGCAGTTGCCGCGCCGCACTTACGTTCTGTCGAACGCAATGCAGAAGCAATAAACGCGCTTGACCTAAGGCCGTCATGTTCGGTTTTCCCGATCCTGGACAAATCAAATCGGCCGCCCGTTCTGTGAGGCGTTCGCCGGAATGCGAAGTTCGAAAGAGCCCCCAGCCCGTCTAATGAGCGTTATTCAATTATGGCGAGGAGATTTGAATTCAGGCTTAAGGATTAAGCTGAATCGAAGGTAAACGGCATTGACCTTAGCCGACGGCCATCAATCGAGAATGCGCGGATGCGCCGCCAGCGAACGCCAGATGTGGAGGCCCCGATCGGGCACGACCAGAGCCTCCTGCACCGCCTCCCGGCCATCTGGTGCCACCGCGCGATTGGGGCGGCGGGGTCGATGGGCTTATTCGCCGGCGGAACCTAAGTCTAACGCCTATCTATCGAAAAAGACCGCTCCCCGGCTGCGGAGAGTGCGGCCACAATTCGCCATTTTGGGGGTCGCCATCGGCAATAAGTGTTGCTAGAATGTCACTGGGAAGTCGGGGAGTAGCTTCATGAAACACGACGTATTGCGGCCCGTGGTCCTGGTTGGCACCGTGGCTATGATGCTGATCGGAACGACGCTGCTGACGCTTTCTCACCACACCGTTTCCATGAGCGGGGTCGGCAGCCTGAAGTGCTACGCCACGGGCGGAATTGAAAAGGCCTGCTGAAAGGGTGGCGCTCCGGTGATCGGATAACCGTTCTCGGGGCAACCTGCGTTCAAAGAAAAGAACGTAGACCGTAGACCACCAGGTTGGAAAACAACCACACCAGCGGCACTGCAAAACAGAATGCGACAATGACCGACGCTGCCACGCGGAGCATCGGACGCTCGCTCACGACATTCGACAAATAACTCATCTGACGCTCCCAACGGTCGCGATACGTTTTGCGATCCCGGCCTGTCCTTGCATCTTGCTCATTTCCGATCTGTGACCTGGATCACACCCAAGCGACGGCAAGTCGCGTGTGTCTCTAATCACCGTCCAATTTGGGCAACTCAGCGGCGCACTGCTGTCGAACGGGAAAAAATCACTTGCTGTGGCGGAAATGTCATAGGCAGTTCGGTCGGCACCCTATCTAATGGTCGTCGCGCTTAGGCTTGTTGCTCTAAAGCGACAACGCAAAAGGCCGCCGAGGAGTTTCGTCGGTCGTTAACACTTGTGCTCACGAAGACTTGTGCGCGGTTAGGGCTTGCGCGTGCTTCCGACAGTCGATGAAGCGCCGGCGGCCGTGGATGTCAGCTTGACTTTGGCGCCAGACTTGGAGCGTAGGACTTCAGCGCGCAGGACTTCAGCGCGCAGGACTTTCAACGGGATTGCCACTCCGCCTTTTCACACCATTTCCGGGAGCTTAGCGATAGCAGCCGCAACGCGCCGCGCTTCGTCGCGGCTCAAAAGCTTCACGATCGAGCGCCGTCGGGGGTCCTCCTCGTAGTAGATAAAGGCCAATTCTTGGCCGCTTCTTGCCTTCACCACAAAGCAGCTCATGAGATCCTCCACCAACCAGGGCGGCTGAAAATGCCGCCGCTCGGGCGTGGCATCATGAGGAGCGCGACGGCCGACGACGAGTGTGAGGAGGTTGGCTGTTTTCATTTCGTTAACGAAGGTAAAAATGCCAGCACTGGCGACCGGGGCGGCGGACGGCTACTCTTTCCTCGGACCCCGATTAGAGCGTGCAGTGACGGCCGAATTGCGCAGGTCGGATGATCAATTGATGGTGACGCTTCGCATCCCGCGAGAGGCGGCGACGACCGCCCTGACCGCTTCTATCGCATTCATCGCGCATCGGATTGTGTGAGAACAGGCACCGGCTCACAACCCTAAGGCCTCCACAAAACGCCGGCGGCCCGAGCAATATTGACCGCAACAAGGCGCGCGCCCCGCAGTCAAAAATAATCATTTACTGTAGCAGAAATGTCAGCCGAACGATTTCTCATTCTTATTTGATGCCGCATGATCCAGCGAATGCCGGCATCACCCCGATCAAGTCCGGAGCGGGCGTTTTCCGGATCATGCCCTAAAAGCCGAAGAACTTTTCACGCAGCGCATCTTCGTACTGTCTCTTGGCCGCCTTTACCTTATTGCGTACTTCATCCTCTTTGAAGTGCGCGTCTTCCCATTTGTCGACTTCGGCAATCGAATGATTGACTGACGCCAGCTCCTCCTCCGTTTTGATCGCAGCGATCCACTCCTCCACAGCCGCTTTGTAGGCGTTCTGCATTCGATCGAGTTCGGAATTGTCATCTTGCATTCTGGACCTCAGCGAAGGGATTGACGTTGGGGCAATGACGATCTGCGCTTGCGCCAACTCAACCGGTCGGCGAATCACCGGTCGGGCGTCGGCTCGACGCCTGGAGCGACCGAGGACCGGCGCCGGCGCCCAACAATCAATAATCCGCCCGGTTCGTGACAACGAAGTGACTGGCGCGGCGCCGTCTGCTCGGTCGCCGCAAACCCTTCGAGTCGCTCTAATTGCGCAGCGATCCTCGCTCGCTCTTATTGGCTGCGATCTTTTTCCTGATCCTCTATCTGATCTGGCTTGCCGGCGCCGTGGCGCGTCAGACAGATCATACAAATCGTCGCCGTCATTCTCGGCCCGGTCCGCCTTTACCAGCATCAGGCGTTGTTACGCTTCTAGAGTTTGAGTCCGCGTTGAGCAAATAAGCGCGTATCGGCATCAACGTGCAGGCCAGTGCGCGCGTGTCGGCTCGCGTGCGGCAGTGAACGTTCGTCGATATATGGGAGAGAGCAAGGCGGCGGTCCTCGGCCCGCTATTTCTGCTCCGGCGCGACCTGGCCCGGGCTGCTGCCGCTCCGACTTTCGAGGTCGGCAAGCACCGCGGCAAGAGCGTTTGGTTCGACCTTTACCGTTCCGGTGAAGGGCCGATCGATGGCGATGACGATCAATAGTTCCGAAAAGATCAGCATGGCAAGAAACGCCGTCATCACGACTTGCGCCCGCAGGATTTCGGCGCCGAAGAAAAACGTAAAGCCGATCGTGATCGCGGCTCCGCCCAGCAACACCAGCCAGATGACGTTCGGTACGGCGCCCTGAGACGCGACCAGTCGGGCGCGGCGCGCCTGCGTAATGAGTTCGAGCTGGCGAAGCATTTCCGAAACGACGGCGCCGTTACTCTGCGCGTTCGACGATAACAGCGCCGCGTAGATGGCATCGAGCGCCTGTTTGGGGGCGCCGCCCGCGCCTGCCGTGCCGCGGTCCATCGCCGGCCAGTCATTATCTATGGTCACTTTGAGATAATTGGCGACGGCGTCGCGCACGGCAATGCCGCCCTTGTCGGTCAGGCCTTGTGACAGGCGGTATATGTTCTCAGCGGCGCCGGCCTCGTGCACGACATCGACTTCGGCGTCGCTGAATTTCTGCCACACAACGATGATGGCGAATGCGAGCAGGACCGCGTAAAGGACGCCAATGGTTGCAAATTTGAATCCGGCGACCTCGTTGTTCGCCGTCAGCCGCTTGATGCCAACATAGCGGCGCACCAATGCCGGACCGAGCATCGAAAGCAGGGTGCCCAAGCCGACGACCAGCACGCCAGATAGCCAAATCGGTTGGCTGGTGAGAAAGTAGATCATGGCGCCGATCCATATTGGGGCTGCCGTGACTCCGCAAGGCGCCCGCCCCTTGTGATCAATGCCTTGCGCGTTTCACATCGCCGCATGCGCCGCATCTGCGAGAACGCTGGGGCACACGACGCACCGGCATGTGAGGGTCGGCGTTGCTTTGTAGAGTCGATTTAGCGTGAAAATTGAGGCGGGAGCTTCCTCGCGCAGACGCTGCGCGGTCGAGGCGCGATTCGCCGAGCGCGCTTTAGGCCATCCAGAAGGGCTTCGCTGCGTCAAAATTCCGCGTGAACCGAGTGAGCCCGATATCCTGCAAGCACCAATCGCTAAGCGTCGCTGAATCCTGGCATCGAATACCAGAGCCGCCGACTGGATCCAGATTTAACAACTTGCGAGCGTCCGCCATCAACTTGCTCATGATCATCTCCCTGTCCGCACTTTCGATATACAGGGTCCGCCGACAAGGAATGTGATCGCCAGCACAGAAGCGCGCTTTTTGACCGCGCTGTCGCGAAGGGACGCTAACCGCGCCGCCGCTAGACGCGAGCCGGACGGCGCGATCGCTTCAGAGATTATTGGAGGCGAAGGTATTGCAGCTTTCGATGGTCCCGTTGGTGAGACCGGTCGAGAACCAACGCTTGCGTTGCGCGGCGGAGCCGTGCGTGAAGGAATCGGGCACGACATAGCCTTGCGATTCCTTCTGCAAACGGTCGTCGCCAATCGCCGAAGCTGTCTGCAGAGCCTGATCGACATCGCCCTGCTCGAGGAACGGAGTATTCTTCTGAGCACGGTTCGCCCACACGCCGGCGAAGCAATCCGCCTGCAGCTCCACACGCACCTGTAGCTGGTTGGCGTCTGTTTGGCTTGACGCGGCTTGTTGCGCCTGCGTCACGCGCGGCAGGATTCCGAGCTCGTTTTGCACGTGATGGCCGACTTCGTGGGCAATGACATAGGCCTCGGAGAATTGGCAGGCCTTGCTGTTCGAGCAGCCGCCAAACTTGTTCTGCAGATCGTTGAAGAACGAGGTGTCGAGATAGACCCGTTGATCGCGCGGGCAGTAGAATGGACCCATCGCCGAGCGGGCGAAGGCGCAAGCGGTCGGCTCGGAGCCGCTGTACAGGCGCAGCTTCGGCGGATCATAGGTCCGCCCGTACTGCGCGAAAATCTCCTTCCAGGTGTCTTCGGTGCTGCCGAGGACCTTGGCGACGAACTGTCCGGTCGGGTCGTTCGGCGTACCCGCCGTCACAGGCGGCGCGGTGTCGGTCTGCTCGGAGGGCGATCCGCCGCCCAAGACCAGCTGCGCGCCATTAAGCAGCACGCGGGGATCGATGCCGAGGAACCAGCTGACGATGAAAATAATGACAATCGCGCCGATGCCAAGTCCGCCCCTGCCGCCAGGTATGCCGCGCGACGCGCTCGCTTCGCGATCGTCTTCCACATTGTCGCTGGGACGAAAATCATCGGTCCGCATGTGTCATTCTCCCGTTCGACAAGCGCGTCGGCGCATCAACCGCTTGAGCGGGAGCGCCACCGCGGCAAGCAAGAACCATTACTGAGACCCATCAACGCGTTGCCGGCATTGATCTGCGTCAACGGTCGGTCCGGCTTCAATCCGCCTTATCAAACACACAAAGTCATATCGTGAACAGATGACAACGGTCGCACCGATTGAGCTCTCGCCAATTTGAACTGGTTTGCCGCAATGCGGCGGTCATTCTTTCGGTCCCGGGGATTGGGTAAAGCCGCCTGAGCGGACGAGACCGGTATGACGTTTCCATGGGGACCGGTTCACTCCTCCGACCGCGCTGCGTTCGGCCGCGGTCGGGGAAATTGATCTTTGCATGGCGCCGCCCGCGCGTTCGGGGTGATCGATCGCGGCGTCATCATGGTGCGGGCGGGCGTATTATAGCGTCGCCCGAACCGATGCGCGTCAACGCGGCGCCAGCGCCGAGTCGCTCATCCTTCTCACCGCCTCGTCGGCCAGCTTGGTCGAAAGCTCGGAGGTACGGCGCGCGCTTTGTAGCAACGCCTCAAGATTGTCTCGGGCGACCCGAGTCTGAAGCGCCATGCATTCTTGCGGCGTGCGGCAGCCCAGAAGCTCCTCGAAGTGGTCGAGATTTTCCTCGATGCGATTCTGTACGAAGCGCACCCATTCGCCTGATGCGTTCTGCAGACCGCTGACAACTACCGTGGAACTGTCGATGAGCGCTTGGACGTTGCCGGCCGACTGCTGCATTGTTTCTCTGGCGCCGTCGCCGGAAAGCCCGAAGAGTTTGGAGAATTGATCCATCGAGCGCTCGGCAATTCGCGTTGCGGCTTGACTGCTTTCCCGCCAAGTTCTGCTGATACTTTCGGCATTGCGCCGGAACGCCTCGTTCCCGGCGCGCGCGGTGTCTTCCGCCGCGTCCGACATTGTGCGGCCGACCTGCGATGCCTGATCGGCGGCTCTCCGGGTTGTTTCGTGACCCGCTTCAACCGTGTCCCGTTCCGATTGACGTGGATTGGCCATCCTTGTCCTCTCCTTTGGTTGCCTAGCATCGTTTGAATATGCCGCGAGCTTATTGATTTCCAGATATTTGCGGCACGAGAATCCATGGAACTCCATTCAACAATGTCGGTTTGGAATATCCGCGGATTCCCTGACAAAATTCGTTTGCAGGCTCAATGCGCGATGGCGCCACGCCACACGCCGCCGAAAAATAGTGCGGCGCAATGCCGCTAAAATTGCCGTTTTCCGGCCCTGCGTGGTTCCGAAATCCGGACCGCACGCTCGATGACAAATTTTTTACGTAGCTTGGCGCCGTAAGAGGGAACCCAACACGAAAAACCGTGTTTTCCGTCAAAGTCCCGATACAGAAAAGCTGCGCCCAGGTCCGAGTCGCACCATGTCACCGCGTTCTTACAATTGGCATCAAGCACAGGTGTGCATGTCGCTGGCGCGTGCAACCGACGATCCAAGTCTCAAGAGAAGATACGAGAGCTTGGCGCTCGATTTCCTGGAAAGGGGCGACGGGAGGCGGGAGACGGGTTCTCGCACGGGATCCAGAACGGCCGTCATGGGCAAGACTGGCGCAACCGGTGACGCAAATAGGAACGACTGATAAGCTCCAAGAAACTTCCAAGGGCTCGGGGTGTCAACGAATTTCACCACTGTTGCGATTTCAGAATCGGCTTCCGCAGGGGCTCCCGGGTGCGCCTTTCGAATTAGGGCAACCCTCAATCTCGGTGTTTGAGGCGCTCTCGGTTTTGATCTAAATTGAAATGGTTCTAGCCTAGGAAGATCGTGTCTGGACGGGGTCATTCCGGGAAGACCGTATGTCGGTCCCCAAAAGGAGGAAATGATGAAACGTCTTGCGCTTGCGATTTTGATCACATCTTTTGCTGCTGGTTCGGCGATGGCGCAATCCTGCGCAACCAAGGCTGTTGGCTCGGACGGTAAGCCGCTGGCCGGAGCCGCCAAAACCAGCTTTATGAAAAAGTGCTGCACAGACGGTGCGATCGGTAGTGACGGCAAGCCGCTGGCCGGCGCCGCCAAGACCAGTTACGTCGCCAAGTGCGTCAAGGGCGGCTAAACCCAGCTTACATTTCGCATCGGTCGAGCCGGCGTCGGCTCGACCATTAATTCATCTCGGCGGATTGGCAGGCGAGAACCGCGGGTCTCGCCAGAGAGCGCATTTGATGAGGCATGATCCCCGGATCACGTCCGGGGCATACTTTCTCTCCATGCCGGATCGTTTCCGGGTTCTCGCGGCCGATCGACAGGGCAAGCACCGGCTGGCAAGCACCGGCTGGCAAGCGCCGGCTTGGGCGCGTTTTTCCGGTGGCGGGGGAATTTCTTTGCCACTAAGCTGTTCATGAATGGGGATTTCGCGTTTGGGGCCTTGGATTGCGTGTAGGGTTGAAAAAACCGGCGGTGTTGCGGCGGAGGTCGTTGTCGCGCCGCGTCATCGCGCTTGCCACAGCTTACGCGATCGCGCTTTCAGGTCTTATCGCAAGCTTTGGCGCTGCACAGGTTGCCGCCGAAGCGTTTGCACAACCCGGCGGCGTTCTCTGCCATAACACCGCTGCGGAGCAGCCTGCATCCCACGATGGCACGCAGGGCAAAGTCTGCGTCGACGATTGCTGCCTCGGCTGCCTGGCCATGCCGGGGGCCTTGCCGCCGCCGCCCACGGTTGTCGCGCACCTGCAATCCGGCACAGTACGTGTCGCGACGCTGACGAGCTTCACCCTCGTTCGCAAAGCCGACTCGCACTATCATCGCTCGCGAGCGCCTCCACCGGCCGCGTGAAACCCCGCGGCCCCGATGGCCGCAATGTTTCTCGCGCCTGATGGAGAGGTTTCATGCTCCGCATTCCAAGCTTCTCGCGCCTTTGCGCGTTGTTACTGTTTTTCGTCACGCTGCCGCTGTCGGGCGCCTTCGCCCATTGCTTTGTCGGTGATCGGTTCTTTCCCGCCACATTGGTCATCGATGACCCTTGCGTGGCGGACGAACTATCTCTTCCGACAGTGCAATGGTCGCAAACCGGCGGTGTCCCTTCCGCGACCGAATGGGACGTTTCGGCCGAGCTCTCGAAGCGCATCACCGAAGATTTCGGCATTTCGATCGGCGACACATGGTCGCAAGTCCACGCGCCGGGTGGTCCCACCATGGCGGGTTTCTCAGACCTGGAAACGACAGCACAATACCAGCTGCTTAAAGACGCTCCGCACGAACTCGCATTACTGGTCGGCCTCATCGTCGATTGGGGTGGCACCGGCGCTACGGATTCTGGGATAGGAACGAGCTACAGCCTGCTGACCCCGACATTCTATTTCGGCAAGGGCTTTGGTGACCTTCCGGACAGCGCCGGCGCGATGCGTGCTTTCGCGGTGACGGGACAGATCGGTTATCAGATTCCGACTTCATCCTACGACGCCGCCTTGAATGCTTTCATTCCGCAAGTGCTCGTTTACGGCGCATCGCTGCAGTTCAGCATGCCGTACCTTAAGTCGGAGGTCCAAGATTATCAGCTCCCCGACTTCATCAATCATCTGATTCCCATCGTCGAAACGCAGCTCTCGACGCCGGTTGCCAATAACTTTGGCAACAGCTCCGTCACGACCGGCACGGTTAATCCGGGCGTGATCTGGGTCGGCACTTATTTTCAGGTGGGCCTCGAGGCGGTTGTCCCAGTCAACCGAGAGAGCGGGACTGGCGTCGGCGTCATCGGACAACTGCATCTTTATCTCGATGACATGTTCCCGACCACAATCGGACAGCCGCTCCTCGGCGGCACCGGCGCTCCTCCGCGAAAGCTCAACTTCTAAAGGTGTAGTCATGCAAACCCGTATCGTGATTGTAACTTCCGTGCTCATATCCTTGGCAAGCACCGCCGCGCAGGCCCACGCCTTCCTGGACCATGCCAACCCCCTCGTCGGAAGTACTGTGGCTACCGCACCACACGAGCTCTCACTCTCGTTCACGCAAAACTTGGAGCCGTCGTTTAGCAGTGTCGAGGTGACAGGTCCCAACGGCGCTCGCGTCGATGCCGGCAAGGCACAGATCAGCGGCAATACTATGCGCGTCGGACTTAAAGCCGCTGGCCCTGGAACCTATCACGTGCACTGGCACGCGTTGTCCGTCGACACGCACACCACACAAGGCAGCTTCACATTCCACGTCGGCGGGCAATAGTTTGACCGACCTGCTGGCTTATGTGCGCGCCGTTCATTTCGCCACAACGATCTTGGCGGCGGGTGTGGTGATCTTCCAATTTTTGGTCGCCGAACCGGCCTTTCGTACGGCGAGCGGCGATTTTCAGCCGCTGATCGAGACATTGCGCCGCCGATGGAAATTGATGGTGTGGACGGCCCTTGCCATTGCGGCGGTTTCCGGGGCGGTTTGGCTGTTGTTGCTCGCGGCCAATATCTACGACGCGCCCGTCGGCCAGGTCTGGCGCAGCGGCGGCGTCTGGACGGTCATCGCCCAAACTCGCTTCGGCCAAGTGTGGTCGTTGCGCTTCGCGCTGGGGATTCTGCTCGCAGCGTTCATGGCGGCGCCCATTGACGCATCCATGGACCCGGCGCGGCGCAGCCGGATCCGCGGAATTGCACTCGTGCTTGCCATCGGCGTCTTGATCGGTCCGGCCTGGACCGGACATGCGGGCGCCACGCCGGGCGCTGTCGGCCAATTCGCTTTGGCCTCCGACGCATTGCACCTGTTAGCAGCCGGCGCTTGGGTCGGAGGCCTGTTGCCGCTCGCGATGCTGCTTGATTGCACGTGGCGCGGAAAACAGCCCAGCCGGGCTGCGTTGACGGCTGAAGCAGTTCGGCGATTTTCGCTCCTTGGCATTGCCAGCGTCGGCTTGTTGCTCGCATCGGGTCTCGTCAATAGCTGGTACGAGGTCGGCAGCATCGATAACCTCGTCGCAACGTCTTACGGCTGGCTGGTCATCGCCAAGTTCGGCCTGTTTGCGGCCATGGTCGCCTTTGCCGCCGTCAACCGCTTCTATCTCACGCCCCGCCTGGCCGCTGCCGGCGCCGCGAGCCAGCTCGAACGCAACAGCCTCGCCGAAGCGGCGCTTGGATTCGCCGCGGTCGTCGTGGTCGGCTTTCTTGGATCCATGGCGCCGGCCATTCACCTGCAGATGCACCCGAAATACGAAGCCGTCCCCGAAGGCGCAGCCTTCATTCACATGCATTCGCTCCAAGGCATGGCCGATGTCACGATCATGCCCGGCCATGTTGGACCGGCGAGCGCCACCGTTCGTCTTTGGGATGACGATTTCGATCCGCTCAAAGCCGAAGCGCTGACATTTGCGCTCACCGCCCCCGCTGCGGCGGGCAGTAGCCCCGTCACACGCGCCGCCACGCAGGACGATAGTGGCGCCTGGGTCGTCGACGGCATCGCGTTGTCGGAAGGCGGCAACTGGACCGTGACGCTTGACGCCGACCTCGGCGCCAAGGGGCATCTTGTGCTCAAAGCCCCGATCGTGATCGAGGACGGATCGGCGCCGCATCCCCGGTAGGTCGGCGGTCCGCGTTTTGGCACTATTTGTGTCGCGCCCGTGTCAAGGCACGGTCGCAGTAGCGCCGCATTCGGGCCGTTCGCTTGACGGATGGCGCTTCGGCAAGACGGGGTCTTGAACCGCTATTTGGCAGCGATGGTTGCAGCCGGTTTTGCGGCAGCGTCGGGCAACGCGCCCGCGCGCGCGGTGGAGCAGCCGGCGCCGCATGCTTGCGGCGGCGATGCGATCGCTCGCGGCACGGTCAGCCGAATCGTAGACGGGCGCACCTTCGTGCTCGAGGACGGACGCGAAGTTCGCTTGGCGGCGATTGAGGTTCCGCCGATGACGGCGCTGCGCGACCCCGGCCGGGCGCCGGACGGCAAAGCCGCTGCCGCCGCGCTTAATGCGCTGGCCACCGACGATCAGGTCATCCTCCGCAGCGCCGAGATCGCGTCCGATCGCTACGGTCGCCTGGTCGCCTACGCTTACACCATACGCGACGGCGACGAGCTTTTTGTCCAAGGAGAACTCGTTACGGACGGTTTCGCCCGCGTCGGCGACCGGGTCGGGCGCGCATGCGCCGGGGAACTTTTGAGTCGTGAAAAGGCCGCCCGAAAGGCAAGGCTTGGCCTCTGGGCCGATCCGTATTATGACGTTGTTAACGTCGAGACCCCGGTGGATGTACCGGCGCAGCGAGGCCGATTCGCGCTGGTCGAAGGCACGGTGACCTCCGTACGTGAAAGCGGCGCCACGATTTATGTGAATTTCGGCCGGCGACGGTCTGAGGATATTACAGTTACGGTCCCGAAACGAAACGAGCGCACATTCGCGGCGGCGGGTCTTGATTTGAAGACTCTGGCTGGTCGCCGCATTCGGGTCCGCGGCTGGGTCGAGCAACGCGGTGTCGAAGACCGCGCCTGGATCGCAGCCGAGCGTCCGGAGCAGATCGAGAACGCGAACGGGGAGTAATCGATCGGCAGCAAGGCGTGGTGAGGGAGTTGCGTGATCGAGATTGGCGCGATCGAGACTTTGCCTGATCGAGACACGTGCGACTGGCTTGGGTGATTTCTGGTGGGACGGGGACGGTTCGAAATGGTTCGGCTCCGCCGTGGAGGCATTGTCTGCGCGGCGCTGCTGCTTGCCGGCTGCACGGCCTCACCGTCCACGCTTGGGCCGCAAGCCGTAATTCCGGCGCTGGTCAAACAAGCCGACGTCCCGATGTCGCCCGAGGTGCTGCGCGAGCATCAGCGCATCCTCGCGACCTATGGCGGCGTCTACACCGATGCCCGGCTGCAAAGCCTGATCGAATCGATGGTCGAACGCCTTGTCGCGGCATCGGATAAACCCGACCTTCACTACAAAGTCACCGTTCTCAATTCGGATTCGGTCAACGCCTTTGCGCTGCCGACCGGCCAGCTTTACGTCACGCGCGGACTGACCGCGCTGGCCAACGACGATTCCGAGCTTGCTTCCGTGCTCGCGCATGAAATGGGTCACGTGATCGCGCACCATGCCGAGCTCCGCGAGGAGCATGCGCGCGAAGCGGAGCTCGTCAGCCGCGTCGTTTCCGACGTGGTCACCGATCCTGCGGCCGGCGCGCTTGCCCTTGCCAAATCGAAACTGGCGCTGGCCAGCTTTTCCCGCAACCAGGAATTCGAAGCCGACGGCATCGGCGTCGGCATTGCAGCGCGCGCCGGTTACGATCCGTATGGCGCGGTGCGCTTCCTCACGGCAATGGAGCACAACGCCGACCTCAAACCGGAGGATACGGGCGCGATCAATCCAGCCGCTCCGGATTTCCTGTCGTCTCATCCGGCGACGCCCGAGCGCATTTCCAATGCCATTGCCACCGCCCGGCAATACCGGGCGCCGGCGGACAACGGGCAGAATTTTGCCCAGGCCAAAGCGACCTACCTCGCCGACATCAACGGCATCGTATACGGCGAAGATCCGAGCGAGGGATTCGTTCGCAGCCGGCGTTTCCTGCATCCGAAGCTCGGCTTTACCTTCACCGCGCCTGATGGCTTCGCGCTCGACAACACCGCCCAGGCTGTCCTCGGCATCAAGCGCGGCGGCGGCGAGGCGGTTCGCCTCGACGTCGTGCACGTGCCGGCGGAACAAACACTCACCGACTATCTGAACTCCGGGTGGATCGAAAACATCGATCCATCCACCGTCGAAGAGATTGCCGTCAACGGTTTCCCTGGCGCCACCGCCGCCGCCAAGGGCGACCAATGGGACTTTCGTCTCTACGCTATCCGTTTCGGCAGCGACGTGTACCGTTTCATATTCGCCGCCAAACATCGCACCCCTGAAACCGATCGCAGCTTCCGGGAATCGATCAACACTTTCCGCCGCATGACCATCGCCGAGACCGAGCAGGCCAAACCATTGCGGCTTCGTATCGTCACGGTCGCGCCGGGCGACACGGTCGAGAAGCTGGCGAGCAAGATGGCGGTCCCGGATCGCGCGGTCGAACGTTTCCGCGTGCTCAATGGGCTCGACCCCGGCGACACCCTCAAGCCCGGCAGCGAGATGAAGATCGTCGTCGAATAGGCCAATGAGGGCCTAGGTTGGGACTCAATCAATCCGCGCGATGACAATGGCCGCAAGAGCCAGGGCGGCAATGTAATTTTGCTCAAAACTCATAACGGCGTTCGGCAAAAGCCATCGATCGCAGCGGACCGAAGCGATCCCCTTAAAGTCAGTAAATTGTATGGGTTTCCAACCTAGACCTTTAGACGATTTGCTCCATCCCTCCCCTCGGCTATCATGACCGCAAGGCCGAAAATAAACACGCAAAAGGCCTTGGGGGGAGACAAATGTGGATTGTGAAGCGGGCGATGCCCGTGATTGTGGCGCTTGCCGTTTTATCGGTGGTCACCGGCGTTCTGTGGCTTATCAGGATTTCGGCGGTCGGGCCGCAGCACCTCGTCTTCTTTTATCTCTTTCCGACGGTTTTGGTGGCGACGCTTTATGGTAGCGCGCCGGCCGCGGTCTGCGCCATCGCGGCCGCAATGTGCGCGGCTTTTTTTCTCTATGAGCCGCTTTACAGTTTCTACGTCTATAATCCCTTGGATCTAGGCGAGCTGGGATGCTTCGTCGGCTTGGCGCTGATCGGAGCAAAATGCACGGCCGATCTGCTGCGCCCGGCCTTTCAATTGCCGCAGCGAAACACGGCAACCAAAGAGTAGAATAAGTCGATCTCGCCAGGCCGCCGGGCCAACGCGGCAGCTGCTCGCGCGCGCCCATCGCGATCGCGCTCGTGTGGTGGATTTGAAGTTCCTACCGTTCTGCGGCACACGCGCATTGGAACGTCAAATCCAAAAACAACTGGAATTATAAACTTGCGAGTGTCTTTATCGATTCCGAAATTCGCTAAGAGCGTGCCGCAAGCTGCGGAGAATTTCGGAATCGGGACACTTGATTTAGAACTGCGAGGCGAGCTGATCGAGACCCATGACGTGCGCGAGGTTGCGTACCTCTTCTTTTTGCTCTTCGTTGAAGCTCATGATCAGCGGGACCGCAGCGGTTCTTAATCCCTGCACCGCGTTGGGGTCCAATGATTGCACGTTCGCGGCGCCACCCTCGTGCGCCAGCTGCGTGCGCCTATAGGCGATATTGCGCAGCGCCGCCTCAACGGCGGGCCACATCTGCTCTTGATCCGGCGTCAAATGAAGCCGCGCTTTGATGCTGGCGATTTGCGCGTCGTCGAGAAGATAGGGCGACCGATTGGTTGCGGGAGCGCGCGTCGCGGCAGCCGTTATCTTCGCGGGCTTGGCCATGTTGGCTGACGGCCGGGCCGGCTCGGTGGCGGGATGCGCCGTGGATGCCGCGGGCAATGCGACGCTTTCCAGCGATGCGGTTTGCACCATCGCATGCGGATCGGTCCCGTGCGAGTCGGATGCATGCGGGTCGAATAATTGCATCGGAGCGTTTTCGGCGTCCGACTGTTGCAAGGTTACCTGCGCCGGCTGCAGCGGCTGCGGCGCCAAAGCCACGGGACTGAATAATACCGCGGTGGCCGCCGAACGTGACGTCACTGCCGGCGTAGCCGCCGGTTGCGGATTGGTCCATTCGGCCGGGAAACGGACCGCCACTGCCCGCGCCGCCGCCGCTGATGCATGATCGGGCTCACGCAACGCGGACATATGCCAAGCGCCCAAGACGTAACCAAAGCCGCCGATCAAAAGCAGAGGAATGATCCGGCCGCGCTTCGGCCTGGCCTTGCTCGACTTTCTCATGACGAAGGCCCCCTGCCCCGCGTGGTCCCCTCTATCTCCTTTCAAAGGAAGCTTAATTTATGACTAAGCACGGGTTTTTTGCCGGCGGCATCATGAGTAAAACGCGCATAATCCGGTGGCCTCGCGCGCTGGTCGCAGCTTCGCAACATTTTGCCAAGACGAAAAAATAACAAGACGAAAAAATAAAAAGGCCCGGCTTGCTGCCGGGCCTTTATGGAAAGCGAAAAGCGCGACGCCTTAGGCTGCCTCTTCCTCGACGACGGATTCCTCGTCGGCTTCAGGCTTCGGACCGCGGCGAGGTCCCTTAGCGAGCGCAGCCTCGATCTCCTTGATCGCTTCAGTCTCGGTGATGCGCTGCACCGCCGCGACTTCGCGCGACAACCGGTCGAGCGCAGCCTCGTACAGCTGACGCTCCGAATAGGACTGTTCCGGCTGCGTCTCCGAGCGATAGAGATCGCGAACGACTTCGGCGATCGCGATGATGTCGCCGGAATTGATCTTGGCCTCGTATTCCTGAGCGCGGCGCGACCACATCGTGCGCTTGATGCGCGCGCGGCCCTTCAGCGTTTCAAGGGCGCGCTTAACCATCGCCGTTTCGGCGAGTTTGCGCATGCCGACCGAGGCAACCTTCGAGGTGGGCACCCGCAGCGTCATCTTGTCCTTCACGAAGTTGATGACGAACAATTCAAGCCGCACGCCGGCGACTTCCTGCTCCTCGATCGCAACGATCTGGCCGACGCCGTGGGCCGGATAAACAATGAATTCGTGAGTCTTGAAGCCCTGTCGTTGAGTAGTCTTCTTTGCGTTCATTCCCAAAGTTGCTGCTCCTTCCGGCTCGGGCTTGCGCCGATGCGCGGGCTTTGCCACGCTGACCCGGGTGCGGGTCATCGCTCGCGTGGACTGTGTGGGCCTCCGGCTCGCGCGGGAGGAGGATTTAGTGGTCTTCCGGCTCATGCCGGTCGCACCCTTCTTAGGACGACGACGAGTTTTTTCTGCCACTGCTCTCGCGTGGAAATCACGCCTCTTCTGACGGTTCCTCGGCAACCCCTCGAAAAAATATGCTCCCGGTCGGGGGAGCAGCCTCGGGGCGTTATTTCATTGTGTAATAGCTACATAACACATTTTCAGCCAAAATCAAAGCGTTAACGCGCGCAAAAGCGTCGCATCAGCCCCGCAAAAGCAGGAATTTCCAACAGTGGTTAAGATTGCGACTCAGACGTGTATTAATCGCCGCTGCCAGGATTGGCTGAGAATTGCTCTTCGAATTTATTGGGGACGCCTTCCCACTGTTTGGCATCGGCGGGAGGGGTCTTTTTGGTCGTGATATTGGGCCAGACTTTCGCGTATTCGGCGTTGACGCCGAGCCATTTTTCGACGCCGGGTTCGGTATCGGGCTTAATCGCTTCGACCGGGCATTCCGGTTCGCAGACGCCGCAATCGATACATTCGTCCGGGTGGATGACCAGCATATTCTCGCCCTCGTAGAAGCAGTCCACGGGGCAGACTTCAACGCAGTCCATGTATTTGCATTTGATGCAATTGTCGTTGACGATATAGGTCATTTGCACACTCTAAACGGCGCTCTTGCAGCCTTGCTCCTATCGCATGGGTCCCGGCCACGCAAGAAGGCCCTATCGTCCTCTCGCCGCACCCCTAACGGCCTCCGCGATCGATGTCTTGGTAGAGCGCCGCCACGGTTGCCGCGGGTCCCCGCCGTTCCGCAAAACCCGTGACCCTGACCACCCGGACGCCGCGGTCGAGCGCGACCGTGATAACGTCGCCGCTTCTTATCATGCGGCCCGGCGCGTCGATCCGCGCGCCGTTGACGCGGACATAGCCGGCTTCCGCGAGCGCCGCGGCGGCGTGGCGTGTGCGCACCAAGCGAGCATGCCATAGCCAGCGGTCAATCCGTTGCCGCGCAAGCTCGGCGGTCACTCACCGGCGCTCCTTCGCATCGGCCTCGAGCTGAGCCTTCAAGGCCGCGAGTTTGGCAAACGGCGAGTTCGGATCGGGCGCCTTTTCGCGGCGTTCGAAGCGTTTGGCCGGCGGCCGTTCGCGCGGCGGACGGTCGGGCCGATGATGCTCCTGATGGCGGCGATGGCGCGGTCGTCCTCTATCGGTATGCGCATCCGGTGAAGGAGCCGATTCGGTTTGGCCCGTCGGCGGCGACGCTTCAACGGCAGCCGCCATGCCAGCCCCGGACCCGGCGGAATCCTGCGCCGCCTTTGGTGCGCGCTTGCCGAATTCTCTTGCCTGCCTCGCCGAACCACGATGTCGCTCACGGGGGCGCCACCGGCCTTCCGGCCGGCCGGGCCGCCAGACCTCGACCATTTCCGGCTCTCCGCTTGGTGATGGAGCCGATCCCGGGGCGGCAGCTTCGACCGTTTCTTGTGCCGTTGCTTGAGCCGTTGCTTGAGCCGTTTCTTGAGCCGTTTCTTGGCTCGTTGCTTGGCTCGTTGCTTGGCTCGTTGCTTGGCTCGTTTCTTGGCTCGTTTCTTGGCTCGTTGCTTGGGTGGTTTCTTCAGCAGCTTTTTGGGCACCTTCTTGGGCACCTTCTTGGGCCGTTTCTTGCGGCGGTTCCCGAATCTCGTGGGCCGCCTCCTGCCCCGTTTCAGCAGCATCGGCCGCCGGCTCTCGATCGCCGCCCTCCGCTGAAACGATCTCCGTATGGTCGGCCGGCTGGGGATCTTGGAGCGCGGCGTCCGCGCGCTCTGTCGATCTTGCGGCGTCGCCGGGCGCCTCACCGTCGAGCATGTGTGACTGAATTATCTCCTCGCTCGCGGCTGGTGCGGCCGCGACCGGAGGCTCCGGTGGCGGCTCCAATGGCTTGGGCCGCCGCTCCATCCGATAACCCAATGAGCGCAAGATCGACGCGAAGTCCTCGCCCGACGCTCCCGTCAGCGAGGTCATGGTGTTGACGACGGTGAAGCCCCCGCCGGGGAAAGCGCCTCGCGGCCGCGCCCCAGGCGCTCCTTCCCGCCAGGTAAGCGCAGGACGGATCAGATCGGCGAGCCGCTCCAGAATATCGACGCGCACCGCGCGCTCGCCGCAGACGCGGTATCCGGCGGTGCGATAAAGCGCCGGATCGATCTCACGATCGATCGGGATCGAGGTGCGGCCGCTGCCGGCAAGATGCAGGAGATCGACCAGCTTGTCTTGCGGTCCATTGTGCATCAGCATCCATAGCTGCGTCGCCAGTGCGCGCGGCGCCGGCTTTAAAAGCGCCGGGATATAGATGTGATAGGCGCCGAAGCGCACGCCATATTTCCGCAGCGTGGCGCGCGCGGGTTGTTCAAGCCCTTTCACTTCCTCCGCGACGCGCTGGCGATCGAGCACGCCGAGCGCCTCGACCAACTGGAACGCCACCCCGCGCGCCAATCCGCTCACGTCGGCCGCAGCCGCGAGCTCGGACAACGGACCAAGCAATTTCTCAATGTGTGTCTTGACCCAGGCATTGAGCCGCGTCTCGACCGCCTCGCGCGGCGCGCCGTTGAGATGTTCGTCGGCGATGATGCGGACGCGTGGGCGCAGCACCTCCTCGCCGGCATAGAGCTTGCCGACCGCGGCGCCGGTCCAGCGCAGCGTGCCGTCGGCGGCCAGCACGAATTGGCTGTCGGGCGCTTCGGCCAAGCGCGCCGCACGCGCGGCGATCTCGCCGGCCAGCGCCTTTTGCGCCGCATTTTGCAGCGCCTTCGCCTCCGAACCGCCGGAGGCCGCATCCGGCACGAAAACAAAGCCGTCGAGCCGGCCGATCAAATGACCTTCGACAACGACGTCGCCGGTCTTGTTGAAGTTCGGTTCGAGCGTTGCGTTTTCGCGTAGCCGCCGCATCAAGACGCTGGTGCGGCGATCGACGAAGCGCTCGGTAAGCCGTTCGTGCAACGCGTCCGACAGCCGGTCCTCGACGCCGCGCGTGACGGCCTGCCAGTGTTCCGGATCGGCGAGCCAATCCGGGCGATTGGCCGCGAACGTCCAGGTTCGGATGTGAGCGATGCGTGTCGACAGCGTATCGATATCGCCATCGGTGCGATCCGCCAACGCGACCTGATGCTCGAACCAATCGGTTTTGATCGTGCCGTCGCGCTGCAGAAATCCGTACAGCGTCACGACAAGCTCGGCATGATTGGCCGGCGCGATTTTGCGGTAATCGGGGAGCTGACAGACGTCCCAGAGCCGCTCGACGTCGGCGCGCGTGCGTGTGAATGCGCGCACATTGTCGTCGCGCGCGGCATGATCGAGCACCAGAATGTCTTCGGCGACCGGCGCACGCGCGAGCGCACTTTCGCTCGCCGGCGCTGCAAGGGTCGCCTGCAGCGCGCCGACCGACGAGAAGTCGAGATCGGAATTGCGCCATTGCACGAGCTTCACCGGCTCGAACGTGTGCGATTCAAGCGCCTGGACCAGTTCGGTCTCGAACGGCGGACAGCGTCCGCAGGTGCCGAACGTGCCGTCACGGGTAGCGCGGCCGGCGCGGCCGGCGATCTGAGCGAGCTCGGACGGATTGAGTTTGCGGAACTGATAACCGTCGAATTTGCGATCGGAAGCGAAGGCGATGTGATCGACGTCGAGATTTAGTCCCATGCCGATCGCGTCGGTCGCCACCATGTAATCGACTTGGCCGGATTGGTAGAGTTCGACCTGGGCGTTGCGTGTGCGCGGCGACAACGCGCCAAGCACCACCGCGGCGCCGCCGCGCTGGCGGCGGATCAATTCGGCGATGGCGTAGACCTCTTCCGCCGAGAAAGCGACTATGGCCGAGCGACGCGGCAGCCGCGTTAGTTTTTTCTCGCCGGAAAACGTCAGCTGCGACAAGCGCGGACGGCTGACAATGCTGGCGCCGGGCAACAGCCGTTCGACGATCGGCCGCATCGTCGCGGCGCCCAGCAGCAGAGTTTCCTCGCGGCCGCGCCGATGCAACATGCGATCGGTGAAGACGTGCCCGCGTTCGAAATCGGCCGCGAGCTGGACCTCGTCGATCGCCAGAAACGCAACGTCGAGCTCGCGCGGCATCGCCTCGACGGTGGCGACCCAAAATCGAGGATTCGGCGGCTTGATTTTTTCTTCGCCGGTGACGAGTGCGACGGCTTCGGCGCCGACGCGCTCCACCGCGCGATTGTAGACTTCGCGCGCCAAAAGCCGCAGCGGCAGTCCGATCATGCCCGAGGAATGCGCAAGCATGCGCTCGATCGCCAGATGCGTCTTGCCGGTATTGGTGGGGCCCAATACGGCAGTGACGCCGGCGCCGCGAGCGCGATGCTCACGATCGGCGGTAGGCGAAAACGAAATCGACATTCAGGTCCCGACAGACGCGGTAGCGGCGCGACGACGACAGTGCTGACGATAGGGCTTCTGTATCACAATGTGACGCTGGAAAGCCCTGTGCTTAACATGTGGAACGAGTCTGGAACGAATCGCGGCCGAATCGGCGACTCGACACCTGTTCGAATTCGTTCACCGCGATATATGGCCCTATCTCCAACATTGAATACTAGATCGGGTGGAATCGGCGAAAACGAAAGCCCGTCACAGCGCCAAGACCGTTAACCCGTCTTGCAACCATGATTCCACGCCGAGTCAAGAGGCGACTGCTTGTGGATAATGGGGACGCGGGCGCGATGGTGAGGCCGGCGGCTTCGCCAATCCTTGCGAATTTCACTGCGTTTTAGCAGTTGGACGCGGCGATTGCGAGGGCTGGGAGACGGTGACGAATTCGGTCGCCTGCAACATGCCGGTTCCGAGCGGCGTGGGCATTGCGAACCGGAACGGCACAAGTACGCGCGTGCCTTCGATCGGCACCAGCCACACTTCCGCATCGCGGAGCGTCACGAGATATCGGATTGCCGGACGGTCCGGCACATAGCCGGCGATCGGCGTGAAAAAGACCGCGCAAACCACGGCCGGGCCTTCATAGCCGCGGTCCGCCTTGACGCTTTCCATGCGCTTGAATTCGCTGTGCAGATCGTAGCGCACGCGGCCGTCGAAGACCGCGACTTTGCGATTGCACGCCTCCGGCGATACCGGATCGCCGTTTCCGGCGACACGATTGAGCATCGATGTCATCGGATCCATGACGCCGCGACGGTCGGCATCGGTGACCGGAATACGGTCGGGCATTGGCGGCAGCGGCGGCTCGGCGTCATAGTCCGTCACATTTCCGCCGGCCAGCGAAATTCGGACATCGTCGACCTTGTGATCGTAGGCAAGTGTGGCGCCGTAGCTTGTCGGCACTGGTTGGCCCGCGTTCACCGTGCCGCGCGCCGCGCCGGTGCCGCGGCCGCCGGTAAAGAAACGAATGACGCCCGTGGTCGTGCCGCTTGCCGCCGCGGTGTATTGGTCATCCGACAGTTCGATGATCCAGTTGCCGCGACCGATCGGGATACCGGCCAGAGTGACGATGTATTCCGCCTCGAGACGCGCTTGGGTCCCTCCGCGGCTGCCCGTTTGGGCGCCTGCTTGACGGCTCGTGTTTCCTTGACGGCTCGTGTCTCCCGCGGTGGCGGCTCGCACGAAAACCGCCGCCAATATCGCGACCAAGACTAAAAACGCCGCGACGGACGCAGCGGCGCATGCTCGGCGGAGGCTTGGCAACGCGAAGCTATGCAAGGGCATATTCCGGACCAGGAACTCGCCCCTTGTTTTGTCGGAGAATGCGTCGTTTGTGTGGTTCGGCGTCGCCCTCTTATTTGCGAAAAACGGTCACAAGCCGCTGCCGCAAGCCGCGCTTGACGCTCAACTATGGCGACACTATAGGTCCGCGCCAACCTCCCCATTTCGTCCGGCTGTGGCGCCCGGCGCCCGGGACCGACGGGATTTTCGGCTAAGGATTTCTACCATGGCATGGCGATGCGAGCTGACCGGAAAAACGCGCCAGATCGGGCACAAGGTCAGCCACTCCAATCGAAAGACCAAGCGGCGATTTCTGCCCAATTTACTCAACGTAACGCTGATTTCCGACGCGCTCGGGCGTTCGGTGCGGCTGCGGATTTCGGCCAACGCGCTCAAGACGGTCGATCATCGCGGCGGACTCGACGCTTTCTTGATCGCCGCCAACGATGCCGAACTGTCGCCGCGGGCGCTCGAACTCAAGCGTCAGGTTATCAAGAAGCGTCAGGCGACCGCATAGCTCGGTTTGGCGCTCGACGTTAAACCGGAGCGTGCGTTTTACGCGTGCAGGCGGCGCGGCCGCACCGGCCGCATCCGCTCAGTAGCAGGATGTTCCTCGAACAATTCGGCGAGTTTTTCGGTCATCACGCCGCCGAGCTCTTCGGCATCGACGATGGTGACGGCGCGCCGGTAATAGCGCGTCACGTCGTGACCGATCCCGATCGCGATCAACTCGATCGGCGAGCGCATTTCGATGTCTTCTATAACCCAGCGCAGATGGCGCTCGAGATAATTGCCGGGATTGACCGATAGCGTCGAATCGTCGACTGGCGCGCCATCGGAAATCATCATCAGGATCTTTCGCGTCTCCGAGCGCGCCAAGAGCCGCTTGTGCGCCCAATCGAGCGCCTCGCCGTCAATGTTTTCCTTCAGCAGACCTTCCCGCATCATCAGGCCGAGATTCTTGCGCGCACGGCGCCATGGCGCGTCCGCGGACTTGTAGACAATGTGACGCAAATCGTTGAGCCGGCCGGGATTGGCCGGCTTGCCCGCGGCGAGCCAGGATTCCCGCGACTGCCCGCCTTTCCAGGCGCGCGTGGTGAAGCCCAGGATTTCCACTTTGACGCCGCAGCGTTCGAGCGTCCGCGCCAGGATGTCGGCGCAGGTTGCCGCGACCGTGATCGGTCGGCCGCGCATAGAACCGGAATTGTCGAGCAGAAGCGTCACCACCGTATCGCGGAAATCGGTGTCCTTCTCGCGCTTGAACGACAGCGGATGCATCGGATCGACGACGACGCGCGATAGCCGCGCGGGATCGAGCAGACCCTCTTCAAGGTCGAATTCCCAAGCGCGATTTTGTTGCGCCAAGAGCAGGCGCTGGAGCCGGTTGGCGAGCCGCGCCACCACGCCCTGCAAGTGGGAGAGCTGCTTGTCCAAATAGCCGCGCAAGCGGTCGAGCTCCTCCGGCTCGCACAATTCCTCGGCGCCCACAGTCTCGTCGAACCTTGAGGTAAACGGCCGGTAGTCGGGGCCGCGCGGCTCGTTGCGCTGGTGACGCGGCCGCCACGGTTCGGCGGCGGTTTCCGAATCGCCCATTTCGGCGTCGTCGGCCATCTCGGCGGCCGGCGCATCGACCGCTTCCGAGGCGCTGTCGGGCAATTCGTCGGCCGAAGCTTCGGCTTCGGCGCTCATCTTTTCGCTGTCGGCGGACTCGGAAGCTTCGCCGTCCTGCCCGGTCTCGTCCTTTTGACTCTGCTCTTCGCCTTCTTCGCCTTCCTCCTCGTCGGATTCCGAGGAGCGATCCTCGCCCATATCGAGGCAGTCGAGCAGATCGTGCACGACATCGCCGAACCGGCGCTGATCGTCGAGCACGCGTTCGAGGCGATCGAGGTCGCGGCCGGCGCGCTCCTCGATCAGCGAACGCCACAGATCGACAAGTTTGCGCGCCGCCGCCGGCGGCGTCTCGCCGGTCAGCCGTTCGCGCACCATCATCGCCAGCGCATCCTCGATCGGCGCATCGGCGCGGTCGGTGATCTCGTCGAATTTGCCGCGATGGAACCGGTCGTCCAGCATGGCCGTAAGGTTCTTAGCGACTCCGCCCATGCGGCGCGCGCCGATTGCTTCGACGCGCGCCTGTTCGACCGCTTCGAACACCGCGCGCGCTTGCTGGCCGCCGGGCGCCAATTTGCGATGCACCGCCGGATCGTGACAGGCGAGCCTCAATGCGATCGCATCGGCGTGGCCGCGCACGATCGCGGCCTCGCGCTCGTTGAGCCGCCGCGGCGGCTCCGGCAAGCGCGCCTTGCCGCCGACGAGACCCGGACGTTCGGAGGCGAAACTGACTTCAAGCCCGATCTTGCCGGCGATCGCCCGCGTGCAAACGCCGACCGCCCGTTTGAAAGGTTCGGTCGGCGCTTCCTTTGCGGCCCCTTTGGGCTTGATGTTGGAGCTCATGGCTTCTTTATTTCTCCCCGCCGGCGAGGAGAGGCGATCACGACAGCGCTACGTTGACCGCGCTCTCCGGCAATTCCTGACCGAAGCAGCGCTGATAGAATTCGGCGACCAGCGGACGTTCCAGTTCGTCGCACTTGTTGACGAAGGTGAGCCGGAACGAAAAGCCGATATCGTTGAAGATCTCGGAGTTTTCCGCCCAGGTGATGACCGTGCGCGGACTCATCACCGTCGAAATATCGCCGTTCATGAAAGCGTTGCGTGTCAAGTCGGCGACGCGCACCATCTTGGAGACGATGTCGCGGCCTTCGGGCGTGCGATAATGCCGGGCCTTGGCAAGGACGATATCGACCTCGTTGTCGTGCGGCAGATAATTGAGGGTCGTCACGATGGACCATCGGTCCATCTGGCCCTGGTTGATCTGTTGCGTGCCGTGATAGAGCCCGGACGTGTCGCCGAGCCCGACCGTATTGGCGGTCGCGAACAGGCGGAAGGCGGGATGTGGTTTGATCACCTTGTTCTGGTCAAGGAGCGTCAGGCGGCCCGACGATTCGAGCACACGCTGGATCACGAACATAACATCGGGACGGCCGGCGTCATACTCGTCGAAACACAACGCCACGTTATTCTGCAGCGCCCAGGGCAGAATGCCGTCGCGAAATTCGGTGACCTGCATGCCCTCGCGGATGACGATGGCGTCTTTGCCGATCAGATCGACGCGGCTGATATGACTGTCGAGATTGACGCGCACGCACGGCCAATTCAGCCGCGCCGCGACTTGCTCGATATGGGTCGACTTGCCGGTGCCGTGATAGCCGGTGACGATGACCCGGCGATTGCGGGCAAAGCCGGCGAGGATGGCGAGCGTGGTCGGTCTGTCGAAGCGGTAATCGGAGTCGAGTTCGGGCACATGCTCATCTGGCTCGGAATAGGCCGGCACTTCCAAATCGGTATCAATTCCGAACACTTGCCGGACCGAAACCTTCATGTCCGGCAATCCAGATTGCGTATCTGCGTCAGTTGCGAGGGTCATTGCTCCTCCGTGACCTCGGCTGGGCGTCGGCGGTAAACTCGGGCAAGCCGAGGCGCGAACAAAATCCCAGCCGCAAATGCGATCGGCGGCCGGATTTTCGCGGTATCTCTAGCAGAAAGTCACGAGGCGGCGAAAGCCATCAGATCAGCAGAAACCGGCCGATTTCAGGTAGTTATAAGCTTGGATAATCTCCCGCAGACGCTCCTCGGAGCCGCGGTCACCGCCGTTAGCGTCGGGATGGTGCCGCTTCACTAAAGTCTTGAATTTAGACTTGATATCGGCCCGCTTGGCGTCCGCTTCAAGCCCAAGGACGTCAAGCGCGCGACGCTGTGCGTTGAAAATCTTGCGCCCCTCCGGCGCGGTCCGCGCATGACCGGCGCGCCGGGCTCCCCACTCGCCGAACAGGGAGAACGGGTCGTCAGTCTCCCGGTCCGCCCCGCGAAAGCCCTTCTGCGCGCTGCGGGTGCGTTTGCCGCCGACCGAGCCCATTTTCCAGGTTGGACGATGGCCGGTCAGCGCCTCTTTCTGATATTTCGCGACGGCGTCGTCGCTCATGCCCGCGAAGAAATTGTAGGAATTATTATATTCACGCACATGTTCGAGACAGAACTGCCAATATTCGCTGGCCCGCAGGCGGCCCTTCGGCGCCCGATGGGTTGCCGGCGCATTGCAGCTCGGCCATTGGCAGCCGGGAAGCTCGGCGCGCAGGCGACGATCCTGGTCGGGCTTGACCCGGATCCGATCGAATAGCGGCGAGTTGGATTTCATCATCGGATTATGCGGGCGCAGCGCGCCACGGTTCAAGACTTGACAGAGAGCAAATCAGCGCATCGCAGTGACGACTATAACGTTTTATTGTCATTGCACCCGGACTCATGTCGTTCGCAGGACAGAAACAATGGGAATGCAGGATATCATCACGACGAAGCTGTTGGCGGCTTTCGCACCGGAGAGTCTGCATGTCGAAGATGAGTCGCATCTCCACGAAGGACATGCCGGACACCGACCCGGAGGCGAGACCCATTTCAGGCTTTATATTGTATCGAGCGCGTTCCGCGGGAAGAGCCGTCTCGAGCGCCACCGTATGATTAACGCGGCGCTCGTCAACGAATTAAAAGGCCGCGTCCATGCGCTTGCCATTCACGCCGCGGCGCCGGAGGAAGGCTCCTAACTAGCGCTCCAATTCGACCGCCGGCTCGACCGACTTTTCGTGCTCGGCAAGTAGCCCCCTCAAATCGAGCGGCTTGGTGAACATCGCGAGCGCGCCGTCGGCGGTGCGCGGCCATTCTTCGCGCGGCCGATCGCGATAAAGCTCGACGCCGTTATCGTCCGGATCGCGCAGATAGAGCGCTTCGCTGACGCCGTGATCGGACGCCCCCTCGAGCGTAATGCCAGCCGCGATCAGGCGCCGCAAGGCATCGGCGAGGGCGGCGCGCGTCGGATAAAGCACCGCCAAGTGATAGAGCCCGGTCGTGCCCGGCGCCGGCGGCGACCCCCCGCGGCTCTCCCAAGTGTTGAGCCCGATGTGATGATGGTAGCCGCCGGCCGAAATGAAGGCGACATCCGGCCCTCTGCGCTGCATCAGCTGGAAGCCGAGCACGCCGCAATAGAACGCGAGCGCCCGATCGATATTTGCGACCTTCAGATGCACATGCCCGATACGGACGCCGGGATCGATCGATCTGTCGCTCATTCAGCTTGCCTTTGCCGTCAGCTTGCGCGCGAGCGGGGCGACCCGCAAGGCCGTGATGCGGTTGCGCGTCTTGCGCAGAACCTGAAAGCGGAAGCCGTGAAAGGTGAAGCTCTGCCCCGGCTCGGGGATCGACCGTGCTTCGTGAATGACGATGCCCGCGATCGTAGTGGCTTCGTCATCCGGGATGCTCCAATCCATCACCCGGTTGAGATCGCGGATCGGTACACTGCCGTCGACATTGACCGAGCCGTCCGGCAGCGGTCGCACGCCCGGCACCGCAATATCGTGCTCGTCGGTAATGTCGCCGACGATTTCCTCGACGATATCCTCAAGCGTCACCAGTCCCTCAAGCTCGCCATATTCGTCGACGACGAGAGCAAACGGCGTTTTGCGGTGGCGAAATGCCTTGAGCTGTTCGGCAACTGGCGTCGTGTCGGGTACGAACCAAGGCGGCTTTGCCAAGCCGACAATGTCGATCTGGTCGATATCGCCGCCGGCAGCCTGAAGCGCGCGCCAGACTTCCTTCGCGTTGAGCATGCCGATCACGTTATCGGGAGAATTGCGCCACAAGGGAAAACGCGTGACGCCCGCGGCGATCACCGCGTCGACTAATTCGCGCGGCGGTTCGTCGGCATCCAGCATCACCATCTTGGTGCGGTGAACCATCACATCCGAAACCGTGAGTGCGCGCAGATCAAGTAACCCACCCATCATGTCGCGGTCGTGTTTCTCCACGACGCCGGCATGATGCATGAGGTCGACCGCGCCGCGCAGCTCCTCATCCGGCGACAGGATCGATTGGATTTTGCCGACCGGCATGCCGAGGCCCCTCAATATCCACCGCACCAGCCATTCGACGCCGCGCAGAAGCGGCGAGAGCAATCGCACCGTACGCTCGATCGGCTGCGCCACCACGAGCGCAATGCGGTCCGGGGTATTGAACGCCGCGGTCTTCGGCAAAACCTCTGCGAGAATGAAGATCAGGAGCGTCATTACAAACGTCGCGTAGATGACCCCGGCGCCGCCGAAATGCACAAGCAGCAGGCCAGTCGCCATGGTCGACGCGGCGATGTTGGTGAAATTGTTGGCGAACAGAACCACGCCCAAGAGCCGATCGCGCGTCGCCATCAGCCGGTTGACGATGCCGGCGTCTCGATTGCCCTGTTTTTCGAGCCGCATCATCGCCGCCCGCGAGGCTGCAGACAGCGCGGTCTCGCTGGCGGAATAAAACGCCGAGACCAAGAGACACAAAACGACCGCAAGCACGGTCAGCCAATCGACAATATTCATTTCCCGGCAAGCTTCTCGCTGAGAAACGCGCGCACCTCGCACTCCGCAACGCCGGATTCAACGAAGGCGGAGCCGATAGCGCGCACCAGTACGAATGTAAGCATTCCGCGTTTGACTTTCTTGTCCTGCGCGATCAATTCCATCATCTGGTCAACGCTGGGTAGCGGCCCGGAAATATCGGAAAGCCGCGTCGGCAAGCCCACTGCCGCCAAATGGCGCTTGACGCGTTCGGCGTCAGCCGCCGGCAGCAGCCCGCGGCGCGCCGAAAAATCGAACGCCAGCGCCATGCCGACGGCGATCGCCTCGCCGTGCAGAAGCCGATCGGAAAACCCGCAAGCCGCTTCGAGCGCATGTCCGAACGTGTGGCCGAGATTAAGAAGAGCGCGCTCGCCGATGTCGCGTTCGTCGCGGCCGACGATCGCGGCTTTGGCGCGGCACGCCACCGCAACGGCGTGCTCGCGCGCAAAGCTGCCGGCGGCGTTGCCGGCAAACACGTCGCGCCAGTTGGTCTCGAGCCAATCAAAAAACGCGGCGTCGCCGAGGAGGCCGTATTTGACGAGCTCCGCATAGCCGGCGCGGAATTCCCGCGGCGGCAGCGTATCAAGAAGCGCGGTGTCGGCGAGAACCAGGATGGGCTGGTGGAAAGCGCCGATCAAATTTTTGCCTTGGCTGGAATCGATTGCGGTCTTGCCACCAACCGAGGAATCGACTTGCGCCAACAGCGTCGTCGGCACTTGCACGTAATCGAGCCCACGCCGCACCACGGCGGCGGCGAAGCCGGCGAGGTCGCCGATCACCCCGCCGCCAAGCGCGACAATCAGATCGTCGCGCTCGATCCGCGCCTTGAGGATCGCCTCGCAGACTTGCTCGAAAACCGGATAACTCTTGGACGCCTCGCCGGGCGCTACAATCATATGCCGCGTCGCGAGCCCGGCGCGCGCAAACGCGGCTTCGGCCGCGGCCAGTGTATGAGGCGCCACGTTGGCGTCGGTGATCACGAAGGTCTTCGCCCCGGGGCGCAGCGCGGCGATCGACGTTCCGAGCGAGCCGAGAACGCCGCGCCCGATCACGATATCGTAGCTGCGCGCCCCGAGCGACACGGCAACGACGGCCGATGTATCGCGCACGGGAGCGGTCATCCAACGTCACCTTGCAGCGAGGGCGAAGCGAGAAAAGCGATCAGCGCGCCGACGATTTCGGCCACGACTGCGTCATGCGGCACTTCGCGGGACTGCACCGTGAGGTCGGCCTGCGCATAGAGCGGCTCCCGCTCGGCCAAAAGCTCGCGCAGGGTCGCGGCCGGATCGGCGGCGTGCAGCATCGGACGTTCCGCCTTGCGCTTGCTGATCCGCCGCATCAGCAGATCCAATTCCGCCGACAGCCAGATCGAAACGCCTTTATCTTTGATGAGCGCTCGCGTCTCCGGATTCATGACCGCGCCGCCGCCGGTCGCCAGAACCTGCGGGCCGCTATCGAGCAGGCGCGCGATGACTCGCGATTCGCCGCTGCGGAACGCGGCTTCGCCGTGGCGTGCGAAAATATCCGCGATGCTCATGCCGGCGGCCTTTTCGATCTCGCCATCGGCATCGATGAAGGGGATGCTCAATCGCGCACCAAGCCGCCGGCCGATGGACGACTTGCCCACGCCCATCATGCCGATAAGCACGATCGAGCGGCGCCCCAGATTGGGAACGATTTCGGCCTCGGATATCCCACCGACTGCGCTATTTTCATCAATAATATCAATCATTTAGTTCCTTGGAGAAAGCATCATGACGCGAGCCGCCGCCGTCCGATCTTTGTGCGGCTGCCGTCTGCGAGCCACCCCGATGATCACTTGCCAGTGCGGCCCGAACATGATCGTACTCGGTCCCGTCCACCGGCACCAATGGGGATAAGCGCGGGCGATGCCGAGCCTGGTCCGGTTACTGACAGTCGTTGCGATTCTGTGCGCCGCCGTTTACGGCGGACTCTATGCGCTTGCGCATTTCGTGCAGCCCAAGTCTCGCGAAATATCAGTCTCGATTCCGCCGGAGAAGTTCTTCAAGGAGCGTTGAGAACGGTCATGGCTCGCGCAACGGTCCGTTCGGTGCAAAATTCGGACGAGAGGCTCATCGGCCTCTATCTCGACATGCTGGCGGCGGAGCGCGGCGCCGGAGACAACACGCTTGCGGCCTATGGCCGTGATCTCGAAGATCTGTCCAATTCCCTCAAAGCCGCGCGGCGCTCCATCGCCAAAGCGCGTACCGCCGATCTGCGCGCCTATCTCGGAGAACTCTCTCGGCGCGGCTTGCGTGTCGCGACGGTGGCAAGGCGGCTCTCCGCGATTCGCCAGCTCTACCGCTTTCTCTATGCGGAAGGCCACCGCGCCGACGATCCCGCTGCCGTGCTCGAAGGTCCCAAACGCGAGCGGACTTTGCCGAAGACGCTCACGCTTGCCGAGGTCGATCACCTGCTGCGGATCGCCGGGCAAAGCGATCCGGCCGCCCCATTGCCAGTGCGCTTGCGCGTGGCGCGGCTCGCCTGCCTGGTCGAGATGCTTTACGCCACCGGATTGCGCGTCTCCGAACTGGTCGCGCTTCCGATCTCGGCGGCGCGCCGTGATGCGCGCGTCATCGTGGTGCGCGGCAAGGGCAGCAAAGAACGCATGGTGCCGCTCAACGACGCCGCCAAACACGCAACGGCCAACTATCTTGCGCTTCTTGCGCTGTCCGAGCGCGACGCGCGATCGAAATGGCTGTTCCCGTCGTTCGGCGAAAGCGGGCATCTCACGCGGCAGCACCTGGCGCGCGAACTCAAAACCCTTGCAAGCGCCGCGGGGCTGCGCGCCGAGCAGGTCAGCCCGCATGTGCTGCGCCACGCCTTCGCCAGCCATCTTTTGCACAACGGCGCCGATCTGCGGGTGGTGCAGACGCTCCTTGGCCACGCCGATATTTCAACGACGCAAATCTACACCCACGTCCTCGAGGAACGCCTGAAAAGCGTGGTGCGCGACCTGCACCCGCTGGCGCAGGGATAAAATAAGTGTCGCCTCAACAATTCTCCTGGTGCAAATTGCCCGCGTGATGCGTAGCTATCTGGATTTCGAAAAGCCGGTGGCCGAGCTAGAGGCCAAGATCGAGGAATTGCGCGCGCTGCAAACCGACGGCGATTCCATTGCAATCGGCGAAGAGATCAACCGCATCGAAGGCAAGGCCGCGCAAGCGCTCAAGGAGCTCTACAGCGAATTGACGCCGTGGCAGAAAACGCAAGTGGCGCGCCACCCGCAACGGCCGCATTGCCTCGACTACATTGCGGCGTTGATCGCCGATTTCGTGCCGCTCGCCGGCGACCGCAAGCACGGCGAGGATGAAGCGATCGTCGGCGGCTTCGGCCGCTTCCGTGGCGAGAGCATCTGCGTCATCGGTCATGAAAAGGGATCGGATACCGACAGTCGGCTCAAGCACAATTTCGGCATGGCCCGGCCGGAAGGCTATCGCAAGGCCGCGCGGCTGATGACCATGGCCGATCATTTTGACATTCCGGTCGTGGCGCTAATCGACACCGCGGGCGCTTATCCGGGCATCGGCGCGGAGGAACGCGGTCAAGCGGAGGCGATCGCCCGCTCCACCGAGGCGTGTCTCGGCATCGGCGTGCCGAATGTCGCCGCGATCATCGGCGAGGGCGGCTCCGGAGGGGCGATCGCCATCGCCACCGCCAACCGCGTGCTGATGCTGGAGCACGCTATCTACAGTGTCATTTCTCCCGAGGGAGCCGCTTCGATTTTGTGGCGGGACACCACACGGGCGGAAGACGCGGCCTCCAACATGAAGATCACTGCACAGGATTTGGCGCGGTTCGGCGTCATCGACACGATCGTGGCCGAGCCAACCGGAGGGGCGCATCGCGAACCAGCCACTGCTATTGAAGCGACCGGCGAAGCAATCGCGGAGGCGCTCGTCGAGTTGCGGGGACTCGATCGCGCAACCATCACACGGCTGCGGCGGGAGAAATTCACGGCGCTCGGTCGGACGCTGGGATAGTCGACTGGCGACGCAATAAGACCGCGGCCGGCCGCGGTTGCCACAATCTCGCCTCGATTCCTCCACGCGCCGCTGTTAGCTAATGCTTTGGATTCGTGATCAAATTTTCTGCTCATTTATTTTTTGTTTTACGGCAGCATGTTTGGCGGGGGCGCCGGTGGGGATTGTCTTGCGGAAACCGGCGCTTGTGAGTAACGATTACGCTGTAACGGCACGGGGATGGTTCATCTGTCGGGGAATCTCGCCTTGATCCGCGCCCGCTTTGCCCGCGCGTTTGCGTTGCGCGCGATGCGTTGGCGCACGCCTGTGACGGCGCGCTCGCTCGTCACTTGCGCGGCGTTGGCCGGCGCTTTGGCGCTTGCCGGCTGTTACGGCGACGAAGGCTATCAGCTGCCGACCCAGGCGATGAAAGAGCTCTCGCCGGAAATGCTGACCCTGCTGCAGCAGAAAAATATGCCGAAGGATTCGCCGATCCTCGTTCGCCTGTTCAAAGAGGAATCGGAATTGGAGGTTTGGAAAGAAGACACCACCGGGGCATACCAATTGCTCAAGGTCTATCCGATTTGCCGCTGGTCCGGCGAGCTCGGCCCGAAGAAAGTCGAGGGCGACCGCCAAGCGCCGGAAGGATTCTATTCGATCACGCCCGGTCTGATGAATCCCAATTCCAGTTACTTCCTCGCCATCAATATCGGTTTCCCCAACGCTTATGACAAAGCGAACGGCTACTCCGGCGGATTCCTCATGATCCACGGCGATTGTTCGTCGCGCGGCTGTTACGCCATGACCGACGAGCAGATCGGCGAGATCTATTCCTTGGCGCGTGAAGCTTTCCTCGGCGGCCAAAAGGAATTCCAAATCCAGGCTTATCCGTTCCGCCTGACGCCCGCGAATCTCGCCCGGCACCGCACCAATCCGAACATGGCGTTTTGGACGATGCTCAAAGAGGGCAACGACCATTTCGAAGTGACGCATCAGGAGCCGAAGGTCGACGTCTGCGATCGCCATTACGTGTTCGATGCGCAACCGCCGGCGAATTCGACCAAGCCGCTAGCGTTCAGCCCGACCGGCCACTGTCCGGCTTATGAAGTCCCTCAGGAGATCGCCGGCCCGGCATTGCAGAAGCAGCGCAACGACGATTATCAAGTCGCCCAGTTGACGAAGGAAAACGTACCCACAGCGCCGGTCGTCATGGGCACCGACGGCGGAATGAACCGCGTCTTCGCGCCCAGGCTCGCAGAGACAAATCCGGTTCTTGACAATGATGGCCGGCTGCATGCGCCGCCGATCCATCCCGGCATGTCCGCGCCGACGCTCAGTGGACCGCGCGAGGATCCTGAGGCTGGTATTGTCAAGACCGCATCCAGCGCGCAAAAGCCTGCAATGTTTGGCAGCTTGTTCGACGCCAAGACCACGTCCCAGAGCAATCAAGTCGCGGCCACCGATAGCGGCTCCTCGGAAGGCTTCTTTGCCAAGCTGTTCAAGCCGAAGGACACGACCACCCAGCAACCGGCGGCCCCAGGCGTCATCCTTGCGGGCCTACGTCCGGCGCCGGAGCCGCGCAAGACAGAGGCGCCGAAGATCGAAGCGGCGAAGAGCGAAGTGGCGAAGATCGAGCATCCTGAGGCGCAGAAGCCGGAGACCGCAGCCGCCGCAGCGGCGAAGACTCCAGCCAAACCTTCGCAAGAAGCCAACGCTTATGCGCCACCCGCCACCGGCAGCCTGATGAAGGGCGCGCAGGCGGTCGTTCCAAGCGGCTCCTTCGATGGCCGATGGGCGGGGCTGCAGTAATCAGAGGGAACGGAAGTCAAAAAACAGCGATCAGGTTTCTGATGCCTGTTTTCTGATCGTTGATTGACGTTCGCTGATTGCGGCTAAACGTATCGTCCGTGACAATGCTTGAATTTCTTGCCTGAACCGCACGGACACGATTCGTTGCGGCCGACTTTTCCCCAACTCTGCGGATCTTGCGGATTGCGGGCTGGCGCCCGCTGACGCAGCAGAGCCGCGCCCTGCGGCGAGCCCGCGCCCACCGCGCCACCCACTGCCGCGCCGCCGGATCCAATGCCATGACGGGCCAGTGTTTCGGCGCCGGCTAGCGCCAGGGCCATCTCGTCCTCGCCCGTCGTCGGATCGATCTTATGCGCAGCCATCGCCGGCAGCGCCGTAGGCTCTTGCGGCGGCGCCGCCTGGATTTCCACGCGCATCAATTGCGCCGTCACCGCTTCGCGCAGGCTTTGACTCATGGTCTCGAACAGGCTGAAGGATTCCGCCTTGTATTCGTTTAACGGGTCGCGCTGACCGTAGCCGCGAAAACCGATGACCTGCCGCAAGTGATCGAGCATGACCAGGTGCTCGCGCCAGAGGTGATCCAGCGTCTGCAGCAGGATCGACTTCTCGATGTAGCGGATGACGTCGGGACCCCACTGGGCGGCCTTCGCCGCCATGTGCTCATCGGCGCGACGTTCGACGCGGCTGAAGATTTCCTCGTCGGCAATGCCTTCTTCCTTGGCCCATTCGTCGGTCGCAAGGTCGAGGTTCAACACACGCTTGATTTCCTCGCGCAAACCGATCGAATCCCATTGCTCGGGATAGGCGTTTTCCGGAATATGCTTGGCGACCAGATCGTCGATCACGGTATGCCGCATGTCGCCGACCACTTCGCCTACCGCCTGATCCTCCATCCATTCGACGCGCTGATCGAAGATCACCTTGCGCTGATCGTTCATCACGTTGTCGAATTTCAGAATGTTCTTGCGGATGTCGAAATTGCGCGCTTCGACCTTCTGCTGCGCCTTTTCCAGCGCCTTGTTGATCCAGGGATGAATGATCGCCTCGTTTTCCTTCAAGCCGAGCCGTTGCAGCATGCCGTCGAGCTTGTCGGTGCCGAAAATGCGCATCAGGTCGTCTTCGAGCGACAAGAAGAATTTCGAGTGGCCCGGATCGCCCTGGCGTCCGGAACGGCCGCGCAATTGATTGTCGATGCGGCGGCTTTCGTGGCGTTCAGTGCCGAGGACGTAAAGACCGCCGGCGACTAGCGCTTTTTCCTTCAGCCGGGCGACTTGCGCGCGGATCGTAGCTGCGCGGTCGCTGTTCTCGCGCTCGCGCGGATCGGCGATATCGGCCAATTCCTGGCGGATACGCATGTCGGCATTGCCGCCAAGTTGGATGTCGGTACCGCGGCCCGCCATGTTGGTCGCAATCGTAATCGCGCCGGGAACGCCGGCCTGGGCGACGATATAGGCTTCCTGCTCGTGATAGCGCGCGTTGAGGATGGCGAACACTTTTGCTTTGGAGGCGCCCTCGTCGCCCGAATAGAGCGCCGCGAATGCGTTGGGATCGGCGAAGTCGTGCTGCTCCCAGCCCTGTTTGCGCAGCATTTCGGCAAGCTGCTCGGATTTTTCGATCGAGGTGGTGCCGACCAAGACTGGCTGCCCGCGCGACTTGCAATCCTCGATCAGGGCCAAGATAGCGCGGAATTTCTCCGCCGAGGTCCGATAGACCTCGTCGTCGTCGTCAAGACGGATCATCGGCATGTTGGTCGGAATTTCCAGGACTTCCAAATTGTAGATGTCGTGGAACTCATCGGCCTCGGTCGCCGCGGTGCCGGTCATGCCGGCGAGCTTTTCGTACATGCGGAAATAGTTCTGGAAGGTGACCGAGGCGAGCGTCTGGTTTTCCGGCTGGATCGCCTGATGCTCCTTGGCCTCGAGCGCCTGGTGCAGCCCTTCGGAGTAGCGCCGGCCCGGCATCATGCGGCCGGTGAATTCGTCGATGATCACGACCTCGCCGTTGCGGACGATATAGTCCTTGTCGCGGGCGAACAGCGTGTGCGCGCGCAGCGCCTGATTGACGTGGTGAACGACCGAGACGTTCTCGACGTCATAGAGCGAATCCGACTTGAGCTCCCCGGCGTCGCGCAGCAAGGTCTCCATCTTCTCCATGCCGATCTCGGTGAGATTGACGGTGCGCTGCTTCTCGTCGAGCTCGTAGTCGTCCTTGTCCAGGCGCGGAATGTAGGCGTCGATGGTATTGTAGAACTCGGAGCGATCGTCGAGCGGCCCCGAAATGATCAGCGGCGTGCGGGCCTCGTCGATCAGGATCGAGTCCACTTCGTCGACGATGGCGTAGATGTGTCCGCGCTGCACCATATCCTCGAGCCGGTACTTCATGTTGTCGCGCAGATAGTCGAAGCCGAGCTCGTTATTGGTGCCGTAGGTGACGTCGCAGTCGTATTGCTTCTTGCGCTCGTCGTCCTCGAGGCCGTGCACGATCACGCCGACGGTGAGCCCCAGAAATTTATAGATCTGGCCCATCCATTCGGCGTCACGCTTGGCGAGATAATCGTTGACCGTGACCACATGCACGCCGCGGCCGGCAAGCGCGTTGAGATAGACCGGAAGCGTGGCGACCAGCGTCTTGCCTTCGCCGGTCTTCATCTCGGAGATTTTGCCCTCATGCAGGACCATGCCGCCGATCAGCTGAACGTCGAAATGCCGCTGCCCAAGCGTGCGCTTGGCGGCCTCGCGGACGGTGGCGAAAGCCGGCACGAGAATGTCATCGAGGGTCTGGCCTTCGGCGAGCAGTTTCTTGAATTCGTCGGTGCGCGCCCGCAACGCCTCGTCGGAAAGCGCCGCGAGCTCTGGTTCCAGCGTGTTGATTTCTTCGACGCGTGGCCGATAGGACCGGATGCGACGGTCATTTGAGGAGCCAAACAGCTTGCGCGCGACAGCGCCAATCATCGCATTATCCCTTTGAATCCCGGCTCGTCTGGGCAGTCATATGACGCAAGAGCTTGCCTGGATACCCGTTCCCGCTGCTCAGCCATGCTGTTGTTAACTCGCGGCCGGCACGGATCACACCGGCGGAAAATGCGGCGCTATTCGGGCTTTGGCGAGGCGACTGAACATCCCGATATCTGGTCGAGAGATAGGAGGGGGTCGATTTCTTGTCAATGCGACGCGTATTTCACGCGCTTGTTAGATTTGGGCTTGCTTCCGCCCACGGCAAGGGATTGCCAAGGGCGGACGATTGCGCGACTGTCCGCGCCGGCCCCGGACCGGACCGACGGTCCGACACCCCAAAACGACCCTGCGATCGATGCGCCATGTGGCCTGCAATGTCGCCTACTGCATTACGGACCGTGTCAGCGGTCAGCTTGACCGGCCGACCAGTCGCCGCGCCAACCGGCAAGGTCAATCGTCACGCCTCAACCGCCATACCAAGGATTCTCGCGTCATGATGCTTTTCCGTCCATTCAACCCTCGCCTTGTCGGCGCACTCGCGCTTGCGGCCTCTCTGACGGCACCGGCCTTTGGATTGCGCGCACAGGATTCCGACCCGGTGGTCGCCCGCGCCAATGGCGTCGATATTCACGAAAGCGACATCGCCCTCGCCGAGGACGATATCGGTGCCGGCATGCCGCAAATGGGGCCCGATCAAAAACGCGACTACATCATCACTTACCTGTCCGACATCGTCGTCCTGTCGCAGGCCGCCGACAAGCAGCAGCTCGCCAATCGCAACGACGTCAAACAGCGGATCGAATTCGAGCGTCGCAAGGCGCTGATGGAGGCCATGCTTCAAGATGCCGGCAAGGCCGCCATGACCGACGACGCGCTGCACAAGGTCTATGACGAAGCGGTCAAACAGATGCCGAACCAGGAAGAGGTGCACGCGCGGCACATTCTCGTCGCGACCGAAGACGAAGCCAAGGACATTGAAACGCAGCTGAAGAACGGTGCCGATTTCGCAACTTTGGCCAAGCAGAAATCGAAGGATCCGGGCGCAGCCGACGGCGGCGACCTTGGCTATTTCACCAAGGATCAAATGGTGCCGGAATTCGCCGAAGCGGCCTTTAAGCTCGACAAGGGACAGATTTCCGATCCGGTAAAGACCCAGTTCGGCTGGCACATCATCAAGATCGAGGACAAGCGCGTGAAGCCGACGCCGACCTTCGATGAGGTCAAGGGCCAATTGCAAAATTATATCGCCCGGCGCGCGCAGGCCGAACTGGTCGCGAACCTGCGCAAATCCGCTAGCATCGAGCGGCTCGACAAGCCGGCAAACGCGCCTGATCCATCTTCGCTCAACCCGGCGGCGCCGGCGAAGAAATAATTTGCCCTTGCAGGGTGCGCAAAAACACGTCATTGCGGCCAAGCGACGCGAGTGCCGGAATCCAGAGTCCCAGCATTTGGAAATCGATCCGCTGACGCTGGAATGACGGATTCCGGACTGGCGCGCCTCGTCCGCCCGCCGGAATGACCAATGTTCCCCGCCATTTCCCCTCTCGCCCCAAAGACATTTCCTGCGCTGCCGGAGATCGCCGGCGTGCGCTTCGCGACCGCCGCCGCCGGCATCCGGTATAAGGACCGCACCGATGTGATGCTCGCGGTCTTCGACCGCGACACGAGCGTCGCCGGGGTCTTCACGCGCTCGAAATGTCCCTCGGCGCCGGTCGAATGGTGCCGCGCGCACCTCAAGGGCCGCCGCGCCCGCGCGCTTGTCGTCAATTCCGGCAATGCCAACGCCTTTACCGGCAAGAGCGGCCGCAAGGCTTGCGCCATGACCGCGAAACTTGCGGCGGCGGCGGTCGGCTGCAAAACATCGGAAGTGTTCCTCGCCTCAACCGGCGTGATCGGCGAGCCGCTCGCCGCGCAGGCCTTCGAGGGAGTTATGACCAAACTTGTCGCCGCGGCGCGGCCGGATGGCTATGGCGACGCCGCCAAGGCGATCATGACCACCGATACGTTTCCAAAGCTGGCGACAGCGCGCACGCGCATTGGCGGCGCCGAGGTCGTCATCAATGGCTTCGCCAAGGGCGCCGGCATGATTGCGCCGGATATGGCGACCATGCTCGCATTCGTCTTCACCGACGCGCCGATAGCGTCGCCGGTTTTGCAGACCTTGTTGCGCGAGGGCGTCGTCGACACGTTCAACGCGGTCACTATCGACGGCGACACCTCGACATCGGACACGCTGTTGGCTTTTGCGACCGGCGGCGCCAAGACCGCGCCCCGCATCGCCCGCAGCAACGATCCGCGTCTGGCGCCGTTCCGCAAGGCCTTTTTCGCCGTGCTGGCAAGCCTCGCCGAGCAAGTCGCGCGCGACGGCGAGGGCGCCCGCAAGCTCGTCGAGATCATCGTCGAGGGTGCGGTCTCGAAAATCTCGGCGCGCCGCATTGCGCTATCGATCGCCAATTCGCCCTTGGTCAAAACCGCGATCGCCGGCGAGGACGCCAACTGGGGTCGCGTCGTGATGGCGGTGGGCAAAGCCGGCGAGCCGGCCGATCGCGACCGGCTGTCGATCTGGTTTGGCGGCATTCGCGTTGCCCATAGGGGTGCGCGCGATCCGGCCTATGACGAGGCCGCCGTGTCGGCGGCCATGACGCGACCCGAAATCACGCTCAAAGTGGCGCTCGGTCTCGGCAAGGGCCGCGATCGGGTGCTGACCTGCGATCTGACCAAAGAGTATGTCGCGATCAACGGGGACTATCGGAGTTGACCGCCGCCACGAAGCACGTTCGCACCGCGAGCCTCGACATCGCTTACGAAGAAAGCGGCGCCGCGGACGGCGTGCCCGTTTTCCTGATGCATGGCTGGCCCTATGACCCGCGCAGTTACGACGAGGTGATCCCGCCGCTCGTTGCTGCCGGCGCACGCCTGATCGTTCCTTACCTGCGCGGCTTCGGCGCAACGCGCTTTCTCTCGCGCGAGACGCCGCGTTCGGGGCAGCAAGCCGCGCTTGGCAACGACCTGCGTGAATTGCTTGATGCCCTTTGCGTCGATCGCGCGGTACTAGCCGGCTATGACTGGGGCGGTCGCGCCACCTGCGTTGTCGCGGCGCTATGGCCGGAGCGCGTGCGCGGCCTCCTGGCGGTCAACGGCTACAATATTCAGGACATTGCCGGCGCGGCCGAACCGCAAACGCCGCTGCAGGAGCGGCGGTTCTGGTATCAATGGTATTTTCAGACCGAGCGCGGCCGCGCCGGGCTCGAGCGCAATCGCGGCGCGCTGTCCCGGCTGTTGTGGGAATTGTGGTCGCCACATTGGGCGTTCGACGACGCCACGTTCGCGCGTAGCGCGGCCTCGTTTGAAAACGAGGACTTCGTCGCGGTCACGATTCATTCCTATCGGCACCGTTACGCCAACGCCGCGGGCGATCCGAAGCTGGAAGCAATCGAGCGCCGGCTTGCCGCAAAGCCCAAAATCAACGTGCCGACCATCGCTTTGCAAGGCGACGCCGACGGCGTTTTACCTCCGGAGGTTTCAGAAAGGCACGCCGCGCTCTTTTCCGGACCTTATGAGCGCCGCGTCCTGCCGCGGATCGGCCACAACCCGCCTCAGGAGGCGCCGCGGGAATTCGCCGGCGCGGTTCTCGAATTGATGAAGAGCTAATACTTTGCGCGCGGGAGCGGACAACAAAACCGCTGATTTGCCTTTGACAGCACTTGTTTTCTCTATCGATCGCAAGCTTTCGTTGACCATCATGGTAAATCCGGCTGGTTTCCGCGAGTGGCTTGAATATGCCTTTACCCTCCGATCCATAAACTGAGACCGGCTGTGAGCGTCAGACTCGTTCTCGTCTCCGCCTGCGCGTTGATCGATTCCGATGGCCGGGTCCTGATCGCGCAACGACCGCCCGGTAAAACGATGGCGGGGTTATGGGAATTTCCCGGCGGCAAAGTCGAGCCGGGCGAGCGTCCGGAACAGACACTGATCCGCGAGTTGAAGGAGGAATTGGGAATCGCAGTCAAAGAGGAATGCCTCGCGCCGCTGACCTTTGCGAGCCATGTCTATCCCGACTTCTATCTGTTGATGCCGCTTTATGTCTGTCGGCGTTGGGATGGGTTCGTTCAGGCCAAGGAGGGACAGGAGCTCAAATGGGTGCGAACGCGTGATCTGCGAAATTATCCGATGCCGCCAGCCGATGAACCGCTGATTTCGCACCTGACCACACTGATTTAGTTTAAACGCGAAAGGCCCGACACCATGTCGAAATTGCAGAGTGCCATGATCGCCGATCTGACCCTGCGCCTGGTGCGCGACGAACGGGGCACCACCGCTATCGAATATGCGATCCTCGCTTCGGGAGTAGCTGTCGCAATCGCGGCGGCGATCATGAATCTAGGCGGCACGGTCAAGGACCTGTTCACGAGCGTCGCGACGGCGATGAAATAGCGCGCGCCGCCGGAGCGCGACACCGCTAGGTCAAGACACACGACTATGGTGGTCGCTTCGCGGCCGTCGACTTTTCCCGAGAGTTAGACCCTAGCCGCCCGCTTTCTCTCCCGCCGAAATTTCGCGCGCGCCAAGGACGTCCGCTAGCCGGCTTTTCGCCGATCCGGGCTTGAGCGGTTGCTGCTGACCAGGATGCGGCGCCCAGCCCGATAGCCACACGATGTCGAACGTCGCGCGAACACGTCCGTTGGGATCGGCAAACTGCAGCGCGTAGATTTCCGCCATGCGCTGCAGCGTCGCGCGGCGAAGCGGCTTACGATGACGCGCAATGAGCGAATTGGTCGCGCCCATGCGCCTGAGATCGCGCAAAAGGCCGAAGACCGATTCGTAGCGGACGGTCAGGCGATCGACATCGGTCACCGGTAGTGCGAATCCGGCGCGCTGCAGCAATCCGCCGAGATCGCGCAGATCGGCGAAAGGGGCGACGCGGGGCGAGACGCCGCCCTCGATTTCGCTCTCGGCGGCGGCAAAGGATTGGCGCAGTTCGGTCAGCGTCTCGCCGCCGAGAAGCGCCGCGAGAAATAGCCCGTCGGGTTTCAAGGCGCGGCAAACCTGTAAAAGCGCGCCCGGCAGATCGTTCACGTATTGCAAAGCCAAGGCCGAGACCACGAGATCGAGTGCGCCGTCTGCGAACGGCAGAGCTTCCTCGTCCGCCACCACAAACGGTCTTCCTCGCGGCAGCACATCGGCGCCGACCACCATGCCGATCGAATCCAGCCGGAGGAGCGCCGCACGCACCGCGTCGTCGGGCGTGCCGAGATCGACGACGATGTCGAACCGGCGCAGTACTGTGGCAAGTCGGTCGGTTAGTTCGCCGGCAACCCGTTCGAGCAGGAAGGTCGCACCTTTGCCATGCGTCGCGCGACGGCGCCGGTGGCGCTGCAGCGAACGGTCAAAGATCAATGGAGCTGCGGTCATGAGGTTGTGGCTCGTGCCGGTGACATTGCCATCGTGCGGCGGTAGCGTTGGAGCACGATGTTCACCAACGCGAGCGTCCTATCCGCATCCGCTAAGCGCGCCGCCGGCGCGGTGCGCACGGCCTTGCGCGCTGCGCTCGACCTCGCATTGCCTCCGCTCTGCGCCGCGTGCCACGAACCCGTCGACGGCCGCGGCCTTTGTCCGGCATGCTGGTCGAAATTGTCCTTCATCACCCGACCCTATTGTGAGCGGCTCGGCATTCCGTTCGTCTATGACCCCGGCCCGGGCATCCTGTCCATGGAGGCCATCGCCAGCCCGCCTGCCTACCATCGCGCCCGGGCTGCGGTGCGATTTGACGAAATTTCCCGCGGGCTGGTCCATGCCCTTAAATATGCCGATCGTCTTGACCTTGCACCGATGATGGGCCGCTTCATCGCCCACGCCGGACGCGAAGTTTTGGCCGAGGCCGACGCGCTTGTCCCCGTGCCGTTGCATTGGCGGCGGCTGTGGGCGCGCCGCTTCAATCAGTCGGCGATGCTTGCGGCCGCGATTTCCACGCAGATCGGCGTGCCGGTCGCCGCCAACGCGCTCAGGCGCGTAAAGCCAACCGCGCAACAATTCGGCCTGTCGCGGACCGAGCGGGCGGCCAATGTCCAGGGTGCGTTTCGCGTGCCGCCGGACGGCAAGGCCGCGGTGACCCGCCGGCGCCTGGTCCTCATCGATGATGTGCTGACCACCGGAGCGACGGTGGATGGCTGCGCCCGCGCGCTGTTGCGCGCCGGGGCCGCCAATGTGGATGTGCTGGTATTTGCGAGGGTTGCCGAGCCGATCCAAACGTCCATATAACACTTTGATAAAAAATTACGCTCGATCATGACAGCCATCGACATTTACACCGTGCAATACTGCCCCTATTGCCATGACGCGAAGGAGCTACTAACCCGCAAAGGTGCGCGCTTCCATGAGATCGACGTCACCGGGAAAAGGGACATTCGCAAAGAGATGATTGCGCGCGCGAAAGGCTGCAGCACCTATCCGCAGATTTTCATCGGTGCGACGCATGTTGGCGGTTGCGACGAGCTCTATGCGCTTGAGGAAACCGGCCGGCTCGATCCTTTGCTGGCCGCGGCGAAGGACACACCGGCATGAGCGCGCTAGGCACAGGCAGCTTCAAGGTCGGCCTCATCCAGATGCGGTCCGGACTCGATCCCGCCGCCAATCTCGCGGTGGTCCTGGAGCTGATCGATCAAGCCAAACAGGCCGGCGCCGATTATGTGCTCACGCCGGAACTGACCAATATCCTGGCCATCAAGCGCGATCATCTGTTCGCGAATATCGTCGCCGAGGAGAACGATCCGACGCTGGCGACGTTGCGCGAAGTCGCGCGCGAGCTTGCGATCTACGTTCATATCGGCTCGCTTGCGATCAAGGCCTCGGCCGAAAAAGCCGCGAACCGTTCGTTCCTGATCGATCGCAAGGGCGTCGTCGCCGCCCGCTATGACAAGATCCACATGTTCGATGTCGATCTCGCGGGCAACGAGAGCTATCGGGAATCCAACAATTACCGCCCGGGCGAACTTGCCGTTCTGGCCGACCTGCCATGGGGCCGGCTTGGCATGACGGTGTGTTACGATTTGCGGTTTCCGGCGCTTTATCGCGCGCTCGCCGAAGCCGGCGCGTCGTTTCTCGCAATCCCGTCGGCCTTTACTCGGCAAACCGGCGAAGCGCATTGGCATGTGCTGCAACGCGCCCGCGCGATCGAAAACGGCTGCTTCGTATTCGCCGCCGCCCAGGGCGGCAAGCACGAAAACGGCCGCGAGACTTTCGGTCACTCGCTCGTTATCGATCCGTGGGGCCGCATCCTCGCTGAGGGCGGTATCGAACCTGGCGTGGTGATGGCGGAGATCAAGCCCGCCGAAGTGGCCGCGGCGCGCGGACGGGTTCCCTCGCTGGACCATGGACGGCGCTTCGAACTGGTCGAGCCTTTGGCCGAGCCGGTCTATCTGCACGCGGTCAGAGAGCAGACATGATTCGTTACGCGCTCAACTGCGACCGGGGCCACGTTTTCGAAAGCTGGTTTGCGAATTCCGCCGCTTACGACAAGCAGGCCAAGCGCGCGCTCGTCGCCTGCCCGGTCTGCGGCTCCGCCAAGGTAGAAAAAGCCGTGATGGCGCCGAGCCTGGCCCGCATCGACGCCGGTTCGCAGCCGGTGGCACCGTCCAATCCCGTGCCGCCGCCCCCGGTTGCGCAGACGCCCGCGCCGCCAGTCTCGGCGAAGACGCCGGTCGCGATGGTGTCAGCAGCCGAGCGCGAGCTACGGCAAAAGCTCAAGGAGCTTCGCGACCACGTCACCAAAAATGCAAGCTATGTCGGGCAGCGTTTTCCCGAAGAAGCGCGCAAGATCCATTATGGCGAGGCCGAGCACCGTTCGATTTACGGCGAAGCCTCACCCGACGAAGCCAAGGCCTTGCACGAAGAAGGAATCGAATTTCATCCGTTGCCGGTTCTGCCGGACGACAAGAATTGACATTGCCGCGCTACGGTCGTCCCGCAGGGGAAATCACGAGGCATCAATAGGCCCAGATCAATAGCGCGACGCCGCACACCACGAGCGCCATGCCGATGCCTTCGCGCGCGCTGGTGCGCTGGTCGAAGGCAAAGCGCGCCACCAATTGCGCAAATAAGACTTCCACCAGCGCCAGCGTCCGCACGCTCGCGGCGGTCGCCAGCGCAAAGGCGAGAAACCAGAATTGCGAAGCCAGCGCCCCCATGAAGCCCGCGAACAAAGAGGCCTTCCAGGCTCGCAGCAGCGCGAACATGACGCTTGGCTGGCGCAGCGAGAGATAAAGCGAAAGCGCAGTGGCCTGTAGCGCGAGCCCAATGAGCAGCGTGAAAGTCGCCGCCATCACGTAATTCGGCAGATGAAGGCTCAGGATCGCGCCGCGAAACCCGATCACGGCCAAAGCGAGCGCCCCGCCCGAGGCCAGACCAAGGAGCGTCGGTTTTATTCCCCCCACCATCCCGCCGGGCTTTGTCGACATGACGATCACGCCGGCCGTCGCCGTGCAGATTGCCGCCACCATCGGCCACGTCACCGTGTCGCCGAGAAACACGAAGCCGAACACGGCAACCTGGATCGGCTCGGTCTTGGTATAGGCGATAGTGACGACGAAGGAGCGGCCGCCCATGGCCGCCAGCATCAGCGCCGTGGCGGCGATCTGAATGAAGGCGCCGGCCGCGACCCACGGCCAGAACGATGGGCCCGGATGCGGCAATGGCGCGCCGGTCACCCACAACAAAACGACGAGAAAGATAACCGCGAACGGAAAGCCGAACAGAAACCGGACGTGGGTGGCGCCGACGACGCCGAGCCCGCCGCTCAGTTCACGTTGCATCGCATTGCGGATGGTCTGGGCGAAGGCGGCGACGATCGTGAAGACGGCCCACAGCCAGGGCGCCGCCGTCACGCCGCTTTCTCCGCCACCACCATGTAATTGACGTCCAAATCGGCGGACAATTGCCAACGGTCGCCGAGAAGATTGTAAATCACGCCGGTCTCAGCCTCGACCTGCATGCCGCCCTGTTCGATGGCGATTTCAAGTTCGTTCGGCGTGACGAATTTGTCCCATTGATGCGTTCCGCGCGGCAACCAGCGCAGGATGTATTCCGCGCCAACGATTGCAAGCGCGAAGCTTTTGATCGTGCGATTGAGCGTGGCCACGAACAAGAGGCCGCCGGGTTTGACCATTCCCGTCGCGACTTCGACGAACAGGCCGAGGTCGGCGACATGCTCGACCACTTCCATTGCCAGAACGACATCGAAGGTCTCGCCGGCGGCCGCGAGGGCCTCGGCCGTGACATTGCGGTAATCGATCGAAAGCCCCGATTGCGCGGCATGATGGCGGGCGACGGCGATGTTGCTCTCCGAGGGGTCGGCGCCCATCACCGACGCGCCAAGCCGTGCCAGCGGCTCCGACAAAATGCCGCCGCCGCAACCGATATCGAGCATGCGCAGCCCGGCGAGACTGTCGAGCCGGTTCGCATCGCGCCCAAAATGGGCGGCCGCGCGGTCGCGGATATAAGCAAGGCGGACCGGATTGAATTTGTGCAGGGCGGCCATCGGCCCGCGCACATCCCACCATTGCCCCGCGATGCGCGAGAAGCGCTCGACCTCATCCTGATCGACAGTGCTCGCATCGCTCCCATGGCTTTGCCGCTGCATGCCTCCGCTCCAAAATTCGGGGCCACAGCCCACCGTCGCCCGATTGCACGATCCGAAAGTGAGCGAATGTTGCACTCCTATCGGACCTGCACCAGGATAAGCTCTGGGACAGGGTTGCGCATTACAAAAACCGGGAGGGAGTGATGCAACGAATGCTATGCGGTCTCGCCAGCTGCGCGCTGATGCTGCTCGGCGCGGGAGCGGCGGTCGCGCAGGACGCGGTGAAAATCGGGCTCATCATGCCCTATTCCGGCCAGTTCGCCGACACCGCCACGCAAATGGATAACGGCATCAGGCTCTACATGAAACAGCACGGCGACATCCTGGGCGGCGCCAAGGTCGAGTTTGTTCGCAAGGACACCGGCGGAATCGCTCCCGACATCGCCAAGCGGCTGGCGCAGGAAGCCATCGTGCGCGATCACGCCGATATTCTCGGCGGCTTCGTGCTGACGCCGAACGCGCTCGCCGCCGCCGACGTTTCGGCCGAAGCCAAGAAGTTCATGGTGGTGATGAATGCGGCAACGTCGATCATCACGACGAAGTCGCCTTATCTCGCCCGCACCTCGCTGACGACACCGCAACTGAATTACACGCTCGGCACCTGGGCCGCCAAAAACGGAATGAGAAAAATCTACACAATGGTTTCCGATTACGGTCCGGGAATTGATGCGGAGACCTGGTTCCAGAAAGGCTTCAAGGACGGCGGCGGCGAGATCGTCGGCTCGGTGCGCTTTCCGGTCGCCAATCCGGACTTCTCGGCTTTCGTCCAGCGCGCCAAGGATGCAAGCCCCGATGCGATCTATGTCTGGGTGCCTGGCGGCGCGCAGCCGGCGGCGGTCGGCAAGGCGCTTGCGGAGCGCGGGATCGATACCGCGAAGACGAAAGTCTTGGGTCAGGACGCTCTCACCGCGGAGAGCGTGCTCAAGAGCATGGGCGATCAGGCTCTCGGCATCATCATGGTCGCCAACTATGACTACAATCTCGATTCGTCGACAAACAAAGCCTTCGTGCAGGCCTACAACGACGCGTTTCATCGCAATCCCGACTTCTTCTCGGTCGGCGGCTACGACGGCATGCGCCTCATCGACGCGGCGTTGCAGAAAACAGGCGGCAAGACCGACGGCGATTCATTGATTGCAGCCGCCAAAGGCATGGCTTGGGAGAGCCCGCGCGGCCCGATGTCGATCGATCCGGAAACGCGCGACGTCGTCCAGACCGTTCACATCTTCAAGGTCGAAAAAGTCGGCGGCGAGCTGCGCAACGTCGAAATCGACAAGGTGCCGAACGTCAAGGACCCGGGTCATATGACGAAATGATCCGGAACGACGCCGCGGTGACGCGGCAGCATCACACTTAAGGCGAACGCGCGATGCCCCCGGTCTTCGGCGTGCTGTTCGACGGCATCGCTTACGGAATGCTGTTGTTCCTGCTGTCGGTGGGGCTTTCGGTGACGCTCGGGATGATGAACTTCGTCAACCTGGCGCACTGCAGCTTCGCCATGCTCGGCGGTTATGTCACCGTCAGTTTAATGAATTTCCTCGGCTGGCCGTTCTTTGCCGCACTGCCCATTGCCTTCATCGCAGCCGCCGCGGCAAGCGTCGTCCTGGAGCGGGCCATCTTTCGTCGCTTCTATCACGCGAGCGACCTCGACCAGTGTCTTTTGACGATCGGCGTGGTGTTCGTTTCGATCGCCGCAGCTGCCTATATTTACGGCACCGACCAGCAGCCGGTTCAATTGCCGGACTTCCTGCGTGGTTCGATTGCGTTTGCCGGCCTCTACCTGGCCGTCTATCGGCTATTCCTCATCGCCGCCGCGCTCTTGATCACGGTGTTGCTTGTCGCCGCACTGGAAATGACCCGCTTTGGCGCCCAGGTTCGCGCCGCCGTCAACAATCAGAGAATGGCGCGCGGGCTTGGCATCGACGTCGATACGGTGTTTGCGATCACCTTCGCGCTTGGCAGCGGCCTCGCCGGGCTCGGCGGCGCGCTGGCAATCGCCATGGTCGGTCTCGATCCGTCCTTTGCCTTCACCTATTTGATCTACGTTTTGATCGTCGTTTCGGTCGGCGGGCTCGGCTCTGTTGCCGGTTCATTCGCGGCTGCCATGCTGCTCGGAGTCAGCGATATCGCCGGCAAATATTACGTGCCCGCGATCGGCTCGTTCCTCATTTACTTGGTGATGATCGTGTTGATCATGGCGCGTCCGAGAGGCCTTTTCGGGAGACGCCAGGCGTGACCAGCGCGACAATCGCCGGAGCGCACGACACTTTGCAAACGCAAGCGCGCTGGCGCTCCGCCGAAATCGCGTTCTGGCTTGCGACGCTGCTGCCGTTCGTCCTTGTGCCGGACTATCTTCTTTTGGCGAGCCAAGTCGCTATCGCCGCTCTGTTCGTGCTCTCGCTCGATCTCATTCTCGGTTTTGCCGGGATGGTTTCGCTCGGCCATGCCGCTTATTTCGGCGTTGGCGCCTACACCGCCGGCCTCGTTTCCAAATGGGGCTGGGGCGAACCGCTCACCGGATTGTTGATCGCCGGCCTTGTTGCCGGTGCGTTCGGCTATCTGACAAGCTTCATCATCGCCCGCTTCCGGCATCTGCCGCTGATCATGATCACGCTCGGCATCGGCCTGTTGCTGCAGGAAGCCGCAAACAGTGCGAGTTGGCTCACCGGCGGCTTCGACGGCTTGCAAGGGATTCACACCTGGCCGATCGCCGGAAAATTCCATTTCGACCTCTACGGCTATACCGCTTACGGCTACGCGCTCGCGGTGCTGTTTCTGATATTTCTCGGCGCCCGGCGGCTGACGCATTCGCCGTTCGGTCTGGCGCTCCGCGGCATTCGCGACAACGGCGAGCGCATGCGCGCGATCGGCGCGCCGACGCGCTCCCATATCCGCACCATCTATACAATCGCGGGAATGATCGCCGGCGTTGCCGGCGCGCTCCTTGCGCAAACGACCGAGACGGTCTCGCTTGAAGTCTTGGGCTTTCAACGCTCGGCCGATGTCCTGGTGATGCTCATTCTCGGCGGTACCGGCCGGCTCTATGGCGGACTCCTGGGCGCGATCGTCTATATGGTCGCACGCGATCAGTTTTCCGGGCTTAATCCGCAATATTGGTATTTCTGGATCGGCCTTCTGTTGATTGCGGTCGTCCTGGTTCTGCCGAATGGACTGCTCGGCGGACTTTCGCTTTTGGCGCAGCGGACGAAGGCGGCATCGTGACCAAGAGCGCCCTTGCCACGCGCGGCATCAATAAGCGATTCGGATCGCTCGTCGTCGCCTCCGAGGTCGACCTGATGCTGCCCGCTGGCGCGCGCTACGCGCTGATCGGCCCCAACGGCGCCGGCAAAACCACCCTGATCAATCTTATGACGGGCATGCTTCGACCCGATGCCGGCGCGATCCTGCTCGGCGGCGAGGATATAACGGCGCTCCCACCGGAACAGCGCGTGCGGCTTGGGCTCGCTCGCACCTTTCAGATCAATTCGCTGTTTCCGCACCTGACCGCGCTGGAGTCGGTCGCGCTTGCGGTCTGCGAGCGGCGGCGGGTCGCACAGACGTGGTGGCGCCGTCTCGGCGCCTACCGCGAGGAAATCGACGAAGCCCATGAAATTCTCGCCGCGCTGGCGCTGGAGCCGGTCTGCCATCGTCGCGCCCGGGAGCTGCCCTACGGCCAGCAGCGGCTCCTTGAAATTGCGCTGGCGCTCGCGACCGCTCCGAAGGTCCTGCTGCTCGACGAACCGGCCGCGGGCGTGCCGCGCGACGAGAGCAAGGAATTGTTCGCCGCCATTGCCGGCCTGTCGCACGACATTACGGTACTGTTCATCGAACACGATATGGAGCTCGTCTTTCGTTTCGCCAGCCGCGTGATCGTGATGGTTGGCGGGGGCATCCTGATCGAAGGCACGCCCCAAGAGATCGCGTCCGATCCGCAGGTGCGCGCCGTCTATCTCGGCAAATCACAGATGACACGATGAGCGAGCTATTGCTTTCCATCGCCGATCTGCGCGCCGGCTACGGCTCCGCTGTCGTGCTCGACGGCATTTCGCTCGAGCTCCCCGCGCAAGACGGTATTGCGGTGCTCGGACGCAACGGGGTCGGCAAATCCACTTTGCTGCTCACCATCATGGGTTACACACGGGTGAGCCGCGGGCGCCTCTTCTGGCGCGGCGCCGACATCACCTATGAGGCGCCGCATCGCCGCGCACGCGCCGGCATCGGCTGGGTGGCTCAAGAGCGGGAAATCTTCTCCACCCTCACCGTTGAGGAGAATCTCACCGTCGCCGCGCGCGGCGGCCGTTGGACGCTGCCGGCCGTCTACGAGCTTTTTCCCCGTCTCGCCGAACGCCGGCGCAATTTCGGCAATCAGCTATCGGGCGGCGAACAGCAAATGCTGGCGATTGCGCGGGCGCTGATGACGAATCCGGCTTTGCTTCTGCTCGACGAGCCGCTCGAAGGCTTGGCGCCGATTATCGTCGACGAACTCGCCGCGGCAATCCAGCGCATGATGAAGGAGCGTTCGAACGCCGTCATGCTGGTCGAACAGCATGTGGAAATTGCATTATCGCTCATGGAAAATGTGATCGTGCTGGAGCGGGGCCGCGTCGTCCATCGTGGACGCTCGGCTGAGCTTCTCGCCGATCATGAGGCGCTCGAGCGGCTTATCGGCCTGCGGCTTGCAGAGGCGTGACGCCATGCGCCTTGGCGATGGCGCCGAGTTCCTCCCATAGCTTCTTCGGAATCGGAATGCCCGATATGCGGCGCGCGGCCGCGGTGCGGTTTCCGCGCTCGCCGGGCAGAAGAATTTCGTCGAATCCCGCCTGCAACGGCAGCGCTTTGACGATGGCGGTCAGCACATCGGCGTCGGTGTCGAACTCGCCGAGCGGCCGGAACGTTTCGATGTCGATGACGAACATCGCGGTATTGCTGGTGTGACGCGTGCGCTTTTCCGGCCCGAGCGCCCGCGCCTGAATCGGCGCGCCGGCGAGCACGCTCGCCAGCATTTCGAACATCAAGGCGAGACCCGAGCCCTTAGGCCCGCCAAGCGGCAAAAGGATCTCGGCGTCTTTCGCATCGGTGGTGGCTTGGCCGGCCGCATTGAGCGCGGCGCCTTCCGGGAGCGCCGCACCCGTATTGCGCGCTTGCAGGATCTTTCCGTTGGATATCGTGCTGGTCGCCATGTCGAGCACGATGGGGCCTTTGCCGCTCGGCACCGCAATCGCGATCGGGCTTGTCGCCATGCTCGCCACGCGCGCGCCGTAATAAGCCATCAACGCGGGACCTGCGCCCATCAGCACCGCGGCGCAGCCGTTCTCGGCAATCCATTGCGCATAGCGTCCGATCGCGCCGGTATGCGTGGTATGTCGAATGAGCGCCAAGCAAATGCCGGTCTGCTTCGCCCGCTCGACCGTTAGCGCGGCCGCGTGCATTACCGCGACCGGACCAAATCCGTGACCGGCATCGACCACGAAGGTCGCGGCGCGATCGTGCACGATGCGCGGCTGCGCCTTCGGATCGATCTCGCGGCGCGCGAGGAGATTGAGGTAACGCGGCAGGCGCGACACGCCGTGGCCGTCGCTGCCGCGCAGATTGGCCCAGACCAAACCGTTCGCGACCACCGCGGCGTCGTGGTCGCTGGCGTCGTACTTGACAAGGAGATCGCGGATGAAACGGCCGAGCTCCTCGTGGCCGACCGAGATCTTGTCTGAATTCACGCGGCGCTCCGGGCTGTCATCTGATCGTTTGCAACGTTTATCAAAAAAAGCCCCGCACTGTTTCGTATCATGAGCTCGCCGTGGGGAAATAGGCGTCGAGCCAATTGCGCAGCGCGGCCCAGACCCGAGTCGAATTCTCCGCGAACAGAAAATGATCAAGCCCGCTGAACAGATGCAGCTCGGTCGGTTGCCCGGCGCGCTTGAACATTTCGATCGACTGCTCGGTGGGCGTGACGGAATCGTTGGCGGCGTGGATCAATAATAGCGGCCGCGGCGCGATTTGCCCGACCACGTCCTCGGCGCGGAAATCGAACATGCTCTGCGCCGTTTCCGCCGGAAACATTTCGACGGAATTCGGCGCCAGCATTCCGACCTTTTGCCGCTCCAGTTTCTGCCGGACGTGCTCGGGTATCGGCACGATGTCGTAGCGCGGCACCATCAGCGATTGTCCGGTTCGCGCGCGATGAGCGCGCCCCTCCTCCAGCATTTTGGTGAATTTGGCCCACGCCTCGGGCGTGCGGTGCTGGCCGCGGAATTTGCGTTCGCCGTGACCCCAGCCGCCGTTCGAAATCACCGCGGCCAAGCGCGGATTGGTGCCGCCGGCATAAACGGCGACCGCGCCGCCGAAGCTCGAACCGATGGCGCCGATACGCGCCGGATCGACGGCGGGATGGGTCGCCAGGAACGTCAACGCATTGTTGAGATCCTCAACTTGCTCGAGACAGATGACGCGGCCGAATTGGCCTTCGCTTTTGCCGCAACCGCGCATGTCGAAACGCAGCGTGACATAGCCGAATTCGTTGAGAACGCGGGTCGGCTGCAAAACGTTGGTGCTTTCCGAATTCGAACCGAAGCCGTGCAGAACCAAAAAGGCCGCCCGCCGCCCCCCGGCGCGTAATGTTTCGGGCGCGCCGATCATGCCATGCAGCCGCAAGCCGGCCGATTGAAAGCTGACAACTTCTTCTTTCACGGTGTCTCCCCCGCCTCAAGCGGGCGCCACTGTAGCGATTTGGTGCGATGACGGAAGGGGATGTCGACGCAAACGGCAACGGCGCCAATCAACGGGTGCGATCTGGGGACGCCGTCGTAAATTTGGTTCGGAGACTCTTCAATCAGATGGAACGGTGCGAACGATCAGGTCCCACGACCTAGTGTGGTGGATTTGAAGTTCCAATGATTTGGCGACACTCGCGTATAGGAACTTCAAATCCAAAAACCACACTAGAATTACTTACTTGGTAGTGTCCTTTCGATTCCGAAGTTCGCTAAGAAAGTGCCGCGAGGTGTGACGAACTTCGAAATCGGCACACTAGGTCATGCAACGCCCGAAAACATGGGCGAACTGAGGAGCCGAGATCGGCGAAAACGAGCCTTCGCACCCAACCGGAATCTGATCGGGCCTATCCGATCGCTCCACATTCGAACCGCTGCGCGGCGCCGCCGGCGTTACGTTCGAAATCGGCAGACGATCGCCCTTCAATTCCCGGTTCACCGAGAACGACGGCGTTCTCTTGGCGGCCACGCCGGCTCCGGCGGTGGGATCACCCAAAAGCGGAAGGAAGCCGAGGAAAAAAGCCGCCAGCGCCGTTACGCCGAACGCGCCTGCAATTCGTATCATAAGCTTGGCCATCGGACCGCTCCGCCGCACCGATGCGATCACCCCTAGGATCGATCAGGCACACGAAAACCCCCCAAGCCAACCATACCGCCTCGCTAACGTGCATCGGCGGCGTGCGTTCCATCATCGGGGGCAGCCAAAGTCCTTATTGCCATTTTCTCCTTGCGAATTATGAGCAACGGGAACAGGCGGGAACAAAAATGGCGGTTGGCGCTTATCAACTGCGAGCGGCCATTCTTTCCCCCTCCCCCGTGCTTGGCCGTTCGTGAATGTGGGCGCAGCCGATATGCCGATCGGCTGCGCCCGAACTTTTTTGACCAACGCGCCGACCGTGCGCAGGATCAAACAACAAATCTGAGCAACAAACGCATCGCGACGCCGTCGCCACAACACCATCGTCACCGGCCGCGCGCAGAACATCGCACGACCAAGCGCAATTTTGCTTCACACGCGGGATTCAACGCGACGAGAATTTGCAAGCTTGAAATTACAAGCTCGCTTGGCGTTCGCTTGGCTTGCGCTCGCGCTGGCGCGCTTTGCGGCCGAAGAACATCGCCTGGCTCACGACCGCCGACACCACCGCGACCTGGAACGGCTTTGCGATCAGGAAGGCCGGTTCGGGCCGTTGTCCGGTGAGGAATCGCTCCGGATAAGCAGTGATAAAGATCACCGGCACCTCGAACGAGCCGAGGAGCTCATTGACTGCATCGAGCCCCGAACTGCCGTCGGCAAGCTGGATATCGGCGAGAATGAGTCCTGGGCGTTTTGTTTTTGCCAAAGCCAGGGCCTCGCTGTGGGTGCGCGCAATGCCGATGACCTTATGGCCGAGGCTCTCGACCAGGGCTTCGATGTCCATCGCGATGAAAGTCTCATCTTCGATGATGAGAACATCGGTTGCGATCTCGGCCGCGAGCTCGCGGCCGGATTCCTCGACGAGCGCGCGAAGCGTTTGCAGATCGCAATCGAGCACTTCCGCCGCATCGTCTTCGGAGAAACCTTCCAGAGCGACCAGCAAGAAAGCCTGACGCGGCCGCGGCGTGATCTGCGTGAGGTGCCGTTCCGGCGGCAGGGCCGTCGCGGCGGCTTCCGCTTTGTCGTTCACGGCCACGGAGTTCCAGATTTTCGTGAACAGCCGATAGAGGCCAACGCGCAGATTGGCGCTTTCCTCAAGGGTTTGCGGGCTGGCGATCAACGACTCCACCGTCGCGACGACGTAGGCGTCGCCGGAAGCCTGATTACCGGTCAAAGCGCGCGCATAGCGGCGCAACGACGGCAGATGTTGGAGTACGGCTTGCGAAGTAGACACGAAACACCCTCCCCTTCCATAGTGCGCTGAGGTTATTGGCGAAAACCACTAAACGCAAAAAAAGTTCCGGATGTGGCCGGATGGGCGGAACTCCCCCGCCTGTCAGGGCGTTAGCGCACGTTAATCGAGGTAGCGGCAATGGGCGAACGGGGGAAAGATGACGCGATGAAGCACCGCAAGACCAGCCTGGACCCGGTCGCGGACAAGCCGGAGAGCCAAGATCCGATGGCGAGGCCAGCCACGACGCATCACAGGGGCGAGGCACGCCTGGGTCGCGAGGTTCAGGCCCGAATCGGGCAGCAGTTGCGTGCTATGTACAACGACGTCGTCAACCAAGGCGTACCCCAGCATCTCGCCGATCTCGTTCGTCGCTTGAGCGACCAAGACCAGGATTGATGGTGGACAGAGCAGCATGAAGCTTGACCCTGCGATACGCGATCAAGTTCTCGCCACCGTGCCGAGCCTGCGCGCGTTTGCCATTTCGTTGTGCGGGAACATCGATCGCGCCGATGATCTGGTGCAGGAGACCCTCCTGCGCGCGCTGGCCCATATCGATTCGTTCGAGCCGGGCACCAATATGCCGGCATGGCTGTTCACCATTTTGCGCAACCTGTTCCGATCCGAATATCGCAAGCGGCGGCGCGAGGTGGAGGACGCCGAGGGCCGCTATGCCGAAACTTTAAAGTCGCATCCAGAACAGACTGGACGCGTCGAGTTCCAGGAATTTCGCGCCGCGCTCGCGAAATTGCCGGCCGATCAGCGCGAAGCGTTGATCTTGGTGGGCGCTTCCGGCTTCTCCTACGACGATGCGGCGGCCATCTGCGGCTGCGCCGTCGGCACCATCAAGAGTCGCGTCAATCGCGCTCGCACGCGCCTTGCCGATCTCCTTGCCATCGACAGCGTCGACGATTTTGGGCCCGATCGGGCCACCCGCGCCGTGCTGGCAGGCGGCGGCCGGAACTGATCATCCTGCGACAATTTGTAACGCGGGACCCGCGAAGCGGCCGGATCGCTCTGCGCGCACCTGATTCCGCTTAGGGGCATAACCCGTACGGCGCGACGCGAGGGTCATTCGGCCGGAGAGGGTCACTTCGTCTCGGCTTCGTATACCCCGTCCCAATCCGATCCCGGCGGATGCGCACGATAGGCCCCGATGCGTTCCTCGTACATGTCGTAAAGACCTGAAAGATCGAAGCCATTGGCGAGCTTGCGGCAGCGCAAGCTTATTTGCAGCGCATCGTCCCATTGCTGTTTGCGGAAATGCGCAAGCATTTGCGCATTCAGCTCCCGCAACTCTACGCAACGGGCGTCGGCTTCGATCTCGGCACGGCCCAGCACGGCGAACACGGCTTCCAGCTGCGTTTTGCCCTTCACCAGGATCAAATCGATTTCCATGACGGCGAATTTGCGCTGCGCCGCTTCCGCCGTTCGCGAGCCTATGACGATGGGCACTCGATAGTCCTTGGTCCGCGCTTCGAGCCGCGAGGCGAGATTGACGGTGTCACCAAGCACCGAATAGTTGAAGCGGAAATCCGATCCCATATTGCCGACGACGCACGGCCCGGTATTCAATCCGATGCCGATGCGCAGCGGCATATATTGGCCGCCATTGGCTTGCGCTTCCTGCTTGAGCTCGCCGTTGAGCGTGGCGGCGCGCGACAGCATTTCGAGCGCGGCGTCGCAGGCATTGATTTCCTGTTCGCTGTCGTCCACCGGCGCGTTCCAGAACGCCATGATCGCGTCGCCGATATATTTATCGATCGTGCCCCTGCGCTCGATGATAGCGTTGGTCAGCGGCGTCAAAAACCGGTTCATCAGCCGTGTGAGACCTTGGGGATCGTCCTTGTAATGCTCAGAAATGGTTGTGAAGCCGCGCACGTCGCTGAACAGTATCGTCATGCGGCGTTCCTCGCCGCCGAGCACGAGCTTTTCGGGCGAGCGGGCTAGTTGCTCGACCATGTGCGGCGACAAATAGTAGCCGAACGCGGAGCGAATTTGCCGGCGCTGCTTCTGCTCACGAAAGTAGTTGACGAATGTCAGCACAAGGTAAATCAGCCAGCTCGAAATCAGCGGATAGGTGAAATCGATCAGTAGGTTGTGCTCGACGAACAGATAGAGCGAAAGCCCGATTTTCGCAGCAGACCGGGAAACGTGACGAGATAAGGGCTCGGATCGGGGCCCAATACCGCGAATCCGGTTTGCAGCGCCGCCTCGGCGGCCGTTTTCGGTTCGAAGACCGCCGAACCGGCCTGTCCCACCACGACGCGCGAATGCTTGATCGCGTCGGCGAGCGCATCGTCATTGCTCGGCAGACTATCGAGCTTGGCGCGCGTCTCGGCGTCGATGCCGCGAAAGCTGTGCTCCGCGACCGCCGGAGACATGCGATCGGGTTCGGGAAAGATGATGTCGAAACCGATTGCCACTGCGCCAAGCTGGGTGATGCGCGTTACCAGGTCGGCGATGGTCGTGCGCGGCCACGGCCATTGGCCGATCTCTTTAAGACTGGCCTCGTCGATATCGACGATGACCACCGGCCGCATCGTTTGCACCCGCGGCCGCAGCACCTGAAAGAAGTCGAAGGCGCGGACGCGCAATTCCTCAAGCGGGCCCGGATCGGCGAGGCGCAGCGGCACCAGCGCGATCAGAAGCGCGAAACACACCGCTCGCGCCACGCCGATCTGTTGCGCCCATCGGGCTATCCGTTTCATTGCCGGCTGTATCCCCAATCAAGCGGGCATCATTTTATCCTGCGCGGCAGGGGGAGGAGGATCGTCCGAGCCGTCTTACGAAGCGCGCGTCTGGCCGCGCCGGACCATGCCGGTGCGAGGCCGCTATTTTTCCCGGAAGGCGCGCATGAGCTGATCACGCAAAGGTTTGACGAGATAGGACAGCATGGTGCGTTCGCCGGTCTCGATGAAGGCTTCGACGGGCATACCAGGCGTCAGTTTGACATCGCCGAGCCGTTTTATCTCGTCGGCCGTCATGGAGATTCGTACGAGGTAATAGCTCTGCCCCGTCCTCTGGTCGGTCGTGGTATCGGCCGCGATCCGCGACACCGTGCCGTTGAGCTCCGGCGTCGTGCGCACATTGAAGGATGTAAAGCGCAACACGACGGGCTGACCGAATTGCACTTGATCGATGTCCTTGGGATCGACTTTGACTTCGACCATGAGATTGTCGCTCTCCGGCACGATCAGCATGATCGGGTCGCCGGCGGTAATGACGCCGCCGACCGTATTGGCTGTCGATTGAAAGACGATCCCATCCTGCGGAGCGCGGATGTCGGTACGCTTGAGCTGATCCTCCGCGGTGACCTTGCGCTCGACAAATTCGCCGATTTTGCTGTCGATATCGCGCAGCTCCTTGGCGACGTCGCTGGAGAGGTCTTCGTCCACCTGAATGATTTGCAGTTGGATTTCGGCGATCTTTCCCTTCGCTTCGGCGACCTGCGCGACGAGCTGGCCGCGTTCGCCCTGAAGCTGCGCCTCTTCCCGCTGCAGCGAGGTAAGACGACTGAGCTGAACGAGATTTTTTTGCCACAGATCGCGGACGCCTTGGAGCTCCTGTTCGACCAAGGCGATGCCCTTGTCCTTGGCGTCCTGCTGCGACGCCAGCCCGGTAATTTGCTCCTGCAATTGGGCGATACGTTCGCGTAGCTGCTGCTTCTGACCAAGCCGGTCCTGACGGCGCAATTCGAATAGCTTGCGTTCGCTGGCGAGCGCGTCTTTGACATCCGGATCGTTAAGATGGCCGGCAAGCTCCGGCGGCACCGCCACGGAATCGGCGCCGTCGCGCTCGGCGGCAAGCCGCGCCTTGCGCGCATAAAGCTCGGTGAGGCCCTTGGTGACGATGGCGAGATTTGCGCGGGTCACCGTCTCGTCGAGCCGCAATAGAACGTCGCCGGCTTTCACGTGGTCGCCATCGCGAACAAACAGTTCCCCGACCACGCCGCCGGTCGGATGCTGCACTTTTTTCACATTCGAATCGACGACGATCGAACCCTGCGCGATGAGCGCCCCCGAGATCTGCGCCGTCGCCGCCCAGCCGCCCAAGCCGAGCACCAGCGCGGCGACAAGGATGGTGCCGGCAAGGATGTGCCGTCGGATCGACAGCCTGGCGTCGCTATCGGCGCCGGATTCGCCGAGGCTCCAGGGCAGCATCGCCCTGATCAGTCTGCCGGCGCTGTTGAAGATGCCGATGGTCCGGTACAAGCGCGATCTCCTGCCGATCACCCGCTTCCTCCCTGCTCGGCGACTTTCAAGGGCCGCGGCGCCGCACTTGCCGGCATGACGCGGCTGAGGACTTCCTCCTTCGGGCCAAACTGTTGTTGCCGGCCCTTGGCCATGACGAGGATATAATCGACGCCGGCGATCGCGCTCGGCCGGTGCGCGACCACCACCGTGATCGCGCCGCGGGCGCGCAGGCCCAGGATCGCGCGCGTCAGCGCCTCGTCGCCCTCGGCATCGAGGTTCGAATTGGGCTCATCCAGCACGACGAGGAACGGATCGCGATAAAGCGCGCGGGCAAGCGCGACGCGTTGTGCCTGTCCCGCCGAGAGGGCGCTGCCGTGGTCGCCGACGACGGTTTCATAGCCTTCGGGTAGTCCGGTGATGAGATCATGAACACCGGCCGCCTGCGCAGCGGCGATGACCGCGTCCGGATCGGGCGGTTCCTCGAACCGGGAAATGTTTTGCGCCACCGTGCCGTCGAACAATTCCACGTCCTGCGGGACGTAGCCAACATAGCGGCCGAGCGCCTCCGAAGACCATTGATCCAGAGTGGCGCCGTCGAGCCGCACCGTGCCGCGCAGCGGCCGCCACACGCCGACAAGCATCCGCGCCAATGAAGATTTGCCCGGCGCCGTCGGTCCGATCACGCCCAGCGCTTTGCCGGCGACGAGCGTGAAATTGACGTCCTGACAGACGATTTTTTGCTGCCCCGGCGGCGTGACCGCCGCATTTTGAACCACCAACGAACGCGTCGGCGGCTTGAGCGGCATCGGGTCGCTCTGCCGCGGCAAATGAGCGAGCAGCTTGGACAGCCGTTGCCAGCTTTGCCGGGCGGCGACAAAGCCGCGCCAGTTGGCGATGGCGAGATCGACCGGAGCCAATGCGCGCGCCCCTAGGATCGAGCCGGCGATGATGATGCCGGGGGTCGATTGCTGGTTGATCACGAGCCAAGCGCCGACCGCCAGGATCGACGATTGCAGCAGAAGCCGCAAAATCTTCGACGTCGCGCCAAGGCTGCCGCCGATGTCGCTGGCGCGCCCGCTGGAAAGGACGTAGCTGTGATTGAGTTCCCGCCAGTGCTTGGAGATGCGGCCGACCATGCCCATTGCCGTGATCGCCTCGGCATTGCGCCGCCTGGCCTCCAACAGCGCATTGCGCGCGACCGCGAATTGGGCGGCACTTCGCGTCGGATGACGGGTTTTCACTTCAGTAACGATCGTCAGCGCGATGAGAACAATAGCGCCGGCAAGTGCGGTTAGCCCGATATAGGTGTGGAACAAAAAGCAGATCGCGAGATAGACCGGCATCCACGGTAGATCGAAGAAGGCGACCGGTCCGCTTCCCGAAAGAAAGCCGCGCACGGTATCCAAGTCGCGCATCGGCTGCGAGCCGTCCCCTTTGGCGCCTATTTTGAGCGGTAGCCGCACGATCGCGTCGTAGACCCGCGCACTCATCGACTCATCGAGGCTGCGACCGACCCGGATCATGATCCGGCTCCTGATCGTGTCGATCATGCCTTGTGCGGCGTAGAGACCGGCCACCAATATGAGAAGCGCGACCAGAGTCGGCACGCTCCGGCTGGGCAAAATGCGATCGTAGACTTCGAGCATGAACAGCGCACCAGTGAGCATCAAAAGATTGCTCATGCCGCTGAACATGGCCGTGGCGACAAAAGCCCGCCGGCATGCGCCGAGCGCCGCGGCAAGTTCAGAACTGGCGGGTTGCTGCCGCGCCGGAACTGGGACCTGATTCATGTAAGGCGCGCACCACACTTGAGGATGCGAAACCACGCTCGCCGCTCAAGGCCGCTGGTTCACCCTCTTCAGCTGGGCCGGGGGTAGCCAACCCTCGGCCATCAAATAACTATACTCACCATCATAGCATAATGGCTTCGCCGCCGTAGTTAATATAAATGGTCGCACGGCGGCCCTGCCGCGGCCCCTCAAAGGGACTCGGCCACCGAGACATCATTCCCAAAGACCCGCCATTTGGCCCCCGCGCGCTCCGGGCGCGCGTGCTTGGGCCGGCGGCCGAGCGGGTGGCAGCAAAAACACCGCGCCGGCGAGCCGGACTCTTCTGAGCCGGCGCCGGGCAGCGTTAGCAAGACCCGAGACGTGCTAAAAAATCAGGAACGAGAGTCGAGCGAGAGCCCGATGCTGAAGGCCTTTTGACGGGTAGCGCCTTCGGTTCTCTTCAGCTTCTTGGCAATTTGCGAAGCCTTCGCCTTTTTGCGCGCCATCGCTTTCAGCTCACGGAGCTCGCTCGAAGTCCACGCGCGCCGCTTTTTCTTCCTCTTCGCCATAACACCTCCCTGGGATGAAAGGGCAGCTTGTATCTCCAACCGGAGCAAAAGAAAAGCCTTACCAAAAACTTTTATCAGATCATTTTTAGCCCGCATACGTGCGGGTGGCAAACGCGGCTATCACAAAAGCGCTAGCCGCACGTCTGCGTCGCACATTTTTCAGACCTGCTGGTTGTCATGACCAATTTTCACACTGTATTGATCGCGGTATGTTGGAGCGCGCCGGAGGGATCATTCATCCAGCAAAAAACGAAAGACCCGTAGGGCTACAAATAGCGAACGCATTTCTTGAAACGTCGACCGATCCGACACTTGCGGGCCGCGGGTGCCATCACTAACTTCCCATCACGGCAATCGCTTGAGAGACATTGATCAGGGAATACGACCGAATGAGTCCGTGCACGGACGAACTCAAACTCGTCGCCCTCGATAAGGACGACATCGAGGTGATCTCGGCGCACGTCCAGGACGCCTTGGTCAAGATTGGGGATATCTTCTGGCGACCCCACGATCATCGCTTCGTCATGGCGCTGAACCGGTTCGACTGGATGAGCGTGGCGGACCCCAATCCGCAGACTAAGCCGGATTACCGACGCTGCCGCACGGCGCTTCGCTTCGAGCGGGTGCTAGCCTGCAAATGCCGCAATCTCGATAAAGCCGCCAAGGATGCACCCCTCAATCTCCTTGCCGTCGAATTCGCAGAAAGCGATTCCCCTGGTGGAGCGGTATCCCTTATTTTCTCGGGTGGAGGGGTCATTCGTCTTGACGTCGAATGTCTGGAAGCCGAACTCGCCGACCTCGGCGAGGTCTCGACCGCGGCTCTTTGTCCGGACCACTTCGCCGCCGATTCCGCCCGCGGCTGATTGGGGATCAGGCGGTCCGCGGGCGTCGCGCCGGGGGCGCTGCGAACAGCCGCATCAGCAATAAAATTATGAACAGCGTCATGGCATAAACCACAACCTGCATGGCGGTCGGCTGATCGACGTAACCAATCAAGGTATGCAGCGCGCGACCCAAGAAACTGGAATCGCTTAAAATCCAGGACGTATCCCACGCGGTCTGATCGAGCGCGGTCACGATATTGGCTTGTTCCAGAAAAGCGATCGCCTGGGCCGCCATGCCGGCGGCGAGTAGTGCAATCAGCGCGCTCGTGACACTGAACAGATAGCGCGTGGGAATGGTGATGAGCCCAAGATAGGTCAAAAGGCAGACCGAGGCGCCGAGAATGAGGCCGACAGCGCCGCCTGCGACCATCGCCCAGCTCGCCCCGCCCTGGGCCGCCGCCACCCCATAAAGAAAAAGAACGACCTCGGAACCTTCGCGCAGCACCGCGATCGCGACCACGATCGCCAGCGCCAACAGCGATTTCGATCCGGCAACGACGGCCTCGCCGGCCGCCCGCAATTCGGCGACAAGTTCGCGGCCGTGTCGCGCCATCCATACATTGTGCCAGGTGAGCATGAGCACGGCGAAACCCAGAATGCTCGCATTAAACACTTCCTGCCCGTTGCCGCCGAAAAGTTCGGACAGCCCGCCGGTAAAGAGCGCCACCACGCAGGCCCCTAAAACGCCGGCGATCACGCCGCCGGCGATCCAATAGGCGCGGCCGGCCACGCCCGCCGTCACGGCCATGACGATGCCAACGACAAGCCCCGCTTCAAAGACTTCGCGAAAGACAATGACCAAAGCAGCAAGCATGGACGCCTCGCATCACGCGGCAGGTTCAATCATGGCACAACCAGGAAACCTTGCGTTTCATGGTGAAAATCATCAAAGAAATTATAACGCCCGGGCTGCTGAGGCCGCACGTAAACCACTGCGTCACTTCCCGCGGGGACGATCTTCTCAAAATGCAGATCGCCGCTTTCGAACTCCGAAACGATCGGATTGAGATTGCGGACGTGGATAGCAATGGCCCGGTTGGGCGGGGCATGAAGCTCCGCCGGTTCGAATTTATGGTCTTGCATCGTGAGCGACAGCGCGACCGTATCGTCCGCGCGACCGGCATTCGAATAGAGCAACAATGCACAACCGAGCAGCAGAAATGGCGCCGTAACCTGCATCGCCGTGACTTGCATATTTGATGACGCGCTTAAGGCCTCGCTCAAGCACTTGGGGAAAGGCGAACTTTTTGTCAATCTCTAAAGGCAATTTTAGAATTGTTATAACTTCAATGGACTGCTACGCAGCGCGGAAGTGCGCCGCATCGCGACGCCGTAGACTTTAGTGCAGCACCAATGGCCATTCGCCTTGACATAAAGTCCACGGATTTTGCGCGCCGGTTTCGTGCATTGCTCGATTCCAAACGCGAGGCCTCGGCCGATGTCGAGGCGGCCGTTCGCGTTATCGTTAATGACGTCGCGCGGCGCGGCGACGCCGCCGTGCGGGACTACACGCTCAAGTTCGACCAGCTGGATCTCGCGGAGGCCGGCGCGCGAGTGCCGGCTGAAGAAATCGCCGCAGCCGCGAGGTCCTGCAGTCGCGATGCGCTCGACGCGCTCGAACTCGCGCAGCGCCGCATCGAAACCTATCACCGCCGCCAGCTGCCGCAGGACGATCGCTTCGTCGACCCGCTCGGGGTCGAGCTTGGCGCGCGCTGGACGGCGATCGAGGCGGTCGGCCTCTATGTGCCGGGGGGAACCGCCGCCTACCCATCCTCCGTCTTGATGAATGCCGTGCCGGCGAAGGTGGCCGGCGTGCCGCGCATTGTCATGGTCGTCCCGTCGCCCGGCGGCAAGCTCAATCCGCTGGTCTTGGCAGCGGCTAAGCTTGCCGGCATCGACGACATCTTTCGCATCGGAGGAGCGCAGGCGATCGCCGCTTTGGCCTACGGCACCGAGACGATCGCGCCTGTTGATAAGATCGTTGGGCCGGGCAATGCCTTTGTCGCCGCCGCCAAGCGCATGGTGTTCGGCAAGGTCGGCATCGACATGATTGCCGGACCCTCGGAGGTTCTGATCGTCGCCGATAGCGGCGGCAACCCGGATTGGATCGCCGCCGATCTCTTGGCGCAAGCCGAACATGACACGAGCGCGCAGGCGATCCTCATCACCGACGACGAACAACTCGCCGGCGAGGTTGAGCGGGCGGTCGCGCGCCAGCTCGCGGCTTTGCCGCGCGCCGACGTGGCGACCGCGTCGTGGCGAGACAATGGCGCGGTTATTCTGGTGCGCGCAATCGAGGAGGCCTTGCCGTTGATCGACGCCATCGCACCCGAGCACATCGAGATCGCGGTTGCCGACAGCGAAGGGTTCGCCAAGCACATCCGCAACGCCGGCGCAATCTTTCTCGGCGCGCACACCCCGGAAGCGATCGGCGATTATGTGGCCGGATCCAATCACGTCCTGCCGACGGCGCGCTCCGCGCGCTTCTCTTCCGGGTTGGGCGTGCTGGATTTCATGAAGCGCACGTCGATCCTCAAATGCGGTCCCGAGCAATTGCGCAAGCTCGCCGATGCCGCCATCACGCTCGGCACGGCGGAAGGGCTCGACGCGCACGCGCGCTCGATCGCAATCCGGCTCAATCGCTGATGCCGCGGAAAACCCCGAGCAAGGAGGAGAACACCACCAGCCGCCTCGCTGCGGTAACGATCGACGAGGCTTCGCTTGGGCGCACCAGCGACGACGCCGAGCATGAGCGCCGGGTCGCGATCTACGATCTCATCGAGCAGAACCAGTTCCGGCCGGTCGGCCATGCCGGCGGCCCTTATGCGTTGCGGCTCGGTATCAACGGCAGCCGGCTGGTTTTCGATATCCGCCTCGCCGACGACACGCCGGTGATCGCTCACCTGCTGTCATTGGCGCCGTTTCGCCGTATCGTCAAAGACTATTTCGTGGTCTGCGACAGCTACTACGCGGCGATCCGCACCGCGACGCCGGATCGCATCGAGGCGCTCGACATGGGCCGCCGCGCGTTGCACGACGAAGGTTCGCGGCTCGTGATCGAGCGGCTCAAGACCAAGGTCGATATCGATTTCGATACCGCACGTCGGTTGTTCACTTTGATCTCGGTATTGCATTGGAAGGGCTGAGGGCGCGATGCCGCCATTAGCGCGTCCGCCGCTCGCAGTCTTGTTCGCCTGCGGCCTCAATTCGGTCCGATCGCCGATTGCGGCCGCCCTGTTCCAGCAAATTTTCGGCCGCGCCGTCTATGTCGGCTCGGCCGGCGTGCGCAAGGGCGAACTCGACCCATTCGCGGTCGCGGTCATGGCGGAGGTCGGCCTCGACATTTCCCGGCACAAGCCGGTGACATTTGAGGAATTGGACGAATGGGAAGGGTTGAATTTCGATCTCATCGTCACGCTCGCTCCGGAAGCCCATCACCGGGCGCTGGAGCTGACCCGCACCAACGCGGTCGACGTCGAATATTGGCCGACCGCCGATCCGACCGCGACCGAAGGCAGCCGCGACCAGCGGCTCGACGCCTATCGGGCGGTGCGCGACCAGATTTTGGCGAATATTCGTCAGCGCTTTATTCCTCGCGGCCCCGGCAATGAATGACATCAACCGCGACGCAGTTGTGGATAAGTCCGTCATCCGCTAGGGTCCGCGCAAATTTTGGCGCGGAATGCGGATAGGACCGGGCCAAGAGGTAACGAATTTTCGGAAGGCGTATGGCGAAAGAAGAACTCTTGGAATTTCCAGGTGTCGTGACGGAGCTCCTCCCGAACGCCACGTTCAGGGTGAAGCTTGAAAACGAGCATGAAATCATCGCGCATACCGCGGGACGCATGCGCAAGAATCGCATCCGCGTACTTGCCGGCGACAAGGTGCTCGTCGAGATGACGCCGTACGATCTGACCAAGGGACGGATCACGTACCGATTCAAATGATCGGCCGCCCAAAATTGGTCCTCGCTTCCGGTTCGCCGCGCCGGCTTTCGCTTGTCAATCAGGTCGGCATTGAGCCCGATGCGCTGCGGCCTACCGACATCGACGAAACGCCGAAACGGGGTGAATTGCCGCGCGCTTACGCGACGCGGCTCGCGCGTGAGAAGGCCGAGGCGGCGCTCGCCATGGTGCGGATCGACGACGAGCTGAAAGGCTCATACATCCTGGCCGCCGATACCGTGGTTGCCGTCGGCCGCCGCATCCTGCCGAAAGCCGAGTTGCTCGACGAGGCGGCGCAGTGCCTGCGGCTACTTTCCGGACGCAACCACCGGGTCCATACCGCGATTTCTATGGTGACGCCGAAGGAGACTTTCCGTTCGCGTTACGTCGAGACGCGGGTGCGCTTTAAAAGATTGTCCGACGAAGACATCGAAGCCTATCTCGCCTCGGGCGAATGGCGCGGCAAGGCCGGCGGTTACGCCGCGCAAGGCATTGCCGGCGGATTCCTCGTCAAGATCGTCGGTTCCTATTCAAACATTATCGGCCTGCCGCTTTACGAGACTCTGTCGCTGTTGGGCGGCGAAGGCTTTCCGACCCATTTCGGCTGGATCAATACGTTGTGACGCTAGTGTGGCGATTCCGAAATCCGCGACACTCGTGCGGCACGCTCCAAGCGAACTTCGGAATAGAAAGGACGCCAGGGTCGAGACGCACAACTATGGTGATTGCTTAGTCCCCGTCGATCGCAATGGCTACTGTCGCTTCCATTCCGGCGTGGTTTTTTGATGTGAAGTTTCTATGCGAGGGCGCCGCAGAACCGAAGGAACTTCAAATCCACCACACTGGCGCAAGCCGCCCAGCGTCCCATATTCCGTTGATGATTGAAGCCAAGACCCGCAAGGCCGCTCAAAGCGTTTGCCCAATTTGCGGCAAGCCCACGGATGTCTTGCTGCGTCCGTTCTGCTCGAAGCGCTGCGCCGATGTCGACCTTCATCGCTGGCTCGCCGGGGTCTATGTCGTGCCGGTGACCGAAGACGAGGAAGAGGACGAGCGTCGCGACGACGGCGATGATACGGCTCGATAAGCCTACTTCGGCCGATCCGCCTATCCTGGACAGTGCGAAATCGAGCCTTTATAAGTCGCCGCGCCAATTAGTAAGCCCAATAAGCCCAAGTAAGCCCAACTACGCCCAGGTAGCTCAGTCGGTAGAGCACTGCACTGAAAATGCAGGTGTCGGTGGTTCAATTCCGCCCCTGGGCACCAACACCATCAAACACTTAGCTTCCGCGCTCCAAAGTTTCCTTCGTGCTTGGCACAAACCTGGCACAGAGGAACGTCATGGCGAGCATCCGCAAGCGTAGGAACAAGTACCACGTTCAAGTCCGTCGCGTGGGGCAGGCATCCGTCACCAAGAGTTTTTGGAACGAAAGGATGCTCAGGCCTGGGCACGCCTGATGGAGGTCAGGGCTGACAAGGGCCTGCTCCTGGCTGACCCGAAGATTTTGAAACAGACGACGCTCGGGGAAGTTCTTGGCAGGTACCGCGACACGGTCAGTCCGAACAAACGCAGCTATGAGACCGAACGCATCGTACTCTCGGCCTTTCTGTTGCATCCGATCTGTCGGCGTCGACTAAGGAGCTACTACAACGACAATCAAATTCACCCTGCTCGCCAAATTGGCGCGCAGCAAGGAACACTTATGACCATCAATTTTTTACCGATTGAGACCGAACAACCTGAGAAAGTTGACGAGTTCGAGGGACTGTTACGAAAGGTCGAGGCCGTTAGCGAAGGCACCGCAGAATTGGATCGTGACTTTGCGACCGTATTTGCCTCCGCTCCCCCGGGTGTCACACGCTCCATAGACTGTGCCGTTGGGTTAATTGAAACCGAGTTACCGGGTTGGTGGTGGTCCTGCGCGTATTGCAAAGTCAGTGACGACGCTTCGCTTTGCGTACCTGGCTCGAGTCGGTTTCCACATGGAGCATACACCGGTGCCAATCTGGCTGCAGATGGCGCGTCAAAGCATCCGGAAGCCCTTCGCCTACTCAACCATCCTGAATGGGGGCGCGTCTTTTACCGTGGCTTTCACCGTGATCGACGCGGTGGCACAGTGCCGCTTGCGTTGCTGGCCGTCTTTTTTCAAGCGAAGATCACCCTGACCAGGTTTGCAGCGGGCGAAGAAGCGCACCTGTCATCATGCCCGAGCCACCATCCATAGCCGTTAGATTTTTCCAACATGAACGACGCATTTCGTCGGGTGACTGTTTGTATTTTGTACAAATAAATTTGCACGGAAGGACCTTTTATGACCGATCAATTTGGCGCGGAGTCGCAGCATGCGGCTTCGTCTGACGTCGATGACGTTCTTAAGCTTATTCATCCAGACCGTCCTCATCCTCGATGGAATTTTTGGACTGGTATTCCTACGGCGCAAGGAAAACTAATTGATGCCGAGCCCCGACATGGCACGTTTTGTGAGTTAGAGCCGTGGCTTCGTTCGTATCCCTGATCTCG
>JBAPZR010000638.1:0-4011 GCA_049285335.1 Xanthobacteraceae bacterium | reverse complement strand
CATACATGGCTGAGGGACAAAGGCTGACACGCACAGGAAGCTGGGCTTTGAATGTTCGAACAAAACAGTGTTTCTGGTCCCCAGAACTATTTCGAATATTGGAGTACGACCCGACAAGCACGGACCCATCCATTTCGGCGTTTCTTGACAGAGTGCATCCGAGCGACCGGAATGCTATCCAACAAAATATTGAACTGGTAATTCATACGGGTAAGGACTTTGCGCACGATTATCGGCTCCTGCTTGGCGGCGGAACGATCAAACACGTCCAAAGCACAGGTCATCCGGTCATTAACAAGTTCGGCGAGATCATCGAAATCATCGGTGCGGCAGCTGAAATCACGGATCGTGTTTACGCTGAACAAGCACTTAAGCGCAGCGAATTTTACTTGGCCCAGGCTGAAAGAATTAGCCACACCGGGTGTTGGGCGAGGAACACGACGAGCGGAGAGGTGTTTTGGTCGGAGGAGGAATGGCGCATCTTCGGCCTCGATCCAAAAGAGACGGAGCTCACCTATCAAGTGTTCTTGAATGTGATTCACCCGGACGATCGGCCCTCAGTTGAAGCGATAAGCGCCAGTGCCGCTCGCTCAGGAAAGCCTTATGACATTCCGTATCGGATCGTCTTTAATGATGGGTCGATCAAGCATCTTCACATGGTCGGCAATCCTGTCTTTCACGAATCCGGTGAAGTGAAGGAGTACATCGGAGTGACCGTGGATGTGACCGATCGCAAGCGAGCAGAAACGGCACTGCAGGAGGCTCAGTTGGAACTCGCGCGGGTAGCCCGACTAACAACGATGGGCGAGTTTGCTGCATCCATCGCGCACGAAATCAATCAGCCGCTTGCCGCGATCGTCGCCCATGGGCAAGCCGCGCGACGTTGGCTCAATCGCGACGGCCCAAACCTCCTGGAGGCCAAGGAAGCCATGGCCAGCGCCGTTCACGCGGCCAATCGAACGAGTGAGGTGATGGGGCGCATCCGTTCGCTCCTCCGGAACGACAAGCCCGAATATCTCGCTATCGATATCAATAGCGTTATTCGGGACGTTCTTACTTTGACGAATTCGACGCTACAAGCTCGCAACGTATTGGTTCGAACCCGATTGCCCGCGGATCTTCCACAGGTACGGGGAGATCGCGTCGGGTTGCAACAGGTGCTCATGAACCTAATCACCAACGGCGCGGATGCAATGAGTTCAATCACAGACCGGTCGCGAATTTTGCATATCGAATCGCAAATGGAAGCGCCTGACAGCGTACTGGTCGCTGTCGCAGATGCCGGCACCGGGTTCGACCTGGACATCGCCGATCGTATTTTTGATCGTTTGTTTACGACCAAGCCCAACGGTATGGGCTTGGGACTGTCAATCTGCCGGTCGATTATCGAAGCCCATGGCGGCCGCCTGTGGGCGTCGCCCGGGTCTTCTCTCGGCGCGGTGTTTCAATTCACGATGCCGACCTGGAAACAAGCAGCGACACTAACTCCGTATAAAGAAAGCGCAGCGCCTCAATTGCAGATCCTTTTTACGGACGACCGTATTAAGTCCGTAGGCGCCGTGGAGCCATAGCGGATCTGGAATTAATTTACGATCTTGAACTGTTTGTACCAACCGCCAAACAACTCTTGCAGCCGGATACGCGGCAAATGGCGTTTCTATTCGACCTCATTGTCGGAGCGTACCAGGGAGAGAGAGTGTGTGTGGTCAGCGTGACAGTCTCACGATGGTCGGAACCTTAAGCGACCGAAGGGGTGCGCACCAGTCTCGTTTTAGTTTCGCTTGCGGGGCTCCAGGCTGAAAGCTCCGGTCCTGCAGGGCCGGCCTTGGCAAATATCGTGCTGGGCGCCTAACGGTACGCGATCCTGATTTCTTGGATGATGACGACAGTCCAATTCGGTCGTCAGCGGCATCAATAACTCGTGCCGCGATATAGCACGCTACAACGATCAGTAAGCTGATGATTATTGCCATTGGGCAATTCCCCACAAGGCAATGTCATACACGGGTAGAAGCCCCGACCGCGAGGTTGGGAACTAACCGAATAGCCGGGGCTTCTCCGCCTGCGTATTAGGCCGGGACACCCTCTGGCCCCACCGGCCCGACAACAGCCTACCGGGGAATTTGTATACGAGAGGTTAAACGTAGCGCTCTCACTGCAGCAAAGGCTCTCCGGGCTTCGCCACGTACACCGTGCCACAAACGGACTGACGCGGCCGCAATGACGTCAGAACTTTTTGCCCGGAAGCAAGAGCGACGTGCGCCTCGACCTTCGTTCGGCTGCGTCCCGACGCCCTGGCGCGGGAGTTGCTTGTCGCCCCATTCCTTCCGCAACAATTCCGGTAGCTTCGCAAAGTTCGCTGCAATCCACCGCGCCCTAGACTCCGACTATCTCGTCGGCGCTAACGATAAGCATCTGCGGAAAGGTGACACCAGCGCCTTGTCGGCACGGTCATTATTTAGAATTTGTAATTCAGGCCAACGAGAACATCTTGAATGTTCGCTTTGGCGCTGAGGACACAACTACCACCACAAGTCGCAAAGGCAGCACTCTGTGTGCCGAAGCCCATGAAATTGTATTCGGCAAATACTGACCAATGCGGCGCAAACATCCATTCGGCACCCCCACCAACTGTCCAGCCGGTGCGGTCGTTGGAGAACTGGCCTACTTGTGTGCCGGTGTTATCCAGAAAGGTTACATTTGTGTTCGTCCATGCCGCCCCGCCCTGCACATATAACAACACGTTCGGCGCCACGAGATAGCCGCCGCGAGCTGTTAGGGTGTCGAACCAGTTCGTGCGGCTGTTGGCCGTACCCGTGAACGGTATGGTCGAAAGCGTTCCGCTGCCGCTCAAGCTTGTCGCGTCGAACATATTCCGAAAGCCAACCACCCACGCACCCGCCTGGTAGTCGCAGCCGATCTGGCCGCCGCCAGCAACGCCGCTATTGCTTGCTGAGACAGTCCCACCGGTCGCGACGTTGCTAACGTCAACGTTCGACCAAGCTCCGCCGATGTTGCCGCCGACATAACAGCCGGTCCAAAGGTACGGAACTGGTGCTGGCGGGACATAAGCCGGTCGCGGAACGGCTCTTCCCAGGTCGGCTGCTGATGCGACTTGAGTGACAGTCAAACCCGCAGAGGCAGCGGCAAGTACGGCGATCGCTAATTTGCGCATGAAAATCCCCCTTCACCAAAAACACATGAGAGTTTAGACCAGAGCCGGACGAGTGCCTCTGTGACGCGCAACACATTTTGGTGGTTTTCTCGCGCCCTCAGCGACCCGATCCGGCGAGCATGCTGGTGACGATCCCGCGGGCTTGGGTGAACTTTGAATCAGGTTCGATCCGCAAGGTCGCGCTTCGCCTTTTTGCTGCACCGCATTTGGTCGCTCATGGCACAAGGCTAAACTCATGTCCGCTTTCGGAGGTAAAGCGGACACGACCGATAGAGGGAGTCAGAGCCGTGATAACAATTTACGACTTCAATGCCCGGCTCGGTACGGGCGCAGACCGGCGCCTCGCCGACTATCGCGGCAAGGTGTTATTGCCTCATATCCGATATTCAGGGCCTGGTGGAAGGTGAAAGGAGCTAGGTCGCATCGTTGCGACCTGTAATGCCCGCTTTCGGGGGTAAAGCGGACATCGCTCAGACACGAGGAAATGTCTGCTTATGACCCAAAGCGGACATCGGCCATCCAAATTTGCTGTGATGCGTCATTGAGGCGACGCGATTTCATCACGCTTGTCGGCAACGTAGCGGCAGGATGGCCGGTCCAGTACGCGCCCTAGAACCAAGGCGGATCTGGAATTAATCGCCGATCTCGAGTTCCAAACGACTCTTGCTGCATGATACGCGGTAAATGGAGTTCTCCCAATCGGCCTTTTTAGGGGATGAACCCATTCTGTATCGGAAGACCAGTGCAGATCGCGGCAATCATCGCGCGATCAATAAGCGTTGTAGGTCCGGCGTTCCATTAAAGCGGGGTGTGGTACTCCGTACTCAGTTCCATTC
>JBAPZR010000637.1:0-3224 GCA_049285335.1 Xanthobacteraceae bacterium | reverse complement strand
AGCGGCACCAGCGTCATGCCCTCGCGTTCGACCGCGCCGACCAGCTTGTTGATTTGCCGGCGATGCAGCAACAGCTTGCGGGGGCGCTTCGGGACGTGATTGAACCGATTGGCTTGCAGATATTCCGGAATATTCGAATTGATCAGCCAGATCTCGCCGCCGCGCGCATCGGCATAGGATTCGGCGATCGTCGCCTTGCCCTGGCGGAGCGATTTTACTTCCGTTCCGGTGAGCGCGAGCCCGGCTTCGAACGTCTCGTCTATGAAATAATTGAAACGCGCCTTGCGATTGTCAGCGACGACGCGAAGCTTTCTTTCCGTTTTCGCCGCCCCCTTAGCCGCCATCCTCGCCGCACCTTGCGAACGTCGTCGCCGCTCATCCGGCCTTGAGCGCGAACTTCTTGAAGTCTTCGAGCATTCCGCGATCTCCCAATCGATCGATCAGCGCGAAACGTCGCGCGGGCCAGGGCATCGCGCCGACGAGGCGCGGTCGCTTCAATTGATCAGGCCGGCATGCACCATGGCTTGGCGAACCGCCGCTTGCGCCTTTTCGCTCGCCGATACCATCGGCAGCCGCAGGGTGTTGGCGCATTTGCCGAGCAGCGAGAGCGCATATTTGATCGGCGCCGGACTCGTCTCGACGAAGAGATTGATGTGCAAAGGCGTAAGTTTGTCCTGCAGTTTCAACGCCACGGCGAAATCGCCCTTGAGGCATGCGGCCTGGAATTCCGCGCACAGCCGCGGCGCGACATTGGAGGTCACCGAGATGCAGCCGTGGCCACCATGCGCCATGAATCCGAGCGCAGTGATGTCCTCGCCGGATAGCTGATTGAAATCCTCGCCAAGCGTGGCGCGCTGTTGCGACACGCGCGTCATGTTCGCGGTGGCGTCCTTCACGCCGGCGATGTTTTTGAGTTCGTAGAGGCGCTTCATGGTGTCGACCGACATGTCGATCACGGAACGCGACGGAATATTATAGATGAGGATGGGAATGCCGATCGCATCGTTGATCGCCTTGAAGTGCTGATAAAGCCCTTCCTGCGTCGGCTTGTTGTAATAGGGAGTGACGACGAGCGCGGCATCGGCGCCAGCCTCTTCGGCATGCCGGGCGAGTTCGATCGCCTCATCGGTTGAATTCGAGCCGGCGCCGGCGACGACAGGAACACGGCCGCGCGACTGGTCGACGCACCATTCGACGACGTTCTTGTGTTCGTCGTGCGACAGCGTCGGACTTTCGCCCGTGGTGCCGACCGGGACCAAGCCATTGGTTCCCTCGGCGATTTGCCAATCCACCAGATCGCGGAAGCCTTTTTCGTCGACCGACCCGTTCTTGAAAGGGGTCACGAGAGCGGTGAACGAGCCTCGAAACTTGGTCTTGGCGGCCATGATACGATCCATTCGGCCCGCGGCCTTTATCGCTTGCGGACGAATGTCCGCGCGAAGCGCCCCGGCAAGCACCATAATTATCGGTTCGGGCGCGGGCTTGAAAGCCCCTATCCGCGGGAGGGCACCCAAATTCCGCGGAGCGGAGTTAACCATTTGGCACACTTAGCCGCATTTATGGCAAGCAATAGGTCAAGTACAGGATCCGCGCACAGCGCCCCAGGCCCCGGAACCGCCGCAAAACTGTAAATTGTCGCACCGATGCCGCGGTTAGGATTTATTCAACCTCGCTGCGCCAATACATGTGGCCAGGAATGCTGCCTGCGGAGGGAAATGTGTCGGCTTTTCGGCCCATCGTGCTAGCCACCTTGGCGGTCAGCCTCGTGACCGCGCATGCGGGTGCCACGTCGCAGTCCGAGCCGATCCCGGTGCCGCGCCATCGTCCCGCGATTAAATCTGTCAAAAACGAGAAAGCGCCGACGGCGAAGTCTGCGCCGCGAAAACCTACGGGCCCGACTAGTCCGTCGTTGCAAACTCCCGCCGCCCAGGCGCCGATCGCGCCGCGAACGGGTGTTCCCGTGCGGACCGCCCCACCGTTCGCCATGGCAGCAACCACTGCGACATCGCCGCTCGATTTGTCTGCCGTGAAACAGGCTATCGATCTTGTCCGCAAGAACCGTCAGGACGAAGCCACTACGATCGAAAGCTCCATCACTGATCCTTTGGCGCGGAAGGTTGCCGAATGGGTGATTTTGCGGAGCGAAAACGGACCGAACGACTTTGCTCGCTATGAAGCCTTTATCACAGCCAATCCGAGCTGGCCGGGCATTCAGGTTCTGCGCCGGCGCGCTGAAGGGGTGATGTGGCAGGAAACCGTCGACCCGCGAGTGGTGATCGCCTTTTTCGCCCACGAGCCGCCGCACACCGCTAAGGGTCATTTTGTATTGGCGCGCTCGCTGTCCGCGGAGGGAAATACGGCAGGTGCTTCGGCGATCCTGCAAGACGCTTGGCGCAGCGACGCCTTTGACTCCGATTTGGAGGCGCAAGCGCGCGAGGTCTTCGCGGGATTAATCACGCCAGCTGATGACGCAGCGCGCATGGATAGCCGGCTGTATGCCGAGGATGAGGACGCAGCATTGAGAGCGGCGCAGCACCTCAACGCCGTGGCGCTCGATATCGCTAAGGCGCGCGTGGCCGTGATTGATCAGACCGGCAACGCCAAAACCTTGCTCGAGGCGGTCCCGGAAAGCGCACGGCGCGATCCGGGTTACATTTTCAGCCGCGTCCAGTGGCTGCGGCGTTCCGATAAGATTCCAGAAGCTGCCCAGTTGCTCATCACCGCACCGCGCGATCCGGCAAGCCTCGGCGACGTCGATCAGTGGTGGGTGGAACGGCGCCTCGTTGCCCGCAAACTTCTCGACCTTAACGAGCCGCGGCTCGCCTACGAGGTCGTCAATAGCGCTGCGGTGCCGAACGACGAAAACTTTCGCGCCGAGCAGCACTTTACCGCCGGCTGGATCGCGTTGCGATTCCTCCATGAGCCGTCACTCGCTCTGCCGCACTTTGCGCGGATCGCAGACGGCGTCGTCAATCCAATCACCCTGGCTCGTTCCTACTATTGGCAAGCCCGCGCGGCCGAAGCGCTAGGGCGCGAGCAAGACGCAGACTCGCTTTATCGGCAGGCGGCCTCCTACCCGACCGCCTTTTATGGTCAGCTGGCGCGTGCCAGGCTCGGTCTCGATGAGGTCACGCTGCAAATGCTGCCGGAGCCAGCGCCGGAGCATCGCGTTCTTGAAATCTCGCGCGTCTTCGAAATTCTCTACGCCGTGGACGAGAACGACT
>JBAPZR010000636.1:0-1877 GCA_049285335.1 Xanthobacteraceae bacterium | reverse complement strand
GTCTTAGGCGGCACTGGTTCATCCGTGCAGGCGATGCCTTCGCACATGAAGGCAATCAATGTTACTGGCTGGTAGGGATTGAAACGCTCCGACCGCGCAGCGGACAGCCACAGCGCACTTAGGCTTACAGCCACAACCGAGAACAGTTTGACGGGCCTTGCCGAGATTTCGTCGATCTGAATAAGCACGCTCGGATAACTCTAATCGCACGCGGGGGTTTCGTCTGCTCCCCCACATACAGTCTGCTCACTTCTCCGTCATTGACGAGATGGCAGCGGAACTAGAACGGCGTCGACTGCATATACTCAGAGATAGAAATTTTAGTTTTTCTTGTTGGACCATTCATGATCAGCACCGTATTTGATACGGCATAGGAGAATGATCATGGATACTATCGTAAACGTCGCTCAGATTTCCGTAGCCGTCACGCAGTTTTCCGTCGCCGCTGCGCTCGTCGGTGCCGCTGCATTCTCAGCTTGGAGCGCTAAACATTAGGAGCGAAATGTTTTTGCGGCAATTAAATCCTAATTGCAACGGCTGAAACAGGAAGGATAGCTGTGATGAATACGATCGCCGATAAAATGGCGTCCCAATGGACCGGAATAGAATACGCCATGAAATTTGCAAACAGTCACCCGGCGCTTCGCCCGCGAGTCGAGTCAGCGGTTGATAATTACTTCGACCTGATAGACGAGATCGCAGCCGCACTCGACCGCAATCGCATGAGCGGGAACGACAAAATCTGCGCACGGAACTTCGACAGCGCCGCGAACCCGCTCTCCCAACGCTCTGTCGTCCATTTAGCCGAACTTGACGTCACGGCACGCCCAGCTTTTCGCGTACCACCGACCACTTTGCTGTGAGTAGCGCCTTCCTTTGGATCGGGGGGATGTCGAGCCGCTTTCCAATTCGATCCGTCGAAGGTCGCCAGCTTCGGACCGTCTGGGGCGCCGCCGACCGCGTGCCGGTTGAGAAGCGCGGCACCTTCCTTGAGCGCGTTGTCGCGCGCTTGCAGCGGACCCGCGGCTTCACCGACGTCGATCTCGACGACGCGATGCGCGCAGCCTTGACCGGGCTGATCCAATCGGCGGCCTCATAGAGATCGCATGATCGCTCAGCGGCTTGGTGTGTGACGTTTGTCACAGCCCCAGTACGGATCGGAAGGTAAGTCCATGGTGAAGGGTGGAGTCCCCCATCCTTTCCTATGCGAGGGCTAGTGCGGTGGCCCACTTCGCTGACAAGCTCCACGTCGACAAGCAAAAGATCGACCGCGTGGAATCCGCTGTGCTGCTCTCAGTGATTGGTGGCGGGCTCGCGCTCTGCGTACTCGGCTCAGCGGTCTATGATATCGGCCGAGTGTTTTCGGTGTGGTAGAAACGCCGCTTTCCGCCGCCCTGGTCAGTTGGGGATACCGGCGCGTGCTTCGTCGTGAAGGATGGCAGCGGCTGTTAGGAAAAAAGAAGTAGTCGATCAAACAGCAAAGCCGCAGACGAAGGAAAAAGCCGCCGAGATTGCTCTCGACGGCTGAATGCCCTACTAACGGCTCTGCTGTGCGGGAGGCCCTGATTTGTTACCCGGCGCACCAGGAACTTTGCTGTAATCCTGGTTTCTCTCTTTTTGCTTGGCCGGAGTCTCTCCAGACGGCTTATAGCCCTGGGCCGTACCCTTCGACTGGTCTTGGCCTTGGTACTGAGCGAAGGCAGCCGGCGGCGCGACGACGAGCGCAGCGAGTAATACTAAGGGGATCGACTTCCGCATCGAGTGTCTCCTTACTCCGTCCCACCACTCAATCCGTCTTTCTTCGCAGCATCTTGGAAACGATGTACCGCTCCGTGTCGTTCCGTCTTGTTCCATCACGTCATCGATGGAACTCAAGC
>JBAPZR010000635.1:0-7039 GCA_049285335.1 Xanthobacteraceae bacterium | reverse complement strand
ATCGTGCCCTTGTCGCCGCGCACCAAAGAGCGCGCATTCGTCATTCCGCTGGCATAGAGCTCCAGCTTAAATCCAGGCGGGACCTTTAATTGGTCGACAGGAATTTTATCGGCTGCTGTCGCAATGGGCGGCGGTGCCACCGGTGCCAGCTTCTGCGCTCCTTCAGTTTTGGGCTGATCGGCGAGCACCGAGTTGGTCGTCGGCGACGGCAACGGCTGGGGCGCGCTCGCACTGGGCTGACCGGACGTCGATTGCTGCGCTACGACTAGTTTGGGCGTCAACAACAACAACCCGACCAACAGACCGACCGATATGACGTAAAAGTGGTTTGATCGCATGATATTCCTCCCCTATCGCCTCGTACTGGGCGTGCAGGAAGCGCGTAGCACCATAGGTGCAATGCTGCCATGGGGTGCTCGCAATCTGAGCAAGCCCAGCAGTAAAATGAAAGGAGACAGAATCTGTAACTGCGTTTGTGGGTCTGGCTGACTATGAACCCCGCGTCCGCACTGGCATAATCACGGCTACGCGAAAACTCTCGGGTGGTCGTCATGGCGCAAACCAAACTGAAATCTCAACACGCGGCAAGCGATTGGCCATTCCAGGTCAAATCGCTGCACCCAGTTCTCGGCTGCGAGATTACCGGCGTTACGCTGGCGGAGGCCGTATCGCCGGCAATATTCGCTAAAGTCTATGAAGCCTTTCTCGACTACCAACTGATTATGTTCCAAGACGTTGACCTCCCGCCGGCGACGCAGGTCGCCTTTGCTCGCAATTTCGGCGAAGTGCAGATCCACGTGCTCAACCAGTATCACGGCTACAAAGACCATCCGGAGATCTACATGCTGTCCAACCTCGGCAAGGACGGCAATCCAAGCGGCAAACACCCAGATAAGGGCACGCTGTTTTGGCACACCGATGGCTCCTGGCGTGAGCGCACCGGACAGGCGACGATGATGTATTCAGAAGTTGTGCCGGAGGCCGGCGGAGAAACTCAATTCGCTGACATGTATTCCGCCTATGACCTGCTGCCGGCTGCGATAAAGGCCAGGATTGAAGGATGTCGCGCGATCCACAATTTCGATTTTTCGCGTACACGTCGCCACGGTGAAGATCCCCTGACTCCAGACCAGAAGGCCAAGGTGCCGCCGATTGCGCATCCCATCGTGCGCACACATCCAGACACCGGACGTAAGGCAATATTCCTCGGCGACCATGCTGAGTGGATAGAAGGCATGGACTATGAAGAAGGCCGTGCGTTGATCGAGGAACTCAACATAATGATCACGCCACCGGCCCGCGTTTATACCCATAGCTGGAGCTCACGTCAGTGTATGGTGTGGGACAATCGCTGCATGCTGCACCGCGCCACCGGCTTCGACGAGGCCCGCTATAAGCGTGTTATGCGCCGCTGCACCATCAACGGCGACAGGCCGTTCTGAAGCCAACGCAATCCTCGTGCGTGTCCGAGGATAAGACCGTCGGGACGCAAAAACGATCGCATCCGATCAATGGCATCGGTGTCATGGCGGCGGGGCGTCTCGATCACGGGCAAATAATGCCGCCGCCGCTAGGTTTTGCGAAGCACCCGACCGACTGCGGAAGCACCTGCCTAGGCAGCCATAGTACGATTTCGGGAAAGAATATGATTAATACTATTGTGATCAGGAAGACTCCGTAGATTGGAAGCGCAGCACGTAAGGCCTCCGAGAATCTGACGCCGATAAACTTCGATGCCATTAACAAGACAAGTCCATAAGGTGGCGTGATCAACCCGAATGCCAATGTCGTAATTAGCACTACGCCCATATGAACCGGGTTGATCTTGCCAGCGGTGCTGAGCGCATTCACCAAAGGCATAAAGATGATGATCGTCGGCACTGGCTCGATAAAGTCACCGACGATCGTGAACAGTAGGACCATCAACAGCAAAATAATCTGCGCGTTACTTCCGGCAACCGACGTGATCGTTTCGGAGATTACGATCGCCCCACGGAGATAAGCGAGCAGATAACCAAACGCATTCGCGGCCCCGATGGTGATGAGCGGCAGGGAGAAGATCAAACCGGCTAAGCAAAAATCGTAGGGGAGCCGCCAAATGTGCCGTGGATTTAGCAACGGAATTATCACAAACAGAATCCAACACACCGCAACGACGCCAGCCTCAGTCGGCGTGAACCAGCCAGTCAGGATGCCACCGAGTAAGATAATTGGAATCATCAATGGCAGCGCAGCAGCATATGCGGCCATTCCAATCACGCCGATCGTCGCACGTTGGCGACGGAAGCCCACGGGTCCAAAGAAATAACAGTAGGTCATCAGACCCACACCGATCATAAGGCCCGGCGCAAAGCCAGCTATGAACAAGCCCACGATCGAAACGTTGCCGACTGCGCCGTAAACGACGGCAGTGATACTGGGAGGCACTAGAGCAGCAATGGTGGAGGCGGCGGCAATGATTGCAGCTATGAACGGCCCCTCATATCCTTCTTTCTTCATCGGCCCGCCAAGTGCGCGGCTCATCACCGCGACATCCGCCGTGGTCGAACCCGACATTTCCGAGAAGAACATGCTGAACAAGGTGACCACCTGGGACAGGCCGCCGCGAATGTGGCCAACTAAGGCCATAGAGAGATTCGCAATCCGCGCTACCACGTTGGCCGAGCTCATCAGTTCGCCGACCAGAAGGAAGAATGGAATCGCAAGTAGCGCTTCATTGTCGACGCCGTCGAACACCTTCTGAATTATTGCGGCGAGGGAGACATGTGCCAACGCCGAACCAATGAACACACCACCAAGTAGCGCGAATGGCACTGGCACGCCCAAGTAACCTAACGTCAGAAAACAGCAGGACATGATCGTGAGAATTGCCGGCGCATTCATTGCGACTGATCCGGGCGTGTCACACCAAACGCTGCAGTTTGCGCAGCGTCTTGTTCAGGTTCGGGCCAATCGAAGCCGTTTCGGCAGCCATTGACGATCTGCTCTATCGTGAACAAAGCGATCAGTACGCCAGATAGCGGAATCGCCGCATAGAGCGACGCAATTGGTGTATTCGAGGGGAGGCGGAAGCTGCCGAAGCCGCGCAGGTAATTCAGATAGCCGTAGTAAATCAGCACCACTGCGACACAGAGTACGATCGCCCGAGTGAAAAGTTCAGCGGCAAGGCGAGCCGGCCCGTGCAGGGCTTCAGCAAACGCCGTTAGATACAAGTGATCATTGCGCCGAGTCGCAGTCGCCGCTCCGACGAAAATCGCATAGATGAACAAGGTCGAGGTGACTTCCTGGAGCCATAGCCACGGTGAACCCAGCAGGCGCGTGACAATGTCGCAGCAGACCGATAGCGAGAATCCAAATAGCAGCGCGCCGCTCAAGGTCATCAACAAGACCTCGAGCGGATCCAGCACTTTCCATTTCAGGTGCCGCTGGCGTCGTGAGATAAGGTTATCGGCTAGACCCATGCGAGGTGGCCCGGCGACTGGTAGCCCGGTCCCTCCATCTTTTGCCTGTGAGAGATCTAGTCAATCGAGACAATCAAGTTCTTGATCTTGTCAGCGTGAGGTCCAAGTTGGCCCGAGAGCTTGTCGAGCATCGGCTTGGAAATCTTCTCAAAGCTGGATTTGTCTACCGCTGTCACGATTTTGATACCCATCGTTTTTAGTTTGGCCGCAGCGGTATCCTCGAGCTCAAACGCCTTCTTGGGTTCCTGCGTGGTGACGTCTCGGCCCGCTTCCAGTACCCACTTTTTCTGGTCCTCGTTCAAGCTCTTCCAAACTTTATCGCTCACCCAGAGAATCGCATTGTTGGCCTCATGCTCGGTCATCGACAGCACCGGCGCGACTTCGTAATGCCTATTGATAAGATAGACGTTTACCGAGTTTTCGCCGACGTCTACCACACCTGTCTGCAGCGATGTGTAGACACTGCCAAACGGCATGTGAACCGTTTGCGCTCCGTAAGCTCCGAACGTCGCGTCCTCAGTTGCAGTCGCCTGCACGCGTACCTTGAGACCTTTTAAATCGTCCAGGTTGTGGATTTCTTTCTTGCTGTACATGCTCCGAAGGCCTTGAGTGCCCAACCCAATGACATGAAGCCCTTCGGTGGTCTGATCGATCATATCGCGAATTGCTGCATAGGCCCTCTGATCGGCAAGGGCCTTGATCATGTGGTCGGGTCCCCGGAACAGGAAGTGCAGTGACATGACGCCCGCCTGCGGCGAGATCGTAGCGGTGTTCGCGGAAGAAACAATCGCGAAATCCAGGTCGCCGGATTTCACGAGCTGGAGCAACTGCGGTTCTTGCCCGAGCTGAGCGCCTGGATATTGGTCCACCACCATCTGGCCGCCGCTGAGTTCTTTGAGCTTGGCTGAGAAGATGTCGTAGGCGATGCTATAACCCGAATTTAGCTGTTGATCATGCGCGAACCGATAGTATGTCTGTGCGACGGCACTGGCCGAAAAACCGGCCGTAATGCTGGCCGCGATTAAAGCGTGCAGGATCAATGCGATCTTGCGCTGCATGTCAGTCCTCCCTTCGTTTTTCGCGCCATTTGTTTTTTGGCGGCCGTCTTCCAAGTCGAGACTAGCACATTCCATGGGAGACTTTGTGCGTGTCAGCAAATTCGGTGGCTCGACTTCCGCTTCGGGTCATGAGCGGACATTTCGTCCAGGTCGACCGATGTCCGCTTTACCCCCGAAAGCAGACATCGTTCAGCAAGGTGGCAATGTCCGCTTGGTGACAAAAGCAGACATTCGCCGACTTTATTCAATTACCTCCTACGGTGAAGTGCGAAGCCGAAGAGGGCTGGGCGCTAAAGCGCCATACCTTCGCTCGCAGATAAGGAAGCTCCGCACGGCCGCGTCCGGCCTAAGTCCGTGTTGCGCTTGTGTCGATTGGCAACTGGCAGATTAAGGCGATGCCCGTAGGAATTGATGTTACGACAACCGCCGGCAAGTTCTTCACTTGTTTGCTGCTTGTCATTACGAATGCACATCAATCTGGCGTGGATCAGTCGGAGGTCAACATGGTAATGTCGCGTCTGCGGGTTTCTATATGCCAATGGGGAATACTAATCGGCCTCACGGGATACACTCCATTTGCTTGCGCGAACTGCTCAACCTCAGCTTATGGTCAGGACGTTTTCGTCACTGTTACATCACAGCCCGTCAACGTGGGCGATGCCAAAGCTGCTGCCCTGGCTTACTACAATTCGGGCACCTATCAGAATGACCTCGAAGCCGTGGCCAGCCAGGCGGTCAGCTGGATCAACACGCGGGCTGTCTTGGTGAAGCAACCCGCGCTCGTTCTTGACATTGACGAGACCGCACTTTCCAACTGGGAGATCCTGAAACGAGACGATTTTGGCCGCCCCATTGCTGGACCTTGTGATGCGGCAATTGACGCCCCCTGTGGCTGGGCTGCGTGGGACCTAATTGGACGCGACCCGGCTCTCGAGCCAACACTGGAGGTCTTTCAGCGGGCTCGCGCTTTGAATGTTTCGGTATTCTTTATCACAGGCAGGCCCGAAAACCAGCGCGGCGCGACCGAACGCAACCTTACAGCTGTTGGGTATGATGGCTATGCGAAGCTCTATATGGTGCCAGATAACGCCCACTTCGCCTCGGCGGTTGATTTCAAGGCTCCCATCCGTGCAGAGATTGAACGAGCGAGCCACGTAATCATCGAGAATATGGGGGACCAGCCTTCTGACTTACTCGGCGGGCATGCTGAAAAAGACTTCCTGCTCCCCGATCCGTTTTATCGCGTGCCATGAGTCTTGGCCGCGTAACGTTTTCTTCGAGTGAACTCAGATGTCCGATTTGTGCCATTAGAGGACATCACCGCAAGCTGAGGTGTTTGCCGGGAAGAAACGATACCGCGCGTGGTTTCAAGATCGGAAAGGGGTCATTGTTGAGGATGATGAACTCGACGCTGCATCGCCCCCGATGCGCTGTCGGGGAGGATGCCTTTGCAGTCATTCGTGACACCATCGCCAAATGAACATGGTCGCTCTCGGTCGGGTCGTGCTGACCTGCAGGGAGCACGTCATTGCGCTTGAGCCCCGAGGAAAGGGTTTATTGGGGATGACTCTTCGGCATCCCTATGAAGTGCGAGATGATCAGCCGTACTTTGAGCGCATCGCCGACCTAAAGCTGCCCAAGGACATAGTGGATCTTGCGAGTCACATCGTCGGTAACAAGTCCTAGATAGACTCGAAGCTTCAGGCACGCGAGGCAATCCGTGGCTAGACGCTTTCCATGATCGACGCTTGGCTCCGGAGACATCCACGCTGAGACCGACGGAACAGAACGATGCGGGCTAAAAGGAAGCTAACGTGGAAGTGAAAGGCGCCAATTTCCTATACACGTTGGCAACGCTGATGATCACGTTTGCCGGATTTTCAGCGCTGCTGCTCAGCATCCGTCAAACGCTCGGTGCCGGGTTATCGCCTCTAGACAAGTTTATTGTAAAAACGATCCTTGTTCATTTTTTTATATTGACTTGTGGAGCGCTGTTGCCGCCGCTCTTGGGCTTGTGGGATGTTTCGGAAGCGTGGCTTTGGCGCGTCTCCGCGCTGTGTTTTGCGATCCCGATGTTAGCTCTTCTGGCGACCTATTCGCACCGACGCAGAAAAACTGTAGGGACAGGTCCACCACCAGCTGGATTTGCGGTCTTTGTTATTGTGGGGAGCGCCGCAATTGCAGCGATGCTAGTCTATATTATAGGTGGTTTCGAATACCAGCCAGCCGCTTACGTCACCGGATTGACCGTCAATTTCTTTACTGCCGCGTTTGGCTTTGTGACGGCTCTCGACGTGATTCTGCAGCAACCCGTCGGCTCATCGGCGCCTGAGTCACTGCAAAATATTTATCACCGGGAAGGCGATTCATGACCGGCCTTGGCCCGAGGTACGCTTCGAAGCGACCGCAACCTTTGCGGGCTTAACCATTTTCATTCGGTCAGCCGCCGCGGGGCCCACGAAGTTTCCAGACGCTGAGCAAATCTTCGGCCTCGCCAAGTGTCAATGCCTTACATCGCAC
>JBAPZR010000634.1:0-1817 GCA_049285335.1 Xanthobacteraceae bacterium | reverse complement strand
GAGTAGGGGGCTGGAGTTGCGAACATTTGGTATTATAATGTCAGCATCGAGGGTTTGGGGCGAATGGGATCACTCATGGCCGAGAATCTGGACAAACCGCGCGCTACACCGTTCACGGAGCGGATTGCTGTCGAACCCCTTGTGTTGATTTTTGGTATTGTTGCGTTCCCGGTACTCGCCGTCGCACTGGGCATCGCGATTACTATCCTGGCAAACGCTTTGAGGTAAAAACTTCAGAATCCACATATGCTAGGATTGTGCATTACGATGGCTGGGAGATCAGCAATGCTTCATTATGTCGGGATCGAAGCCTTCCGTGCCACGCCGCTTCTCAAGGAACCGTTCGAGCATCTGATTGTGGAACGGTTTATCGGCCCTTCAGCCCTGGCCGAGATCAACGCCGACTATCCAAAAATTTCATCCTCGGGAAGTTTTCCTGTCGATGAGCTTACCTTCGGTTCTACGTTCAACGCCTTCCTGGACGAACTGAACAGTGATGAGTTTCGTGAGGCGTTCGAGGAAAAATTCGGGATCGATCTATTGGGTCGCCCTACAATTACGACCGTTCGCGGTTGGTGCGATGCGAAGGACGGCAAGATTCACACCGACTCCACTAGCAAAATCATCACAAGCCTAATCTACGTGAACGAACGCTGGAATGATGCCGGAGGCCGCCTGCGTTTATTGCGCTCTGGCGACAACATTGATGACTTCTTCGCCGAACTGCCACCGGTGGCCGGCACGCTGCTCGCATTCAAACGTAGCAATAATTCATGGCACGGTCACAAGTCATTTGCCGGGCAGCGTCGCGTTATCCAATTCAATTGGCTTACGTCGCAGGGGAATCGGCAAATCGCCATGCTGAGACACCAAACCTCGGCGTCATTCAAGCGTTTACTGCGAATGGTCATGCCCGGTCGCGCCTAACTGCGACATGAGCTGGGACGGGCGCGAGCAACTTCTCGAAAATTCACGAAATTCACTGCGATAGCCGTATCCGGGGTAGAGCCGCGAGTGCGGCCGCATCGCCATCCAGAAACATCCGCAGCGCCACACGGCTGATATGTCAAGCGCCCCCGATTTTTCGTCCTATGCCGTGCTGCTCGGCCCACGCGCGAATTGTGTTTGGCGTCGTGCCTGAAATCTCCTCGGCCTCCTTAAACGAAATGCTTTCGCGCATATCGAATGGCGCCAGGACGCATGGCTTGGCGCGCGGGTGCATCTACGCGGCCTTCACATTGCCGAGGAATAGGATGAAGCTTAGGGGCTGTCTCGGGGGGCCAGATGGAGACGAGCAAGCGACCCCACCATCGTAACACCAATGCCGAGCATGGTCAGTACCATCGCGGCCACCAACCAGTGAAATAACCGCATGGAAACTGGGAATTGCTGGGGGTTCGTTGCCATCCTGATGCTCACTTTTGGACGTCCGAAGGTGTGATCGCGCTCGGCTCCTCCTTCTCGCCGGCTCGCCTAGTAAACGATTGTGAATAAATCGCCGATCGAGGGCTGAGCAAAGGATCGTCGGACGGTGCAATGCCGACCGGCAACACCAACGGATCGAAATTGATGACTCGGGCCGGACTCGTTTCCTCGCTTTCAATAGTATCGAGAGTCAAGGTTCCCACGTTCACCTGTTCCCGTCCTTCGGGCCACGGGATGGTGGCGTCGTCGGTCGGATCGCTGGGCAGGCCGATGGTGATGATCAAATGCCATTGCAACGGATGCTGGTGGATGCTCGCGATCAGCGCGTCAAAAAGATAATCCTTGTTTCCTTCGGTCGCCACGGTCGCACTCACAGGCGCAAACGGCTGTAC
>JBAPZR010000633.1:0-8112 GCA_049285335.1 Xanthobacteraceae bacterium | reverse complement strand
CCTCGGCGCTGATCCAACGCATGGTGTGAAGAGAGTTCACGAAGTCGAACACGAGCACGAGCCCTGGCCGCAAGAGTTGATCGATCGGTTCTTACGCGAGGCACGCCCGTCGCTGCGGTGGGGCGTCAAACTGGCGCTCTATACCGGCCAGCGTCGTTCGGATTTGGTGAAGATGAAATGGTCGGACTTCGACGGCGAGTTCATCGAAGTTCGGCAGCAAAAGACCGGCGAGCCATTATCGATTCCTTGTCATCCCGAGTTGCGCGCAGAGCTACAGACGATGCCCCGGGTCGCCGACACCATCCTAGTCGGCGAGCGTGGTGCATCACTCACCGGCTCTAGCTTGAGCGTAATGGTGCGGAAGGCTTTGCGCGAAATGGGGGTGGACGGTTATTCGATTCATGGCTTGCGCAAGAATGCGGCCGTCGAATTAGTCAACTGCGGCTGCAGAGACGCCGAGGTCATGGCGATCACCGGACATCGGACAGCGGCGATGGTCTCGCACTATTCGAAACGACGCGACCAAAAGCTACTTGCTCGTTCAGCGATGGATAAGTGGGGGCAAAGTGGCAAACTCAAGAACGTAAGGGGATAATTGTTGTGGCAAACCCGTTGATTCTTCTGCAAGTTTGCACTGCCGTAAGAAATCGGGCCTAGCTTTGCGATGCCGACCTTTGCTTGGCAGCCCGCGATTCTCCCTGCTGTCGAGTTTGGGCCCGGAGAGCGCTGAAGGGAACGAGGGATGGCCAAAACCGTCCTGATCGTGGAAGACAACGAGCTTAATATGAAGCTTTTCCACGATTTGCTGGAAGCGCACGGCTATACCGCTCTCGGAACGCGCAACGGCATCGAGGCGCTGGAGCTTGCCCGCAAGCATCGGCCGGATCTGATCCTGATGGATATCCAGCTTCCGGAAGTCTCAGGCCTGGAAGTCACCAAGTGGCTGAAAGACGACCAGGATTTGCAGCACATTCCGGTCGTCGCGGTGACGGCCTTTGCCATGAAAGGCGATGAGGAGCGCATTCGCGAGGGCGGCTGCGAAGCCTACTTGTCCAAACCGATATCGGTCAGCAAATTCATTGAAACCGTTCGCCAATTCCTGGGAAGTCCGTAGACCTCGCAAACGACGCGGCGAGGGATGACGGCGCCGGTGAAGTAATCACAATTTTTGTGGTTGACGGGCGATCCGCGGATGCCGGCATGCCTTGGCGGTTGATTTCGGCCACGGTTCCGTTAGCCTTCCAACATGGCGCCGCCGCTGTGCCGACCTGGCTTCCAGCCAGCGATGAGCGCGGGCGACGCGAATAAATCGCGCGAAAAAATCTCGCGAATTCGTTGATAACCCTGCGGAATGCTCAGGTCCGCCGCATCTCCTGGGTCCGTGGGGTTCGGCCGGCACGGGGCGGTGCGAGTGGCCTCCTCATGACACCGATCCCGGCCGGCCACCAATTGCCGGTCTGTTTAGGCTCATCGCACCGGATGCTGCCTGTGCAGACCATCTGTCCGCCGACCATTGCGCCGCAGACGATGCCGCTGATGGAGGGGAGCCTACTTAATCTTTGATTCGCGAAACTCGACGTGTTTCTTCGCAACCGGGTCGTACTTCTTCTTCACCAATTTGTCGGTCATGGTGCGCGAATTCTTCCGCGTCACGTAATAGAAACCGGTATCGGCGCTCGATACGAGCTTGACCTTAATCGTGGTGTTCTTGGCCATATCCGCCTCGCAATTGGTACTTCTAAGCCTTCGTTTCGCGACGTTTGTCGCGATCTAGTGTTGTGGATTTGAAGTTCCTACGGTTCTGCGGCCCACTCGTATAGGAACTTCAAATCCCAAAACACACTAGAATTTATGAACTTGCCAGCGTCCTTTCGATTCCGAAGTTCGCTAAGAGCGCGCCGCAGGGTGTGGCGAACTTCGGTGTCGGGACACTAGTCGGCAAGCCGCGATTGTCAAGAAAGCTAAGTTTTTTTGGCTTACCCAGTCAAAGAACCTCTCGCACGAAGCGCTTGTTCAACATCCGGTATAGCGGCACCGGATGGTCGCGAACCATGCCGGCGGCGATCCGGTCCTGTAGCTCTTCGAGCACGACCGCAGTGATGCCCGGCATGTCGAGCTGCCGCGCTTGAGTCATCGGCAGCCACACCAGTTCGACGAGCTCTTTGTCGGGCCCGACAAATCCGTCATCCAGGCGTGCGATCGCGGACACGTCCGCGGTGAAGAAACGGCTATCGAAACGTAAGGGGCGCCCAGGCGGGGTGATGGCGCGCGCAACAAAATGCACGGCGCTCAGATCGGGCACGACGCCGGCATCGGCGAAAGCCTGCCAAGGACCGGGCGGAACGCGCATCGTGCCGTCGGCGCGCACACCGAGCATGATGCCGGTTTCTTCGTAGGTTTCGCGCACCGCCGCGAGCGCGAAGGCCGCCGCTTTCGCAAGGCTCGGCCGCTTCATCCGTTGCATCAATTTGTCGATGTGATGTGCGTGCAGCGCGGCGGCAGCCGCCATCTGCCCATCGACGGGCTCGATACGGCCGCCGGGAAAGACGAATTTCCCGGGCAAAAAGCGATGACTGTGATGCCGGCGTCCGAGCAGCACCTTTGGCACCTGTTCGGCGCGATCGATCAAAATCAGCGTCGCGGAGTCGCGCGGTTTGACATTGGGAAAAGATTGATCGCGGATTGTGCGGGTCAACCGCTCCGCACGGTCCCGCGCTGTTCCCCCCGCGATCGCGGGATCGTCCTCCACCACGCCTTCTGGTTTTTCTTGGTTCACCATTGTTTCTTTGTTCATCATTGGCCTCTGCGGCGCGATTTTCGCCCGCGGTCGAATTTCGACTGCTGCCGCGGCGAAGGTCGAGGCTTCTTTGGCGTTCGCTTCGAAGGGCCCGAATCTTGGCCGACGATTTTGAAGCGCAACGCGCCGGCAACCGGCGCCGCTTCTACGAGCTCGACCGTGACGGGATCGCCAAGACGATAGGTTGCCGATCGGCCGACGAAGGCGCGCGCGGCCTCTTCGAAACGGAAATATTCCTCGCCGATGGTTCGCGCCGGGATGAAGCCATCGGCGCCGGTCTCGTCAAGCTCCACGAACAGTCCCGCTCGCGTCACGCCCGAGATATGTCCGTCGAAAACAGCGCCGACGCGATCGGCCAGGAAATGCGCGATCAGCCGGTCGGCCGTTTCGCGCTCGGCCTTCATGGCGCGCCGTTCGGTCGCGGAAATGTTGGCGGCAATCTCGGCAAGGCCGCGTGTGTCGACGCCATCCGGCAGTCCGTCGGCGCCGAGCTTGACAGCCCGGATCAGCGCGCGGTGCACGACGAGGTCCGCGTAGCGGCGGATCGGCGAGGTGAAGTGGGCGTAACGGCGCAGATTAAGGCCGAAATGGCCGAAATTGTCCGAGGAGTATTCGGCTTGCGCTTGCGTGCGCAGCACGACTTCATTGATGAGCCGCTCGACGTCGCGTCCTTTGACCCGCTCCAAGATGCGATTGAAGCCATCCGGTCGCAGCGTGCCGCCTTTCGGCAGCGAAATATCGAGCGTGGCCAAAAATTCCCGCAAGGCATTGAGCTTTTCCGGCGACGGCTCGTCGTGCACGCGGTAGATGAGCGGGGTCTTTGCCCGCTCGCAAGTTTCCGCGGCCGCCACATTCGCGAGAATCATGAATTCCTCGATCAAGCGATGCGCCTCGAGCCGCTCCGGCATGATCACGCGATCGACGGTGCCATCGGATTTGAGGACAATCTTTCGTTCGGGAATTTCGAGATCGAGCGGGCCGCGCTCGTTGCGGGCGTGCAGCACCGCCCGGTAGGCGGCGTAAAGCGGTCGTAGGATCGGCTCGACGATCGGTTCGGTGATTTCATCGGTTCGTCCGGAGACTGCGAGCTGAGCCTGCCCGTAGTTTAGGCGCGCGGCAGAGCGGATCAGCACGCGGTGAAAGGTGTGGGAGCGTTTGCGGCCGTCCGCTCCGATCGCCATGCGCACCGCGAGCGCGGCGCGATCCTCGTTCGGCCGCAGCGAGCATAGATCGTTGGAAATGCGCTCCGGCAGCATCGGCACGACGCGATCGGGAAAGTAAACGGAGTTGCCCCTCCGCAGTGCCTCCCGATCGAGTTCCGAGCCGGGCCGCACGTAGTGCGCGACGTCGGCAATAGCGACGCTGACGAGATATCCGCCCGGATTGCGCGAATCGGGGTCCGGCACGGCGTGGACGGCGTCGTCGTGGTCTTTGGCGTCCGGCGGATCGATGGTGACGAATGGAATATTGCGCCAGTCCTCGCGACCGGCCGGCGAGGCCGCCCGCGCGACCTCGGCTTCGGTGAGAACCGCGTGCGTGAACCTGTGCGGAATATCGTGGCCATGAATGGCAATCAGGCTGACGGCCCGCTCGGTCTTGAGCGAGCCCAATCGTTCGACGACCTTGCCGGCGGGAAGGCCAAATCGCCCCTGCCGCATCACTTCCACGGCGACCAGGTCGCCATCGACCGCACCCGCCGTCGCATGCGGCGCGATCGCAAGCTGGCGCCCGAGCTGCTTCTTATCGACCGGCACCAGCCGCCCGCCGCCATCGGCGAGGCCGCGAAAGATGCCGAGCGCGCGATGCTTGGCGCGGTCGATCAGTTTGATGACGCGCCCGCTCGTTTCTTCGCCGGCGCGCTGGATACGAATGAGCGCGCGGTCACCGACGCCTGCGATCTCATCGGGGCGAGCGCGCCGCGGCGTGACGATTTGAATGACGGGCGGAGCGCCATGGGCTTTCTCGTCCCATTCGGTCGGACGCGCCACAAGCTCGCCGTCGCTATCGCGGCCGGTGATGTCGGCGAGAACGACCGGCGGCAGGGTGCCGGCGTGATGCAATCGTTTTCGCCGCCGGTCGATCTGGCCATCGTCGGCGAGTTCGCGAAGCATGCGGTTGAGCGCGGCGCGATCCGCATTTTTGGCGCCGAAGGCGCGCGCGATCTCTCGGACGCCGACATTGCCGCCGCGTTCGCGGATGAAGGCGATAAGTTCCTCGCGCGAAGGCAAGCGTCTCATCGGCCGATCGCTGGCCGATCGCTTGGCCTTCGGTGTGTTGCGTCGGGTTTATTCGGCAGCTTGCGTCGTCTTACGTGGAGGTTTGTTGTTGGTCGGCCGCTTCGCCGTACCACCGGGAGATCTCTTTGACGATGCCTTGATATGCCGTGCGGTGCCGGGCGACGGGCGCTTTTTCTTGCGCGGCCGCGCATGCGGCGCCGGCGCGTTGCGTTCCGCGCGCGCATCGATTAGGGCAACGGCTTCCTCAAGAGTCACGGTTTCGGGCGTCTTGTCGGCCGGGAGTGTGGCATTGACGCCCTCATGGCTGACATAGGGGCCATAGCGGCCCTTCTTGGCCACGACCGGCCCGCCTTTGGTCGGGTGATTGCCGAGCGGTCGGCCAGGATCGGCGCCAAAACGCCGTCCTCGCGATCCTTTGGCGCGCTTTTCGGCGATCAGCGTCACCGCGCGATTGAGACCAACTGTAAAGACCTCTTCGGGGGAGTCGAGATTGGCGTAGGTTTTGCCGTGCTGAACATAGGGTCCAAAGCGGCCGATGCCGGCCCGGATCGGTTCGCCGTCTTCGGGATGCCGGCCGACCTCGCGCGGCAAGGACAGCAACGCCAAAGCGCGATCGAGGTCGATCTCGTCGGGTGCCGTTCCTTTCGGCACTCCGGCGCGGCGCGGTTTTTCGCCGTCCACCGCCTCTCCCAGCTGCAGATAAGGCCCGAAGCGACCGCTGCGCAGCGTCACTTCCAAGCCAGTCTGTGGATCCTCGCCGAGTTTTCTGGTGCCGATCTCACCGGAGCCGTCCGCCGGCACCGACAAGGGTCGCGTGTAGCGGCATTCGGGATAGTTCGAGCAGCCGATGAAAGCGCCGAACTTGCTCAATTTGAGCGAGAGGTGTCCGTTGCCGCAAGTGGGGCATTGTCGCGAATCGGTGCCGTCGGGGCGCGGCGGAAACAAATGCGGCGCCAGAAGGCTGTCGAGCGCATCGATCACTTCGGAGATTTTCAAATCCTTGGTTTCATCGATGGCGGCGATGAAGTCGCGCCAGAAATCCCGCAATACGTCGCGCCAGGCCGCTTCACTGTTGGAAATCAGATCAAGCTGCTCTTCAAGCGCGGCCGTGAAATCGTACTCGACATATCGAGCGAAAAAGCTTTCCAAGAACGAGACGACGATGCGTCCGCGGTCCTCCGGATAAAGCCGTCGCTTATCGAGGCGGACATACTTGCGGTCCTTAAGCACCTGCAAGATCGAGGCATAGGTCGACGGCCGGCCGATACCGAGCTCTTCCAAACGCTTCACGAGGGAGGCTTCCGAATACCGCGGCGGCGGTTCGGTGAAGTGCTGGTCGGCGGTGATGGTTTGCTTGGTGAGGCGTTCGCCGGCCGACATTTGCGGCAGCCGCCGTGACTCCTCGTCTTCCGGGCCTTCGTCGCGGCCTTCCTGGTAGAGGGCGAGGAAGCCATCGAATTTCACGACCGTGCCGGTCGCGCGCAGTTCGAGGCGGCGTCCCGCAACGACGGCATCGATATCGGCTGTCGTACGCTCGAGCTCGGCGGATTCCATTTGGCTGGCGACGGTGCGCAGCCAAATCAGCTCGTACAGCTTGGCTTGGTCGGCATCGAGATAGCGTTTGGTATCGCGCGGCCGCCGCGGCAAGTCGGTCGGACGAATGGCTTCGTGGGCTTCCTGCGCATTCTTGGCTTTGGTTTGGTAACGGCGCGGCGCCTGCGGAACGTAGTCCCTGCCGTAGTCGCTCTCGATCACACGCCGGATTGCGCCGATCGCTTCGCCGACGATATCGACGCCGTCGGTCCGCATATAGGTGATCAAGCCGATGGTTTCGCCGGCGATATCGATACCTTCGTAGAGCCGTTGCGCCACACGCATCGTGTGGGCCGGCGCAAAGCCGAGCTTGCGGCTTGCTTCCTGCTGCAAGGTCGAGGTCGTAAACGGCGGATAGGGATGCCGCTTGACCGGCTTGGCTTCCACCGAAGTGACGCTGAAGGCAGCGGTTTCGAGCGCTTGCTTGAACGCTTCCGCTTCGGCGCCCGAGCGGATGTCCAAGCGCTGCAGCTTTTTGCCGTCGGCGCCGACCAGGCGCGCTTCGAAACTCTCCTGGCGGGGCGTCGCGAGAGTCGCGACCAGCGACCAGTATTCCTGGCGAACGAATCTTTCGATTTCGAGTTCGCGATCGCAGACGAGCCGCAGCGCCACCGACTGCACCCGGCCCGCAGAACGGGCGCCCGGCAGCTTGCGCCACAAGACCGGCGACAGCGTGAAGCCGACGAGATAATCGAGCGCGCGGCGCGCCAAATATGCGTCAACCAAAGCTTGATCGATGACGCGGGGATGCGCCATGGCATCCGTCACCGCCTGCTTGGTGATGGCATTGAAGACGACGCGCTCGACGGGTTGCGATTTGAGCGCCTTCTTGTCCTTGAGCACTTGCAGCACGTGCCAGGAAATGGCCTCGCCTTCACGATCGGGGTCGGTGGCGAGAATGAGCTTGTCGGCGTCCTTGACCGCGCGGGCTATTTCGTCGAGCCGCTTCTGCGCCTTGGGATCGACCTCCCAGAGCATGCGGAAATCGTCCTCGGGGTCCACCGAGCCACTCTTGGCCGGCAGGTCGCGCACATGGCCGAAGGAGGCCAGGACCTCATAGCCCTTGCCAAGATATTTATTGATGGTTTTCGCCTTAGCGGGCGACTCTACTAGGACAAGGTTCATGATAACCTAATGATCTTAAAGCCCATTTGGCCATTCGACGCGACAGTCGCAGCCTCACGGCCGCCGGGAACATGGGTAATGCATCCCCGCCTGTCAAATCGTTACCGGTGGAAAGCGCCCGCGAAGTACCGACGCATTGGGGAGTAATCAGGGCGAAAGACAGTCCGTACGGCCTCACCTTTTGGTTGTATCAATTAACGATATAACGTTAAAGTTAAGGAGATTTTGCTGGTGAGGCGAAGTTGCGGCGTACCGCTGTCGCACAAACCTCCGGATGTCGTGAGCGAACGCAGAGTGCCGGCCGGTTGTTGCTCCGGGAGGCTCCAAACCGGGCCTCAATGATGGAGAGCGACCGTGAAA
>JBAPZR010000632.1:0-2228 GCA_049285335.1 Xanthobacteraceae bacterium | reverse complement strand
GTCCTGTTGCTCATGAGCCATGAACTTGCCCGTTTGCAAGATCGGGTGCTCCTCCTTATCAAAAATGCGCAGGAGCGCGTAGGCGAGTTTATCCTTGACATGGAAAAACGCGCTCCGCTGGGGGAGTACGTTGAGCTGGGGCTGGCGCGGCGGCGGATGGGGATGGGGCGGGGCCGCAGTGGGGCTTCCAGCCGGAGCGCTAATCGGTGGCGCAATCGCTGCGTCATCCTATGGTTAGGGCTACGGCTACCCGGCTTACGGTTTGCGCCATAGGGAAAGGTTGCGTCAAGTCCTGTTGCTCATGAGCCATGAACTTGCCCGTTTGCAAGATCGGGTGCTCCTCCTGATCAAAAATGCGCAGGAGCGCGTAGGCGAGTTTATCCTTGACATGGAAAAACGCGCTCCGGGGGGGAGTACGTTGAGCTACCCATGAAGCGCCAGGACATTGCGGATTATCTTGGCCTAACGATTGAAACGGTTTCGCGTATCCTAACCGCATTAGAAAAACGTGCTGTGATAGAAATACTGCCGCGACAGGGTGTCATCGTGCGTAGTCATTCTTTGCTGCAAACTGTGATGGCGGATCGAAGCGAAACGCCTGCGATCTCGTCTCGCTTAAAAAAATCAACAAGCGAAAACCGTCACCACGCCGATCGTCGGCGAACAGGCATTCAAGACCCGCGCAGAGGAGGACCGAAGTCCGCCAGAGCAATCACCTCGAAATAGCTTTGCTGGCTGAGTTCCGAAGTAAGCGGAGGAAAACCGTGGGCGACAGACGTCCAAGCCGGTCTATTAGCGGGCGTAGTCCTCTCTGTTCTGTGCCGTAGAGGCCGGTGGGAAGCTCGGTCGGCCTCGAATACGCGTGGCGCTGGAAAAGTGCATCCAGGCTCACTTGCGGGCCGGGAAAGGCATTCTCAGAGTCGCCCGCAAGATTGGCGTAGGCACCGGCACCGTGCGGCGCATCAGGGACCAGATGAGCCCTTTCGACGCGGCCGCGTGAGGAAACATCGCTGACCAGCCTGTTGCCCCAGATAGGGCGCGGTTCAGCTTGCCTTACGTACCTCGGTCTCCTCGACTTCCGTGACGGTTATTACACCAGGAGCGGGTTGTTCAGTAAGCTGAACAGCGCTCGTCTCGCCCGAACGCGGCTTAGCGTGGCGCAAAGGGAACACCCACTAAACCAAAGGATAATCGACTTCTCCGTTGGTGCGATGGATCAACTAACCCAGCCGCAAAATTATTTGGATCAAGAAGATTAGCGGGAAGGCGGGACATGAGTAGAGCTTACGCGGCCTCAGATGCCAGAATTGCACTCGACACGATCGTCGCTCGTCTCAATATCGAGCGTTTTTGCAAGATGTTTTGTGAGGAGGCTGACGAAACAAAACGGCAGATCCTCGCGAACTTGATCACTATGGAAAAAGCCAAGTTGGACGCGTTAACCCCACGCGTTCTTAAAGTCTTAGAGTGCCTCCCAGCCACTGACGCGATGAATTGCATGCCGGTCTATGGTCCCCGACCATCCGGTTTGCAGGCCCCGGACGCCCCCATCCCCCGACACCCCGCGTCCGGGGCCACTTTCGGGTAATGACAACACCGCGCGTGAGATAATGCGCAATAGGATCAGCTCACTTCCGACCGCCAGTGGTGGGATAGCAAGAGCAGCTTGCGCTCGAGCGTTGGAGGCGCGACTGAACGTCGGTCCGCTGCTGAAATCCTCCAACCTGACTTTCCATCAGATCAAAGATTCTCATTCTCGTATGCCTGTCAAAAATCAGATCAAATTTCTCAATGTAGTAGCGGACGAATTACCCGACCCATTCCTCGGAGTTCACCTCGCTGAGAGCATTGACCTTCGTGAAATGGGATTAGTGTATTATGTCATTGCGTCATCTGAGACACTTGGCGATGCATTGAAGAGGTTGGCGAGATATAGCGGCATCACTAATGAGGGACTTCGCGTTACATGCCGCGAGTGGAACGAAATGGCGGTGAAATTTGAATATGAAGGCGTGTCGCGATTGAGCGACCGTCATCAGATTGAATGTTTTATCGTAATTTTGTTACGACTTTGCAGACAACTCACTGGCCTTTCCCTTTCGCCGACGGGCGTTAAACTCGCTCACCGGCGCAGCGAATTGCCTGCCGAAATTAGGAAGGCGTTTGGCTGCAACGTCGCATTCGGAAGTGATGTCGATGAAGTGGTCTTTCCACGACTTGCCAAGAGC
>JBAPZR010000631.1:0-1964 GCA_049285335.1 Xanthobacteraceae bacterium | reverse complement strand
GCGGCTGGCAGTTATCAGTGGACTAAGCTCAAAGACGTCTGTCTTGCCGAATGCCAGACGCCGTTTGCGTTCTTGATCCGCCACGGCGGCTTTCGCCGCAACGCGGCGGGTAGTTTGATGCTTGGCTTCGCCACGGCGCGTATTGCGTCGGTTGCTGCTCGGTACTGATGCCCCTGCTGTTCGTGGGCGGCGCGATGAACGTCCTTTGGATCGTCCTAATTGTCGTTACTCGTTCTGTTGGAGAAGGTCACTTCTTTCGGCCGCCAGATTGCTTTCCTTACTGGCGTAGTCTTGGTCACGGCAGGTGCATGTCTGCTTCGTCTGTAGGTCACCCGTATTTGCGTTAAATCAAAGACTTTGAATAAGAATCTGTATTTCGTGAGCGTTGACTGCGACGCTCCTTTTGGGACTTTGATATCAGCGTTCGCGGTCGTGAGCGGTGACACCATGCAGCGACGGGTCGCGCCACCGCGCTTGTCCTAAAACCATATCGGATTTCGTGGTGAAACGGCGTAATAGGGCAAAAGTTAAATCGCGACACACCAAGAGTGTGAAGCGTAGTGGCGGCGAAGCGTCCACGATTGGGCGTCGAGACAATTCTCGCGTTGCCGATCTGGAAAAGCAAGTTAGCGCTCTCACCGGCGAAATAGCGGCAGCCCGAGAGGCCGAACGACAAGTGCTGCATAGCTCAGCGCAGTTTGCGATATCCCTCTAAAGACCGTCCTATCGCTGCACGGCTGAAGCAAATGTGGCGCTGAACCAAAAATCTCGCCCCATGAGCTACGTCCTAATTGTCCCCACCGTCACGAGTCTCCGGCGCGACGAACTCGCACCGCGTCCCGCTGGCGTGGACGCAGGGGCAACAACACCGGGACGATACGGTGCAATGGCACTGTGAGAGGGAGCCGAAGCGCGACCTCATATCGACATTTCTTAAGGTCTCCTTTGCCGGTTGTTGCCGAGACCGAGGGAAATGCCGATGAAATCACACCTCAAGGTGATAGCGCCGGGCAACGAAAACCGGAAAGTTATGCCGACCAGGGTGCCGAACGCCGACCTGCGCACCAGGGAGTATTTAACGCCCGCCGAGATCGACAAGCTGATCGAGGCCTGCAAGGCCAGCCGATACCAGCAACGCGATCGCACGCTGATCCTCGTCGTGTATAGGCATGGTCTACGGGCGATCGAGGCTTGCGACCTGGAATGGTCGCAGGTCGATTTTAAGACCGCCACGCTGCACGTCCGGCGCGTCAAGAATGGCAAACCGGCGACGCATCCGATCCGGGGCGATGAATTGCGGGCGCTTCGCAAGCTTCGCGCCGACCAGGGACCGCACACCAAGTTTGTGTTCACCAGCGAGCGCGGCACACCATTCACGCCGGACGCCCTCAATCGACAGATCAAGCACATCGGCGCACGGGCCAAGCTCGGCTTCCCGGTTCACATCCACATGCTGCGACACGCCTGCGGCTACAAGCTCGCCAATGACGGCCACGATGCGCGAGCCATCCAAGACTATCTCGGCCACAAGTCGATCCAGCATACCGTTCGTTACACGGAATTGTCGCCGGTTCGGTTCAAAGGCTTCTTTGCGAATTAGCCAACGACCCGGCACGGTGCCGCGGATCGCCCGCGGGCCGTAGAAGCGGGCAAGACGCTTGGCCGTCCGCGCATAAGCGACAAGCTTGAAAAGGCGCATCCAAGAGCAATTGCGCGCCGGCAATGGCATCATTAAGGTCGCCCGCGAAGTTGGCGTAGGCACCGGCACTGTACAGCGCATCGCGCGGGAGATGCCGCTCCCTTTCGAGGCCGTCGCCTAAGGAGGCATCGCTGAATCTAGGGCGTGTTTTCATAAATTGGCCATGTCCGCTTTACCCCCGAAAGCGGACATTCGGCGGCGTCAGCAGCATGTCCGCCAAGTGCCAAAGTTACCAACGCCACATTTGCGTCAGACGTGCCCCAAC
>JBAPZR010000630.1:0-4262 GCA_049285335.1 Xanthobacteraceae bacterium | reverse complement strand
GGAAATCGAATGCAATCTTGTCTACGGCGGATATCCATTCAATCCCGTATCTCGACATTAGGACTATTCATGATCCCAGAGCGCGCCGTGGCCGACCACGGTCTATGGCCGGCCACGACATACCACCGTAGCCTGTAGGAGAGAGTAAGGCAGCCCGCATCACTCGCGCATGACGGCTCCCGTCAATGGGCGGGCACGGCAACCCGCTCCAAGGCGACCATCGTCTCGGCTTTGCTGAAAGATACGGAACCGGCATTGCCTCAACGCCGGCCCCGCACTTTACCACCTAGTGGCCTGTAGGAGGAGGGCCACCAGCGCAGCAACTCGGCTCATCAAAAATTCGTTCCGCGGGTCTCGCACCCGCTTTGACGCTTCGCCGCTTGGGCAAGGCGTCAAATGCTTAAGCGAACGCCAATCCGCCTTTTAACGCCAGGAACGCCGCACACCCCGAACAGATGCGAAGGTCCCGCGCCCAACGAAAGGTCGAGATGCGAAGGTCCCGCGTCCGACGAAAGGTCGAGAGGCGAAGCGACGGCCAACAAAGGGGCGAGCGGCGACGAAGCGACGGCCGACAAAGGGTCGAGCGGCGAACCTGGTTCCACCCCAATAACCTGATCCACCCCAACCCCAACCTGATCCACCCCAATAACCTGGGGAACCATAGCCATAGGCGTAGCTCGGATAACCGTAGCCATAGCCGTAAGAGGGATAGCCGTAACCGTAAGAGCCCCACCACCAGGGTGTGGTGGTCGCGGCCAATGCTGTGCCGACAACGGCTCCGGCGGCTAGCCCAAGTCCTACGCCGCCCCACCCCCAACCACCACCCCAACCACCCCAACCGCCGCGAAATCCACCAAAACCCCAAGCAGCGTCGGCCGGAACAGTCATCGCCGGGTGCGTAATTTCATGTTTTCACTCCTACGACAGGACACACCCTCAAACCCCAAACAGCGATTGGGTGACACTTGTTCCAGGATGTGAACGTGCGACCGTGACCGCGGCAGTCGCCGCCAGCGCCCTAACTGTTCCGCGACAGCTCCGGCAGCCTAGCAAAATTCGCGGCAACCCTTCGCGTCTCGTCTTTGCTGAGTCATCTTGGCTGCCGACCGCCGGCAACTCTTTTTCATTCAGCAGACATTCATGCGCGCGAGTCCTTAATAGGTGTTCCGGGGGAGGATCAAAACCGGAGATTAGAGATGAGTGAAAAAGTGATTTCGCGGCGAGGGGCCTTTACCATTCTCGGACTCGCCGCCTTGGGCTTTGCCCTGCCGACCACTGTGCTGACGATGTCAGATGCCGAGGCTCAGGCACAGCCAGCCGCTCCCGCACCAGGCGGTCCAGCACCGTCCGGTATGACACGGGGCGAACAACGGCGTGCTGCGCGGCGTGCCGGTCGCCAGATGCGACGTGAGGCGCGGCGTAACGCTCGGCATATGCGGCGTGCGGCACGGCGCAACGCTCGTCATATGCGGCGCGCGGCACGGCGCGGAGTCACACCCACAAAACAACAATAGTTAGGAACTTTATCAGCAACGAATGGCCCACCCGGCGCAGAGTTCGGTGGGCCTGTTGTTTTTCTGCGCCGCAACAGCTCCGGCAGCTTCGAAAAGTTCGCCGCTATACCCGCGCCTCGTCCTTCGTGAGCAACTTGGCCGCTGATCGCTGGCCGGGCTCTTCCTCGCTGACTGCTGGCGTCTTTCACAACGGGTGTCCAACATCGACTTTGATTGGTGATTGCCCCACGACGGTTCGACATTCGCCCGAGGCGGTGCGCTATTTGAGTTAGTTTCTGGCAAAAAAGTTAGCTTCGCGGTTTGACCTAGATCAATGCCGCTATTTGCAATTTGTTGTTGTAGTTAAGCGCGTCGGATGCGTTGAGTGGCGCAGACGTGAGTAACCAGACACCGACTGTGGTCGTCGCCAGCAGTGCATTGGTGCGCGAGGGTATTGCATCTCTTTTACACGGCACTTCATATAAAGTCAGGGCTGTTGTCGCCAGGCCGGATCAATTGGCGGACCATCACTTTGCCAAGGTCAAGCCAGTTCTGGGGATTGTCGGGATCGATTGGCAAAATGGCAGTCTAGAGCAGGCTGCCGAAAGCGTTCGACTGCTACGATCGCTGGGGTCGGACAACAAAGTCGTCCTTGTCGCCGAGGCGAATGGACCGGTCGATTTCGAGAGCGTGTTGGCGCTTGCTCTCGACGGTTACATTCTCAACCTCGGCTCGCGCGACATGCTGGTGAAGTCGCTAGAGCTGATATTCATGGATCAGCAGATTTTCGTGCTGGGTCGTTCAATTGCAACGTCGGCGAGCGACCACGGCAGCATGCAGATTCCGGAACGTAATGCTTCAGAACAAGGCTGTTACGGGTTCGCCACAAATGGCCATCGCGTACAGCTTTCGCTCCGTGAGCGTCAGGTACTCATTTGTCTCGCCCGTGGCGAATCGAACAAAGCAATCGCCCGGCTGTGTCACATCTCGGAAGCCACCGTCAAAGTTCACTTGAAAGCCATTTTGCGTAAGACCAATGCGCGGAACCGTACTCAAGCCGCTATTTGGGCGATCGAACATAGGCTTCGGGATTCTGCGCTACAGCGCAACGGCGAGGTGCCTGAGCAAAGAACCGAGACGTTGGAGCTGCACGGCGAGACGGCGGCCGAGCCACCAAGCCATATCATCCCTGGAGCCAATACCTCCCATCGCTTCACAAATGAGGGCCGCGCGGGCCACTAAGGCAAATGTCGTAGCTGCTCCAAAGCGAAAATCTTGGCCATACGTGACATCTAATAAATGCGAAACCAGTACAACCCAATTGCGAGCCGGGATGATGGCTTCCCGCCTATGAACACACCGCGAGCACATCATCCCGGCTCAGACCGACCGCTTGGAAGTTTCGGCGGGGCGATCGGCGTTGAGATTATAAGGCGGGATCGGCGACTTCAGTGGCGATCTGTAAAGAACATTTGGCTTAACACCAATGGGGCGCTAACTGGACTTGGTGAGTTTTTTCAAAGCTTCGCGGCGTGTTTCGTCGCATTTCCGACGTAAGCAGTGAATTGCTTGACTTTGATCGCGGTCGGCATCGCTTACCGCACTATTCCTTTCCGCAAAAGCTCCGGCAGCTTCGCCGCGTTGTCCGCGATCCGCCGCGCCTATCTAGTCTCAAAACCTTGGCTGGCTTTTCTTTGTTCTCGCCAGCTCACTCGCCGGATTAACCGGGTGCGCCCCGTCAGCTGATGACGCCACATCACGACTTCATGGGCGCCGTCCGAAGTTTTTGTCGGACGCGGGACGAGAAAGAGTCACCGGACTGATCGCTCACAGCAGCTCGACCGAGATCACTCGTAAACTGGTCATATAATTAAACAACGCCGACATCAGAGTGCCGTGCGGACGGTAGAGTCGCACGAACTCGATCCGCATCGGCCGGCCGGTCAGCATGGCGCGCTGAATGTACACGAACATATCGGCGTCGCTCACGCTCATGGCGCGGAAGTTGTTGGCGTTCTGGCTTTCTTGAATGACGATCTCGTAGGTTTTTCGCAGCGGATATTCCATGCTCGCCTGGACCACGCGGCCCGTGATCGTTCCGGCCTCGGGGTGCACCGCCGACCAAGACGGAATGCGGTAGCTGTTTTCAATTTTCAAATTCTGCTGCACGGGAAAGGCGGCCAGAAGCTGATTCTTGGTGCGCATGAGAATATGCGAAGGGGCTATATAGTAGTTGACGTAGTAGAGCACGACTGGATCATCGTGCATCCCGCTCAGCGCGGTGAAAAGTGGGAAATTCAAAAGACTAAAGCGCCACGGATTGTCGAAAAGACGGCATTCTGCGTCCACCCGCTTGTTCAAATCCTCCTGGTTCTGAGCCGGCGTCCGTCGCGTGCTGGTTCCTTGCTGCAAAATCCCCTGCCGGCACTGGCGCTCAACCACCCTCTCCGGGCTGGAACCGTAGCCAAGCATCAACTCACCCTCGTAGGTCGAAAGAATCGGCCGCTCACGCCGTACACCGAGCAGGTGACCCAGTTTGAGGCCGAGCGAATGGTAAGTAAAATTCAAGCTGAAGCGAATTTCCGGATAATCCCGCGGAAGCTCGGACGGCTGAGGCTCCTGAGCCAGAACCGGTATTGACGTGAGTATCACGGCCAATAAAGTTCGCCACATGGCCAAGGGACATTATACCCATGCGGCTAAATGGTGAACGGCGATAAAATCCCCATGCCCCGTATAACGGCCGACAAGCCTACATCGTAGAAGCAC
>JBAPZR010000629.1:0-4056 GCA_049285335.1 Xanthobacteraceae bacterium | reverse complement strand
TGCTTCATCAACGATCTGGGCACTGTGCTGGCACTCGGTTTCATCTTTGCACCGTTTACGTTGCGCACTCTCATCTTTGCCGCGGTTGGAATTGTCCTGTTCGCAATGCTGCCGTGGGTAACAACATGGTTTAACCGCCGGTTCGGCAATCGACCCTCCGAAATGGAAATTAAATATTTGCTATTCTTTCTGTTGGCTTTGGGTGCCTTGGCCGGCTGGGCTGATAGTGAGGCGGTGCTGCCGGCTTACATTATCGGCATGGTCTTGGCCGGAACGGTTGGCAAGGACCATGCATTGATCCGCCGGATGCGCGCGATGACTTTCGGCCTGATGACGCCGTTTTATTTCATCCGCGCCGGCGCGTTCGTTTCGATACCAGCGCTCATCGCCGCGCCGTTCGCGTTCTTCTTCATGCTTGCCGCAAAAATGGTCAGCAAGTTCGTTGGCGTCTATCCTATCACGCGCGCTTTCAAGACGCCCAATCCGGAAGCGATGTACACGACGCTTCTTATGTCCACAGGATTGACGTTCGGTACCATCTCATCTCTGTTCGGCCTGTCGCACGGGATCATCACTCAAGCTCAGTATTCCATCCTAGTCGCCGGCGTAATCGGCAGTGCAGTAGTGCCGACGTTGATCGCCAATGCTTTTTATCTACCTCACCATCTACTTCCGGAGCCAGAACCGAAGGAGGTTTCAACACCCGCTGTCAGCAGAACGCCGCTAGAAACGGCCACTGTGAAGAGCGATTAGGGTGGAGGCGCCCATGTTCGAAAGAATTCTTTGCGCCAACGACGGCTCGGAGCGCGCATTCCGCGCTTTAGCAATGGCGACGAAACTCGCCAAGGAAAATCACTCCGAGCTTCACATGGTTTCGGTCGAAGAGATCGACTATATGCCCGAATTTATAGAGGAGGTAAGGGAGGAGATTGGTACTGCTGCCCGGCGCTTCCACAAAGTCATCAACAAGGCACGCGAGATGACGGAAAAAGCGCGTGTGAACCTCCACACACATGTGTTGGCGGGCCATCCCGTACGCGACATCGTCGAGCTTGCCGCCGAGCTGAAAGCGGACCTTCTGGTCATCGGCTCCGCAGGGCACTCGGAACTCTATGAGCGGATGCTCGGTAGCCGGGCCGACCGAATTGTTCACCTGGCCGGCTGTCCCGTGCTGGTCGTCAGATAGGAAAGTCTCGCTGTCGTTTTTGAAAATTTCCCGCATGTAAGGAAAATGGCGCGCTCACTGGTTGCTTTCCGACCAATTTTACAGCACCATTGCGCTAAGCGACAAAAACGAAAATAGAATAAAAAACACCGGGAGGGAGCCGGATGTTCACGAGGATCCTGCATGCGAACGACGGGTCGGATCACGCGTTCAACGCCCTGAAGCTAGCGCTGCGTATGGCAAAGAGGGACGCTGCCGAGCTCCACATGGTCTCCGTAGAAGAGCGAGGTCACATGCCGGAGCTCAGCGAAGAAAAGAATGCGGCAGCGACAACCGTGCGCTTCGATAAGACACTCCAGCAAGCCCGCGCTTTAGCCGAGAGAAGTCAGGTCAAATTGCATACCCATGTTCTGGCGGGACATCCGGCGCGCACTGTCCTCAAGCTCGCCAGCGATCTTGGCGCCGACGTAATCATTGTCGGAGCAAGCGGCCATTCCGCCCTATATGACCGGATGATCGGTAGTCGAGCACAAAAAATCCTGCACCACGCGACTTGTCCAGTGCTCGTCGTGAAGTAGAACAAGCGCTCAGTCGTGGCCGATAGCACACATCGATGGTCACAAAGCTGAATTCGCGACGGCGAAACCCGTCGCCGCCAAATTGCGATGAATTCCCAACCAAGTTGCCGCGAATCCGATTGAGGCATGGGCAAGCGCTCTGGCTTTTAGCCGAACTTGGATACCGCGGCGCTGTAAGCGAAAGTGCATTTTTCGAATACATCAAATCCCTGCGTAAACTCGGAATACCGTTCGGACACGAGAAGTTCCAGGGCAAGAGCAGTAGAAAGTTGGCTCGCTATTCTTTTTTTCATTTGATGGAGCTTGCAACGACATTGTCTCTACGAGTGTATCACGTTGTTCCGGATGCGGTTCTTAGAGGAGTGTCTCGTTACCGCGGCGATTTGTATCAATGTTATCGACGAGCATATTCGCAACGTCGTAGTGGCGCTGGAAAACCTATTCTTATTAAGGTTAGGGACGAGGAGCCGATTGAGATGCGTGGTCTATTTTTAGATCTCAACATCCAATTTGCAGGAGGACATTTGGTGCGCTTTGGTCCGCCAAAACTATTGTCATCCACAGAGACGTTGGCGAAATTTAGTGAAGGAATGTCGCCAGGCCGAGCATTCATTCCGTTTAGCTTGTCGCTCCTTTCAGAGCGAGTGGTTTTGCTTGCGCTGCACGCGCCGGAGATTCGTAGCGGCCCTCCCAGGTCTTCGATCTCGACAGCGCGTTTAAGAGCGCGACAGTCGAAACGACATTTACCAAATTCGAGCGTTGCGATAGAATAATGACAGGGGATGGGGTTCCCCTTTGAACGCCTTCGGGCTGATGACCCCTATCGGGCGCGATGGCCTCGATCGGGAGCTAATCCGGCAGCCAGCGCGCAAAGGGGTCGCGCATGGAAAAGCTTCCGGACTCCCTCGCGATCGGCCTATGGATCACGGGCTCCTGTTGGGCATTGGCGCTAATGGCTTGTCTGTTTGGTGCATCGACCGAATGGTTACTGCCGCTGTTCGTGTTTGGTCTGCTCACTGGAGTGGCGGAATGGGTCCTTAGAAGGATGAACTAGATAGTGAGCAATGGGGGGACGCTCACACCGTTCGCGTTCAAGCATTGGTGCTTCCTGACGACCAGCCTCCCAAACTCCTGATCCAGTGCCGTTGCCGTTCAATTAACAGAATCATATTACCAACAACGATAATGATGTTATGGCGAAGGTCGTCGCGCAGTCCGATGGTTCCCCATTGAAAGATCAAACCGACGTCACATTCCTCTTGGTGTAAAGCACGCGCTTTAGGAGGCATCCATGCATCACACCGGCAAGAGCTCACCGTCGATTCCGGCCCTGTTCGCTATCTCGCTGCGCTTATCGGCGCTGATGACGAAAAGGTAATGCACTGGTTTGTGTTAGCGGTCGCGCTTTTGCTTGATCCGCTCGCTGTTGCTTTACTGTTGGCAGCAAGTGCGAGTGGTTGTCTTCCAAGCGCGCGACACGATCAAGCACCAGCACGCGGCGAAATCGGCTGATGGCGGCTTATGGCACTAAGCGGACCACGATCGTCGCGAAGCCGGTCTCAACGGGGCGGCTCTCCGAATATTCTATGGACTACTTTGTCGGCATCCGCGTCGAAACATCGGCCATGGCTGAGCAAGATACGCTGCGGCTGCCACGAGTAGATTTTTTTGATTGCCGCCTCTGCCTTCTGCCGCTGAAGGAGTAACGGCAGCCGCATGCCAAAGAAAATCTGACCATAGGGATAATACATCCCGCTGAGCTTTGTGGCCGTCCTCCAAGGCTCGGTAACCTTGTCAAGTTCGATGTTGATGATCGTGTCGGTGAGTATCAGCGTCTTCGAGGCCTTGTGGAAGAAAACGTATTCCTTGAAATAGCCGCCGGGAAAAAGCGTTTGGTCGATCTCTCGACGCCATTCTTCCGGCGGACTGGCCGCGAGGTCTCGCGTGAAATCGACATCAACATGCCGAGCACGCGCCCTTTGGCGCACACGTGGCGATGCCCACGAAAATGTATCCGGAAACGCCTTTGCCCATTCCCTTATATACGCATAGTGGAATTGGTTAGGCGACACGAGATGACGAACCGCTCCCAGCCCCCGTATCTCGTTGCTCAATCTCTGATCGAACTTGATCGGCGAATGAAGGAAGAGGTCGCCGGTTGAAAGGCGCACCACTGTCATTCGGGTTGTGAACGGAAGCGGCAGCTTTACTCCGCCTACGGTCAAATATTCGAATGGCCCATCGACGATGCCGATGTCCGGCGCGACGGGTTTGTAGACGTTGATTGGCTCGTAAAGAGAGGCTCTCATGCGC
>JBAPZR010000628.1:0-1527 GCA_049285335.1 Xanthobacteraceae bacterium | reverse complement strand
CCGTAAAGCCGATGAACTCCGCAACCGCTGGTCCGCAGGGAAAAGGTTTGTAGCTTGCCGATTCTGCTACCGACCAACTTATAGGGCCGCCAGCCTTTGAATGCGTCGTTGAACCGATCATTTTCCGAGACGCAACCGGCCCCAACTCGAAATTTGCTGAAGCTTTTTCGACCGATCAGGGCGGCGGGAAGCGGCGAGATGGCGGAAGAACAACATTGTCACTAACTCCAACAATGCCCCCGAGGAAATTCTAGTCCTCCGCCACGTCCGTCATTTGATCAAGATCAATGGCGTGATGCGAGCGGATCAGCGGCTCTTAGTTAATCGCCTGAACCTCAGCTGTGCCCAGTTTTTACGTGATGCCGCATTGCGGACATCGGAGCGCACCACTCATGTTGGCTGGCCTTGCAGGCGTTGTTCATGATCGCCAGAGTGCCGACGGCCAATAGCACAATCGTGGTGAGGACGATCAATAATGGTCTTTGCATCGCGACCTCGACAACGACGGAACCCCGAGGCCCACAAGCGAGCGAATTATCGTGGTTCAAATGAACGGACGGTGAACGGGGATGTTGTGCGACGCAAACAGAGAAGTCTCAGGGCCGCGCCCGGGGACTGACAGACCCGTGCTCTCGGCAGCACTGCGCTGATTTTAGCGCCCCAATAAGGAACCCAATACTTGTTTACACGACGTCAGTGAAACAGCGGCAAGTTTTTCTGCGTTTCCTATGAACAAAAATGGGAACGCAAAAAATGGATCGATACGACCAGGAACTCTTAGCCAAGCAAATGCGCAGGCTAAACCCGCCACAAAGTGAAGGCGTGATTGTTGTGATGTTTGTCGTGATGTTTTTAGTTGGCATGGCTCTCGGCAGCATCCTGTCTGAGCCAAAAACCGAGCCGATACAAATCGCATCTATGGATTAGGCGCTGGACCGCCGTGCAGCAATCGTAACTGCGGGAACTACGACCGCAGCGATTTGAGTTGTGCCCCCGTGAAGGGCAGCGGAACAACGAATGAGGTCCTCGTTAAACGGAGAGGCAAGGCCCAGCGGCTAAGCCCCAACTGAATATTGCTTGGGCTCCGGCGATCTACGGGGTACGTCACTCAATTCACTTTCGCGCACGACACGCTCATGTGGCTCGTTGACGCTTTTCACGCGATACTCAAATTCACCATTATTCTCTGGCAATGTCTTAGTGACGATGTATGCCCCGCCTGGAATGTTCTGGCTACGGGCGGGAGTGAGAAACACAGTCTGACCGATCTGGAATTTATAAGTCAGCATGGAGCGTCCCCGCGCGCAAACCGAATCACAGTTACACTATCTCATGCTCCGGGGGTCAGTAAATCTAACGAACGCTCACCCTCACACACCGTCACCAACTGTCTGGCGGTGCGGACTGTCCTTCGGTACTGCAACCTGGGCCGCCATTCGCCGGACAGCCGCCACCAACGGCGGCGGGCGCCACCATGTTGTATATTGGCCGATGAACATAATTATAAATTGGCTGATGAACGTGGGT
>JBAPZR010000627.1:0-8764 GCA_049285335.1 Xanthobacteraceae bacterium | reverse complement strand
AACCTGAGCCGACAATATTTTTTAATGTTATTCTTGCCCTCTGCACGTCGGGAGTGCCTTTGGCAAGCCAACGCAAACCGGCATTGCCATTGGAAACCATGGCCGCCAATGGCTGATTTATCTCTTGGACGATAGATCCAACCAACATCGCGGTATAGCTTCGGCGATTCAGTTCCGCGATCTCCAACAAACGGCGGCGGAGTTCAGATTGAGCCTCTCGATGATCGTGAACGTCAACGCAGGATCCAATATAACCAAGGAAACGGCCATTGCGAGCAAATCGAGGAATTCCGGTATCATCGATCCAACGGTATGCGCCATCGTGTCGACACAGTCTGTACTGCATTCGAAAGTCTTTGCGCGCGTCGAAATGCGTTGAATAAACTTTTAAGCAGCGTTCAAAATCGTCGTGATGGACTCCTTCGGACCAACCTTTGCCTAACTCCTGGTCTAAGCGGCGACCAGTAAAGGTCAGCCAAGGCCTGTTAAACCAAACGCAGCCCTTGTCTTTGCCTGACACCCAAATCATGACAGGCGCGGCATCCATCACTTCGCGGAATCTTGCATCGAGGTCGCCCGCGGGTTCCTTCCCAACCTCTATAAGGCTCTGATCAATTTTTTTAGTCTTGGAATATCTGGAACGGGATGACCTTATCGTACGTTTCGCCCTTACGCGGGACCGCTTGAGATCATTAGGCACGCCTTTTTTTTGACTGTTCATATAGTTTGCCGAGAACACCGAGAAATTCTTGACCGTTTCGTATCCAGCTGGAAAAGCTCGAAACAGTTTATAGCCAAAACCTACAAAACCTAAAAGGTTGTGATTTGACTTGGATCAAAAGCCGTGAGCCAACGTTCTATTTGGCCCAAAAACGGACATAGCGAGCCGATCAGGGCGGATGCCCACGTCGGTCACTGAGGGACGTCTGCTTTCAAATTAAGGCGGACGTCGGTCGACTGACATTGGAACCCCCACAACCGTCGGCGAGTCCAGACCGCGAGTGATGTAGTAGAGTGAGCGCCGCGGGGCTGCCGAGGGGCAGCTAATGTGACACGGGCTTTGTATTGCGTAATCCATGTCCTGTGCGTAGCTGCACTTTTCTCCGCCACCCTCAGTACAGCCACAGCAGAACCAAAACTTGTGTTGTTGATCAATTCCTATGGCCGGGAGTTCGCGCTGTGGAATGAATATGCAAGGGAGATCCAACTCCATCCAGCAAAGCGGCCTCACCTGGCGAATAGTCCGCGTACCGCGGGAATACCAACGTTACAATATCGTCGCTTGATGGCCTCTCCCGCATGAATCGCGTCCGCGTCGACAACGCCATGGATCAACGTAAACCGAGTATACTTATTGGCATGTTACCGATCTGGCTCGTTACAACATTGCCGACCTGGCTCCTCATCTTCATTGTGCTCTACGCACTCGCGGCTCTCTATATTGCGATCAGATTTAGAGAGGTGCGCAAGTTTTTTGCGGGAGCCTTCTTTGTCAGCTCGGGAATACTTGGGTATCTGTGGCTCACAAACACTTCAATTCCCCTTGTGATGCCGTACGTCGGGATCGTTTCCATCGAGACGCCCGACATTAGCGGCCAACGTGCCATCGTCCATTTCATTCTATTTTTGCTCTGCTTCTATTTCGGGTTCATTAGCAATATGAACCCGATCGACAAACAATTAGTTCGATCTTCAGTTATAGGAACGCTTGTTATGCTGGCGCTGATTTTTATCCCTGCGAGGACGTTTCGGTACTGGCAGGGATGGGCCTATGTGGTCGTGTTTATTATTTGCTCAGGCGCCTACACGGTGTATCTGGCAAAGCACGATCCGGCATTACTGAAACGACGAACCGAAGCTGGCATCTCTCACGAAAAAGAATTCACCCAGAAAGTCGTGATGGCTTTGCTCTTTGCCGCGTGCCTCATTCTCGTCGTTCTGCCCCCGCTTGATGTCCGCTTCGGCTGGTCGTCAATGCCGTGGCAAGTCTCAATCACCGGCGACGCGCTCGTTGCGTTATCTTTTTATATTTTCTACCTCGTATCGAAAGTGAATACTTACGCTGCTGCCAACGTCCGCGTCCAAGAGGGGCAAAAAGTAATTTCAACCGGGGTATACGGATTTGTCCGTCATCCGATGTACTTTGGCGCTTTGTTTCTTTTCATTGGCACGCCACTTGCGCTTGGATCATGGTGGACATTACTTTTGGTTCCTGCGCTTATACCCATTCTCGTTGCACGTATCCTGAACGAAGAAAAAGTACTTTTGCGCGAGTTGCCCGGTTACCTTGAATATAAGCACAACGTCCGATACCGATTAATTCCAAGTGTTTGGTAAAACGTCGACCTTCCCCGCTCATGGACGTAGCATCCCTACTCCACCTTTTTCCGTTAGATTACGGACAGCGTAGTTAGTCAGGAACGGACATCATCAGGCTAAACACCGATGTCCGCTTTACCCCCGAAAGCAGACATCGAACAAAACGGCGGCAATGTCCGCTTTGTGCCAATAGCGGACATGATCCAGCGGCTCTGTTCGCCACCGCTCGACTTAGAGCGTCATCCTGAGCGCCGACGTTTGGTTACTTCGTCCCAGCAGGTCGTGACTATACAATCGTTTAAATTGATTCGATTAATGTGCAATGGACGGCCGCTAGTGCCGCTTTCAAATCATCCCTCAACCGGTTTTGGTTCCCGATCATTAGGTATCCGACGTGGCCCCGGATACCCATATCCCACCACCGTGTTCCGGGTCGCCCCCCGCAGCAAACATAGGTGCGCGCTATGATCGAACTAACAACGACCAAACATCAACGTCACCACCGACTTCTTTTTGCCCTAGCGGCAGCCGCGGGATTGGGTCTCGGCCTGGCATTAATAGCGTTCTTTGACGCCTGGTACAGCGGCAGCGGCTTCAGCGGAATGCAGATTATTGGCGCGCACTGATAGAGCGCAATTTCGCACTACTCTATCGCTCCGGCGCGGGCGGCAAAAGAGTTAGTTACGCCACAAGGAATCGCGTGACCTCCGCCAACGTTTCGTTCGGAACATCTTCCGCGAGGCGGACGGCAAAGCCTTGCCCGATACTTGGGATACTCGATCACGCCAGACCGCCAAGACATCATACTTTCGGCCGACGATGCCATTGGCACCCCAGAGCATAACACGCACGAGGTCAGGTTCGTTTTCACCATGGAAGGCGAGCAGCGCAGCAAGCCCCGATCCGGATTTCACGGCCAGGACAAGCCCCGGCCAATTGTCACTGCGGGAGGCGATCGTGGCATGCGGCGCCACCGACTACAGCCAACGCGCCCCGGGTCGCCCGAGCTGCACTCGGCGCTATATTGTTTGCTCTATTTCGACCTCTTCAGAGACGAATGTCCACGTAGATCAATCTAGGTGAACGCTCCGCCAGTCGTGAAATTCCGGGCAACTCGTCCACGTAAAGGCCCCGTTCGATGTCCCAAATGATTTGTAGATTCTCACCGGGATATACGTCGACCACGCCCGGTTCGCCGTGCCCGTAGTAAAGGAAACAGAGGACAGGAATCTCGGAGACGAGGAACTCGGCAAAGCGTGGGAGCAACGTGTCCGGTATTATAGCCGGTACTACTTCCCGAGTCCGCTTAAGGATAGCACGCCGAAATCGCCCTTCCCTCTCGAACGCGGAGCGCACTTCGTACAGAAGTGACGGTGAAATCGCGCGCGCAACTTGATCGAACGATCGCACCGGTAGACACAGCGCTCGCTTGGCCAGTATCCTTTCGATAAAACGGCGCTTCTCGTCGGCCAGACGATTCAGATTTGCCAGTTTCTGCCCGCGCACTGTCTCGTCATCCTCGATTGCCGAGATGGTTGATGCGTAGGGGGTATCGACCAGAATTACTTCCCCTCGACCAAAATGCCTCGCCACGAGATCGCAATAGGTGTTGATGATTCGCCCGCTGAAGCTCGGATTCTTGACACTGACCATCAGATATCCGTTTTTGCCTTGAAGGTCAGCAATCCCGGCTCTCTTACCGAGACAGGACACCCATAGGACTGCTTCGCCTTGGTCCACTCGGTGAAAGATGACTTCGTAGGGAGCGCTAGTCATGCGCATCGAACCTCAGCCACTTGTCGCAAACGATCGGAGCCGCTCCGCGAGGGCGTCGAAATAGTTGCGAAGCTGAAGATAGGCTTCAACCCAGTGACGCGTGAAGGTGGTGGTTCTATTCACATCAATGACTGTCGCCTGACCGTCCACGACAAAGAAATCAATCGATCCGAAATCGAGCTTGAGCCGCCGCCGGACATCATAAACTTCCTGTGGCGCGCCTTCGATGAAGTCGACGTGATTCAGTGAATTCGGAACACACAGCAAGTTATTGAACTCAGCGCGCGTATTGAGCTCGATGTCGAGCATGAAGTCATGACGGTGCTTGATGATCGGCAGATCCAGCGTGCCGGGCACGAAACGTTCAACGATGAGTCCCGCGTTAGACCAGACAACGTCGGGAATATCCACGATGCATGGAAAGATCTGGTATTTCGGGCAAACACGATCTCTCAAGGCAGCGTCGAATCCAGGTCCGACGCGTCTTTCCGTTGCGGCGTGGATAAACTCCGGCAATCCGCGATGATTAAGGACCGTCTTCACAATGACAGGGCCGGAGAAGTCGTCACCTGGGAATAACCGCGCCATCGAGTAGAGGTCACGCGCAATGGAAATCGAACGTCCGTTAATGCAACGCGAATAGAGACTGTTGACCCAGATGAATGGTGCCGGCACTGTCGTAAGATCAACATGGACGAAGGCGGCACTCGCATCCCAAGGGGGATTGAGCCTATCGAAAAGGCGGACGGCGGCACCTTGGCGTACCGCTCGCTTCAGTACGGCATTGAGTATGTAGTCGCTGGCCAGGAACCTTCGACGGTCCTCGAAATAAACGTCCAGGTCTGCATGCATCCCATCCTCCGGTTTCTGCTCGCTGCTTTCTTGGAGGACACGGATGGATGAGTCCGCGACTGTCGGATGACCAGCTTTCCGTGTTGATATTGCTGTTGGATTATAGCGTTTGCAAGTAGCGGGGCCATTGCGCTCCCGGCATAAGGCGTGCGCCGCAAATGTCCCTTTGGGTCATAAGCGGACATTTCGTAAGTCCGCTTTCCCCCCAAAAGCGGACATGACCAAATTGTCGCCGCCCCGGAGCTGACCGACCTTTCCAGTTGAACTTTTTACCCGCCATATTCTGCCCTCGATCCGCGCCTAGGCCATTCGAGGTGAGATGGTGGCTTAAAAGGGGACCGATGGTGGGCTTATTCCGAAATATTGCGCGGACAGCCAATTCCTTTCGCCTGTTTGCAATCACCGTGACATTGCTAACTAGCGGTGTCTGCGCATTCGCGCAGACACCCTCGACGCCACTCACTGGAAAGGCCGCGCCGCAGGCGAACAGCGCTGCGCAAGACAGCGATAATTCGCAGCCGACCAGCGCTGCAAAAGGCAGTGATAGTAAGGCGTCAGCACAGCCAGCCCATCCGCGGATCAACACAACGGAAATCGTCAACCGCCTGGATCAGGAGTTGGGGATTGATCTTCAGGCGACGACTGGCGGCTGGCAGCGCGAATTAGATCGACTGGAAAACGATCTTGGCCAACGACGTCCGGGGTATTCAGAACTCAACGAGTTTCGCGACCAGTTGTTGCGAGTCCGCTCTCAAGTTGCGGAGACCTGGGATGGGCTTCAGCCGCGGCTTAAGGCTGACCAGGCACAAATGAATCTGCTTGGCGCTGCCCCGGCCGTGGGTCAGCCACCCGAATCCGAGCAAGCAGCGCTTGCCCGCGCCGAATTGAGTTATCATTTCGGTCTTTTGTCGGGGGCCAAAGCAGCGATTGATTCGACCAATCTTCGCATTGAGAACCTCCTCAATGCGATTCAGGACATCCGCCGAAAGAATTTTAGCTCCGTTTTGTTCCAACCGATCCCCGGTGTTTACGCTTACGAGACCTGGGCCAAGCTACCGCAATATGTGCCGTCAGCGGCCAGCAAAATGCGCGATCTGATCGCGGATTGGTGGCGCGATGTTCCCGATCCACGTGAAGTTGGATACATCGTCATCGAAGCGTTGTTGCTCGCTTTGGCGCTCTGTTTTGTGAGCTGGAGGGGGATTCGCAGATTACGTCGCTGGAACGAAACCACCGAGCCCCCATTCTGGTGGCGGGCGTCCTCGGCGGCTGGAGTGGTCTTTCTCCGTGCACTTCCCGTTGTGGCTCCAATCAGCTTTTTATATGCCATGGTCGCCAGCACGCAGGATCTGCCTCAGCGTGTCGACTGGTTCTTCTATTCTGTTGCCCAGTCCATCGTGATCGTTGTCACGGTTGGCGCGCTTGCTAGTGCGGTCTTTGCGCCCAAAGCACCGCAATGGCGGCTCGTTGCGACGTCAGATGCAGGAGCGATGCGCTTGTGCAGCCTCGTCATCCTGCTCGCATCTATCTATAGCGCTACCACGCTCCTTTACCTGACGACTCGACTGATCCAAGCACCGTTTGCATTGACGATTGCGGTTGCGTTGCCCTCAAGTCTGCTTTTGGCCGGGCTCGTCGTTGCGCTCCTCCGGACGCCGCTCAGTGGGACGATGGACGCTGCATCGCCAGGGCTATTCAAAGCTATCCGCATGGTTGCTTGGGCCATTGTTGGTGCAATTGTCGTGTGCGCAATCACCGGCTATCTGCCGTTGGCCCGCTTTCTGGAACAGCAATTGATCGTAACAGGATCCATCCTCGCACTCGTCTATCTTTTACTGTTGTGGGTTGATGGTTTTGCGCAAGGGCTGAGCGACGACGACGCCATTGTGGGCGGTTGGCTCATGAGAAGTACCGGATTGGAACGGGCTCGCCGCGAACAACTCGCCTTACCCTTCAGCTTATTCTCGAAATTTGCCGTTCTGGTCCTATCGGTACCGTTGATCATGCTGCAATGGGGTTACAGCGCGCCGGACATTCGCGAATGGTACCGACAGCTATTTTTTGGACTCCACATCGGAAACACCGAGGTGACACTGGGTGCGTTATTGGCCGCGATACTTGTGTTCGGGATTGGATACGCCGCGGCGCGGCTGTTTCAGGGCTGGCTCGATGCGCGGGTGTTGCTGCCGGCAGGCATTTCCGGCGGCGTTCGAAACTCGATCCGAACTGGGATCGGCTATATTGGAATCATGATCGCGGCCCTTCTGGCTTTCTCCTACGCCGGTTTCAACCTTTCCAGTATTGCTATCATTGCGGGCGCGCTCTCTGTTGGCATCGGTTTCGGCTTACAAAACCTCGTTAACAATTTTGTTTCTGGTCTCATTCTGTTGGTGGAACGTCCCATCAAAGTCGGAGACCAAGTCGTTGTTGGCGGCGAAGAAGGCTACGTACGCAAGATCAGTGTTCGGTCGACCGAATTAGAAACATTCGATCGTGCAACAGTTATCATTCCCAACGGCTATTTTATCTCCGAGAAGGTGAAGAACTGGACGTTTCGCGACCTAATTCGTCGCGTTGCAATTCCCATTGGCGTCGCTTACGGCAGTAACCCGCATCAGGTCCAAGCCGTACTGCTGAAGGTGGCGGTAGACAATCCAGATGTTCTGAAAACGCCGGAACCCGTCGTCACGTTGGACGAATTCTCGCCGGCAAGTATCAAATTTACTCTTTACTCGTTCGTTGATGACATCAACAAAACCGGGAGCGTTCGTACGCAGCTATCCATGGCGATCCTTGACGCCTTCGCTGAAGCTGGCATCGAGATTCCCTTTGGGCAAACTGACGTGACCGTTCGCAAAATGGATTGGCTGCGTGACATGATGGCGGAATATGCTTCGTCGCCTGTCGATCGACGCCCGGGAAACGGTAGCCCTCGCATCGTCCCGTCATGACGAAGTAATGTCCATCGGTGCAGGCGCTCCAACGCCTGGTCCGACTTGGGTCATTCTGCCATGCAAATGATGTCCGCTTTACCGCCAAAAGCAGACATTGCTAAGCGCGATTGCCAGGTCCACTTTGTGCCAAAAGCGGACATTGGCTTGTTAACTCACGTACCGCCCCTTATGCGACCGTCGAAAGCCGGCCAAGCGTCACTACCCGCGCCTCGCTGGCAGCCCCCGCGTTCACATTAAATTAGGCTCGTTCAAAATTCGGGCGGGATTTCGTGATCCTTCGGGGATTGTGGTTATGGCGCCCGACGGTTCGGCGCTGTTTCCGATTCGCCGGCTTTTGGGGCGAGAATGAGGAAGGCCCACAGGCATTTCAACCGGGACATGGCATTGGTAAATCAATTCATGACGGCACAATCCATCGTGGCGACGCGGCGTTGGGGGGGGCCCGCCATTGCTACGCTCGCGGCGATGGCCGTACTGGCGGCGCTGACCACGGACGCCACTGCGAGAGAGGCGCGACCCGCGCCAACCACCGAGGCGACGGCGCCGCGCGAGGCAGGCGAGCCGATCATGGCGATCGTATCGATCAGCAGCCAGCAGGTCACTTTCTACGACGCCGACGGATGGATCCTGCGCGCGCCGGTGTCGACCGGCACCACAGGACGCGAGACGCCAGCGGGCGTGTTCGCCATCATCGAGAAGCAAAAGGACCACCACTCGACCCTCTATGACGATGCCTGGATGCCGAACATGCAGCGCATCACCTGGAACGGGATCGCTCTGCACGGCGGGCCACTGCCCGGGTATGCAGCCTCGCACGGCTGCGTGCGGATGCCCTACGACTTTGCGGAGAAGCTGTTCGACAA
>JBAPZR010000626.1:0-28641 GCA_049285335.1 Xanthobacteraceae bacterium | reverse complement strand
GCGCAGAGATCCCCAGGAGGGCATCCGAAAAGGGACGGTACGTCCCAGTCAAAAGGCGTAAACGTCATCACCGGTCCCGCCATAAACTTGCCCACCCCGACACCGCCGCCACCGCCGCTGACGCCTTCCAGTTCATTGGCGTTCAATTCACGCATCGTGTCACTGATCATCGCTGGGCCTCTCCCTTTTTGGCAATCTTGATACGGCAGTCTCACAAATATTTACAACAATCGCGTTGCAGTCACATTGAACCGTTCAAAGTTTGTGAACAATAACATCCATATTCTAGCCCCCGGTTGCGGTCGCCGGTGCACGAACGAAAAAAACTCAATTCAAGATGAAAAAACCGGCGGCGTCCCCCGGCGCCGCCGGCAATGTCATTTGATGCCGCTACTGCCCGCCCGACGCGAACTACGGCTCGTTAGAGATGCCGCTTTTGGTTATCGGCCCGACGATCCAAACGGGCCGTCCGGCCATCCCACTGGATACTGAGATCCCCCGCTTACGGCTTCCAGTTCATCTGCATTCAATTCACGCATCGTCTTATCAATTGCCATGACACTTCCCCCATCGCACCACGTCATGCAACCCAGCGCTACCCCCGATGTCACAACGCTAGCCCAAAGGCTAGCAAGTCAGAAATTCTCAACTCGGCGGAAGAAAATTCAATGTTTTCGCTTGTCATTCCGCATAGATTGTCGGCATAGGCGAGTGAAACGACGCTGTTCCGCGAACGGCTACGCCCGGCAATGACGATGTGCGGGCGCCGGCGTGCCGTCGCTGTTTGTCACGCCGGCGCTTAGTGGCTCACAAAACGGTTATTCGTCACCGCCGCCGTCGATCGAGCAGACAGTCGTCGTCTGGTTCGCTTGAAGAAACACCGCTCCTGCCACGAGTGTCGTCGCTGGGACCGTTGAGCAGTGCTGGGAAATGGCGGCCGCCGCGCTGGCCAACATTCCGGCGCCAAACATCCCACCAGCGACATTGTCGAGTTCATCGGCAGTCAAACTACGAATTCCATCGTTCATGTTTTAGTTCCCTTTGGCTTTTAGTTCGCAACGAAGCCGTGCACGCGGACGCGCTAAGCCCACGTTTCAACTCCGTGTGTAATTGGAATTGCAATTCTTTGAACGAGGTTCTGCGGAGCCGCGTTTTTTAGTTTCCCTCACGAAGGCGCGCGCTCATAAGCTGTATTCGTTGGACGAGCAACAACGCGCGGCGCGTTTTCCACAGGCAAGTTTATGTTCTGGTTCACACGTATTCGCAGCGACCTGAAAAATGTTCAAGCGTCGCAAAAAGTATATTTTTGCTTTCCACGGCCTAAAGCGAAATGATTTTAGGTTGAATCGACATTTCGCTTTAGCTTGTTGTGAGCATGATCTTTTCCGAAAACCGGTATCCACCCTCGGATCGAAGTCCGAGGGCAGGCTTTTTCGGGATCATGCTCTAGCTTTGTTGTACCGGGCACCGTTCAGGCGGGCACTGCCGTGCCATCGTGATCGCGATGGCCGCAGCGAGTCCGGCCATGACGCGCAGAGCGGCCTAAAAAGCGGGCATTTCGCCGCCTCTTGTCCCCTTTACGCCCGGCCTCAAGCTGTCGGACAATGGCTGCCGTGGGGGCAGGTCGTGTGTGGCGAAACAATCCTTGAAACCGAAGACCTGAGCAAGGATTTTGCCGGCTTCGTCGCGGTGCGCTCGGTCAATCTGCGCGTCGCGCGGGGCAGCATTCACGCCATGATCGGCCCCAACGGCGCCGGCAAGACCACGTGCTTTAATCTCTTGAGCAAATTCCTCAAGCCGTCGCGGGGCCGCATCGTGTTCGGCGGCCGCGACATCACCGCGCTCGAGCCTGCCGAAGTGGCGCGGCTCGGCATGGTGCGCTCATTCCAGATTTCGGCGGTGTTTCCACATTTGACCGTGATCGAGAACGTGCGCATTGCGCTGCAGCGCGCGCGCGGCGGCTCGTTCGATTTCTGGCGCTCGAAACGCGTGCTGCACGCGCTCGACGAGCGCGCCACCGCACTGATCGTCGATGTCGGGCTTTCGGCCTATCCCAATGTACTCGCGGTCGAGCTACCGTATGGGCATAAGCGTGCGCTGGAAATCGCCACCACGCTCGCGCTCGATCCGCAGCTTCTCTTGCTCGACGAGCCGACCGCCGGGATGGGCCATGACGAAATCAGCCGCATCAGCGCGCTGATTAAATCGGTTGCCGCGACGCGCACGGTGCTGATGGTTGAGCACAATCTCAGCGTCGTCGCCGATCTGTGCGACCGCATTACCGTGCTCACGCGCGGCCAGGTTTTGGCCGAGGGCGATTACCGGACGGTCTCGGCCGACCCGGCGGTGCGCGAAGCCTATCTGGGGACCGGGCATGCCTGAAACAGCTCCGCCGCCAACGCGCGCCATGCTCGCGGTGAAGGATCTGCAAGCCTGGTACGGCGAGTCGCACATTCTTCACGGCGTGACTTTCGAAGTGCATGCCGGCGAAGTCGTCACGCTCCTTGGCCGCAACGGCGTCGGCAAAACCACGACGCTCAGGTCGATCATGGGAATTGTCGATCGCCGCAGCGGATCGGTGCGCTTCGAAGGCCGCGAAACGATCGGCATGCCGTCGGACGCAATCGCGCGCGCCGGCATCGCGTTCTGTCCGGAAGAGCGCGGCATTTTCGCCACGCTTGACGTGCGGGAAAATCTGCTGCTGCCGCCGCAGGTGCGTCCGGGCGGCATGGAGGTCGAGCGTATTTTCGCGCTGTTTCCCAATTTGCGCGAACGGCTCAACAGTGCGGGCACTAAGCTTTCCGGCGGCGAGCAACAGATGCTCGCCATCGCGCGCATCCTGCGCACTGGGGCCCGGCTCTTGCTTCTCGACGAGCCGACCGAAGGTCTGGCGCCCGTCATCGTCCAGCAAATCGGGGAGACGATCGGCTCGCTCAAGAGCCAGGGCTTTACCGTGCTTCTTGTCGAGCAGAACTTTCAATTCGCCGCCACCGTCGCCGACCGGCATTACGTCATGGAACATGGGCGGATCATCGACGAATTCTCGACGGCGGAACTCAAGGCCAATATGGATAAGCTGCACGACTATCTCGGAGTCTGATATACCGGACACAATGGCCGAAACAGGCCACGCAGAGGGAGGTGTGTGTAATGAAACTTGCAGCCAGTCTGGCCGTCGCCGCGGCCGCATTGTTGACGACGGCCGCGCAGGCCCAGACCGTCAACGTGAAAATCGGCGTCCTCACCGACATGTCGAGCCTCTATGCCAGCGCCACCGGGCCGGGCTCCGTCGCCGCCGCCAAGCTTGCGGTGGAGGATTTCAATCCGGGCGCCCACGGCATGAAGGTCGACATCGTCAGCGCCGACCATCAGAACAAGCCGGACATTGGGTCGAACATTGCGCGGCAATGGTTCGATGTCGATGGCGTCGACGCGATCGTCGACGTGCCGAATTCCGGCGTGGCGCTCGCCGTCAGCGACGTCACGCGTGAGAAAAATAAGGTGTTTCTGGTTTCCGGCGCGGCGATCTCCGACCTGACCGGAACCAAATGCTCGCCCAATACGATCCATTGGACCTACGACACCTGGATGCTGGCGAACTCCACCGGCAAATCGGTGGTGAAGACCGGCGGCGACACCTGGTTCTTTCTGACGTCCGATTACGCCTTCGGTCACGCGCTTGAGCGAGACACCACGGCCGTCGTGCTGGCCAATGGCGGCAAGGTGCTCGGTAGCGTGAGCCATCCACTGAATACTCAGGATTTCTCCTCGTACCTGTTGCAGGCACAGGCCTCGAAGGCGAAGATCATCGGGCTCGCCAATGCTGGCGGCGACACCGTCAATGCGATCAAGCAGGGCGCGGAATTCGGCATCACCGCCGGCGGCCAGCACTTCGCCGGTTTGCTCGTCTTCATCAGCGACGTCGAGGCGCTCGGCCTGAAAACCGCGCAGGGTCTCGTGCTGTCCGAGACATTCTATTGGGATACCAGTGACGCCACCCGCGCCTGGACCAAGCGCTGGCAAGTCGAGCGTCCGGGACAATTCCCGACCATGAATCAGGCCGGCGTCTATTCGGCTGTCCTGCATTACCTCAAAGCCATCGCCGCGCGCAAAAGCGCGGACGATGGCAAAGCCGTCGTCGCCGAGATGAAGGCTTTGCCGACCGACGATCCGCTCTTCGGCAAAGGCACGATCCGCCCCGACGGCCGCAAAATCCATCCGGCCTATCTGTTTGAGGTCAAGTCGCCCGCCGAATCGAAATATCCCGGCGACGACTACAAGCTTCGCGCCACCATTCCGGCGGACGAAGCCTTCCGCCCGATGAAGGACGATAATTGTCCGATGCTCACAAACTGAGCCGCTAAATTTCCTCCCCTTGGAAGGGGAGGACGGCCGCTTGCGGCAGCAAGCGGCCCAGTGGGGGTCAAGCGCTTTCTAAACGACCCCCACTTGGCTCGCTTCGCTCGCCGACCTCTCCCTTGCAGGGGGAGGAAATTTTAGGAGCGCAACTTCTTGACGAGCGATGTTTGAAATCTTCGGCATTCCGTCGCAGGCATTGTTCGGGCAACTCTTGCTCGGGCTGATCAATGGCTCTTTCTACGCGCTGTTGAGCCTCGGACTTGCCGTGATTTTCGGCATGCTCAACATCATCAACTTTACGCACGGCGCGCAGTACATGATGGGCGCGTTCATCGCTTTCATGCTGCTGCAATATCTCGGCATCGGCTACTGGCCGGCGCTTGTCATCGTGCCAATTGTGGTCGGTGTGATCGGCATCGCCATCGAACGATTGTTTCTCCAGCGCATACAGAAGCTCGACCACCTTTATGGGCTGATCCTTACATTCGGCTTGGCGCTGATCATCGAAGGGCTGTTTCGCAATTATTACGGGTCTTCCGGCCAGCCCTACGGCGTGCCTGATTCGTTGCAAGGCGGCCGCAATCTCGGTTTCATGTTTCTTCCCAATTACCGCGCTTGGGTGATCGCGTTCTCGCTGGTCGTGTGCTTCGGCACGTGGTTTGCCATCGAGCGCACGCGGCTCGGCTCCTATCTGCGCGCCGCGACCGAAAACCCGACGCTCGTTCGCGCCTTCGGCATCAACGTGCCGCGCATGGTGACGCTGACCTATGGCTTCGGCGTCGGGCTTGCGGGACTGGCCGGCGTCATGGCGGCGCCGATCTACAATGTCTCGCCGCAGATGGGCTCCGACATCATCATCGTCGTGTTCGCCGTAGTGGTGATCGGCGGCATGGGTTCGATCATGGGCGCGGTCATTACCGGCTTTGCACTTGGGATCGTCGAAGGTCTGACCAAAGTCTTCTTCCCGGAAGCCTCGAACACGGTGATCTTTGCGATCATGATCATCGTGCTCCTCGTCCGTCCCGCCGGATTGTTCGGGAGATTGCCCTGATGGCGACGCTCGCCAATGCGACTGCTTTGCCGGCGCGTCGCGAAACCGACTGGAGCATCGCGGTCGCCGCCCTCGCCATGGTCGCGTTTTTGATCGCGGCGCCGTTCGTTCTCTATCCGGTCTTTGTCATGAAGGCGCTGTGCTTTGCGCTATTCGCCTGCGCCTTCAATCTTTTGATCGGCTATGTCGGTCTGGTCTCGTTTGGCCACGCGCTTTATTTCGGTTGGGCGAGTTACTTCGCCGCTTATTCCGCGAAGGCGTGGGGGTTGCAGCCGGAATTGGCGGTGCTGGTCGGCACCGCGGTGGCCGCCCTACTTGGGCTGATCGCCGGCCGCATCGCCATCCGCCGCCAGGGCATCTACTTCGCGATGATCACGCTTGCCTTGGCGCAGATGATGTATCTCGTGGCGCTGCGGGTCAAAATGACCGGCGGCGAGGACGGCATCCAGGGCGTGCCGCGCGGCCGCTTGTTCGGCATGTTCGACCTCAACAACGAAATGACGATGTATGCGTTCGTTCTTGTCTTCGTGCTCGCCGTCTTCTTCCTGATTTATCGGATCATCAATTCGCCGTTCGGCGAAGTCCTCAAGGCAATCCGCGAAAACGAACAACGGGCTATTTCGCTCGGCTACAAGACTGACGACTATAAGCTCATGGCGTTTGTGCTGTCGGCCACCTTGGCCGGGCTTGCCGGCTCATTGAAAGCGCTCGTCTTCCAGCTTGCGTCGCTGACCGACGTGCATTGGACCATGTCGGGTGAAGTCGTGCTGATGACGCTTGTCGGCGGGCTCGGCACGGTGTTCGGTCCGGTGGTCGGCGCCTTCTTGATCGTGGCTATGGAAAACTATCTCGCGCCCTTCGGGCAATGGGTGCTGGTCATTCAAGGGGCTGTCTTCGTCATTTGCGTTCTGGCGTTCCGCCGCGGCATCGTCGGCGAGCTTGCGGCGCGTCTGCGCGTGCGGCTTTGAGCACCGATCCGACAGTGTCACGTCGCCCTAAAGCGAAATGATTTTGGGTAGAATCGGTATTTCGCTTTAGTCTGTTGTTTGAGCATGATCGTTTCCGAAAACCGGTACCCACTTTTCGGGATCATGCTTTAGGAGGAAATCATGAGCGCGGAAGCACGCTTGAAGGAGCTTGGCATCGTTTTGCCGACATTGCCCAAGCCGGTTGCCAATTATCTGCCCTACCGGCTCGCCGGCAATATTCTCTACCTCGCCGGGCAAGGTCCGCGCGACGCGAACGGCGCGCATCTGACCGGCAAGCTCGGCGCCGATATCGGTATCGAGGAGGGTTATCGCCGCGCCCGGCTGGTCGGTCTCGGACTCCTTGCCGCCATGCGCGATGCGCTCGGCTCACTCGACCGCGTCGACTACATCGTCAAGCTCCTCGGCATGGTCAACGCGGTGCCGGACTTCAACGACTCGCCCAAGGTCATCAATGGCTGTTCCGATTTATTCGTCGAAATATTCGGCGAAGCGGGTCGTCACGCGCGTTCCGCCGTCGGCAATGTCATGCTTCCGAATCAGATTTCGGTGGAGATCGAAGGCATCGTCGCGGTAAAGACGTAACGCGAAAGTGAGTGCCGTTCACCGCTTGAATCAATTTGCATCTGTTATCCACATAACTAAAAGTCGCCGAATTCCATTCGCTCCGTCGAATTCGTTTTTTGTTGGCCGAATCGTCCACGCACGCTGATTATCCAAAAGGGCCGATTCAACGGCGCTTTTGGTTCCTGCAATGTCGGAACGGCAAAAAAGTCCGTACGACAGTATCGCGCGCCGGTGGCTCGCACTCGTCGAGCGTCGGGAGCAGCACTTCGCCGATCTTTCGCGGAGCGGGCGCTGGCGGCGTTACTACACGCAAACTGAATTTCTCAACGAGATGCGCAAGGTCTCGCAGATCCGCAATCAGTGGGCGACGCTTGCCGGCATCCCTGTGAAGGGCCTTCCAAGCGACGACACGCGCGCGCATGAGGCCACGTCGGTATCGCGTCCTTTGCCGAATGCGCGCCGCGGTCGGCCCGCCTTGAGGCTTGTCTCCAACACCGCTTTGACGTGATCCGCACGACTTGCGGTGGTGCGCTGGGCACCTACGATCCGCTGGACTTTTGGGCGCCCGGCGCGTTATCCACAAGACGCATTTTCACGCGAGCGCGACCCATGCGCTCGACTTGCCTTCCACCTCAAGCTGAATGTGATGATCGATGCCGAGCGCTTTGTTCTCGCCCATAAAACTTGCCGATCTCACCCTGGCAAACCGGATCGTGGTTTCGCCGATGTGCCAATACAGCGCCGACGACGGCGTCGGCAACAATTGGCACATGACGCATCTCGGGATGCTGGCGAATTCCGGCGCGGCTCTGCTGGTGTTCGAAGCGACCCATGTCGAGCGTCACGGCCGCATCACTCATGGCTGTCTCGGGCTTTATTCGGATGATTGCGAGGACGCGCTTGCCCGGATCGTTGCGCATTGCCGCCGGATCGGCTCGGCCAAGCTTGGCATCCAACTGGCGCATGCCGGGCGCAAAGCGTCCGCGCAGCGTCCGTGGGAAGGCGCCAAAGCGCTTCCGCCGAACGAGGATCCATGGCCGACGATCGGCCCTTCCGCCGTGCCGTTCGGTCCCGGCTGGCATACACCGCGCGCGATGACCGAAGACGACATGGCGCGGGTGCGCAAGGCTTTCGCCGACGCAGCCAAGCGCGCCGTGCGATTGGGTTTCGACGCCATCGAGCTTCACTTTGCGCACGGTTATTTGCTGCACAGTTTTGTCTCGCCATTGTCCAACAAGCGCAACGACGAATTCGGCGGCTCGTTCGAGGGCCGCATGCGCCTTCCCTTGGAAGTGGTTGCCGACACTCGCGCCGCGGTGCCGCGCGGCATCCCACTCGGCGCCCGCATTTCCGGAACGGATTGGGTCGAGGGCGGCCTCACCGGCGACGACGCCGTCAAGATGGGCAAGGCGCTCAAAGCGGCGGGGCTCGACTATATCGACGTCTCGTCGGCTAATATTACGCCGGACAGCCGGTGGCCGACCGATCCAGGCTTCAACGTTCCCTTCGCCGAGCGCGTTCGCCGCGAATGCGACATTCCGGTTCGGGCGGTCGGCATGATCGTCAATGCCAAACAAGCCGAAGCGATCGTCGCGGAGGGCAAGGCCGACATGATTGCGATGGCGCGCGCCTTCCTCGACGATCCGCATTGGGGCTGGCACGCCGCGCAAACGCTCGGCGCGGAGGTGACTCGGCCGGTGCAATATGCGCGTGTCGGTCCGGCTTTATGGCCCGGTGCGGCTTTGCGCGGCTGACGGCGGAACGCGGCCGTAGCGCATCGCGAGCCGAGCCGGCTCGACGCCGAAATAGTAAGCGAGCCGCAGCCGCCACATCAGAACGATCGTTCGCACGACGCCGTGATATTCCCATCGGCGCCCCGAGGTGATGACGGGCGTGGCGATGCAGAGGGGCCGACACAGCCGCTTGAGCCTTCGTGAGATCGCGATGTCTTCCATCAACGGCAGGTCGGGAAAGCCGCCGACCGCGTCGAAGGCTTCGCGGGTGACGAAGATCGCCTGATCTCCGGTCGCGACGCCAGTGATTCGCGAGCGCCAATTGATCATGCGCGCGACGATCGCAAGAAGTGGGTGCCGTCCGGCGATGCGCAGATCGAAACGGCCCCAGGCGCGTTGCGCGAGCGCGCGCGTCACCAGGCGATCGGCATCATCGGGCAAAGTGGTATCGGCATGCAGGAACAGCAGCATCTCGCCGGCGCCAAGCGCTGCACCGGCATTCATCGGCGCGCCGCGCCCGCGCGGGGCGGCAATTACGCGATCGGCAAAGGGCTGGGCGAGATTGGCGGTGCCGTCGCTGCTGCCGCCATCGGCGACGATGACTTCGGCGCCGCGGGCGCGCAGCGGCGCGAGCGCCTGCAATGCGTCGACGATGATCGCCGCTTCATTCAGCACCGGAAGAACGATCGTGAGCCGCGCCATGCCGGTCTTCGGAATCGAAAGGACGCTGGCGAGCTTATAATTCTAGCGTGGTTTTTGGATTTGAAGTGCCTATACGAGTGTGCATCGGAGCCGTAGAAACTTCAAATCCACACACTGGGCCGTTTTGCCCGAGATGAATGCCATGAAGCGCATCACAGAAACATGACCAATCCCGTTTTGATCGAAATCGTGCGGGGTTCGCTGGTCGAAAGCCGGCATCGCGGCGCTGTCGCGGTCGCCGATGCGACGGGAACGATGGCGCTTGCGATCGGCGATGTGACGACGCCGGTATTTCCCCGTTCCGCGGTCAAGGCGCTGCAGGCGCTGCCGCTCGTCGAGCGGGGAGCGGCGGATCGCTACGGATTGACCGACGAAGCGATGGCGCTTGCTTGCGCGTCCCACAGCGGCGAAGGGGCGCACGTCGCCGGCGTCGAAGCGATGTTGGCGAAAGCGGGCCTCGATCCGTCGGCTTTGCGGTGCGGTGCGCATTGGCCGATTGCGCAAAGTGCGGCGGCCGCCGTGGCGCGCTCCGGTGCGCCGTCGGCCTTGCATAACAATTGCTCCGGCAAACATGCCGGCTTCTTGTGCGTCGCCTGCGCCATGGGCGTCGACCATGCCGAATACTTTCGACCCGAGCATCCGGTGCAGCAAGAGGTTCGCGCAGTGCTTGAAGATTTTACCGGCGCCGCCATCGCCGAGGAGCGCTGCGCCATGGATGGCTGCTCGGTGCCGACCTGGGCGGTGCCACTGCGCGGTCTGGCGTGGGGTTTTGCCAAGTTCGGCACCGGGGAGGGCCTTGCGCCGGAACGTGCGCGCGCGGCCGCGCGTCTTCGCCAAGCTTGCACGCGAAAGCCGTGGTTTGTCGCCGGGACTGGACGCTTCTGCACGGACGTCATGCAGCTCTTGGGCCCCCGCGTTTTCGTCAAAACGGGCGCCGAAGGCGTTTATTGCGGCGCGCTGCCGCAACAGGGTCTCGGCATCGCCATCAAATGCGACGATGGCGCGAGCCGGGCGGCGCAGGCGATCATGGCCGCCGTCATCGCGCGTTTTCTGCCGCTCGATGCAGCCGAACGCGCGGCGCTCGCGCCGTTTTTGGAGCCGCGCTTGCGGAATTGGAACGGATTCGAGGTTGGTTCAATCCGGGTGATGGATGCGCTCTGTTAATCGAGCGAATGCAGTGGCATCGGATTGTCCTTTGATGCCGCACTTTATCGCCGGCTTGCGGCAACGAGCGCGATCAAAAGATTTTCGCAGGCTCTTGTCAGCCGCGCGAACGATGGCCGGCGGCGCTTGAATGTCCCTCGTGGCGCCGACGTTGCAACGCGCGGGATGTGAACGAATTGCACGAGCGGGCCTTTTCCGTCGACGTGCCGCAACGCCTGCCAATAGACGTAATTGCAAAGATAGCGCCCCGCATCGCGCGATAGATGCGCGCGCACGCCCGATCGTCGCAATGCGCTGAGCAAGGCGGCCGATGGCGTATTGCCGGCCCGCGATCGAGGCCTGCCGACGTCGATCGTTACGCGTTGCGGGCGCCGTCCGCTGGCATCGGGCGACAGCAGAGAAACGGCGTTTCGCGCGCGCGTCTCGACGGTAACATGACGTCTTCCCGCCGCGAGGCCGAAGATCAGAACGATGTCCGGCTTGCGCGCGAAGAGCCTGCGCAGATCGCGATCGACCTCCGTATAAGCAGTCGTAAACACGTGGCTCTCGATCTCGATTTCAGAAAGGGCGGGGCGCCGGCGGCGCGCGAGCGCTACCGTCAAGAGCGCGGTAGGATTAAACGGCGCGCCGGGAAACGGTCCAAAGCCTGCGATCAAGACGCGCATATCGTCATACCGCGAGCATGGCGGCCATCTTTTCCACCGCCGAAGCGGGCGCCAAGCGGCCCGCGGCGACATCCGCCTCGATGCGCGGCAATGCGGCTTTGAGCGCGCGGTCGGAATGAAGCGGCGCGAACAGCCGCTCTTCGAGCATGGTCCACATCCATTTCACCTGCTGCTCGCCGCGCCGCGCCGCAAGCTCGCCTGATGCCGTGAGCCGCTGGCGATGATCGAGAATGTGCGACCACAACGCTTCGATGCCTTGGCCTTTGAGCGCCGAACAGGTGACGACGGGCGGCAACCAGCGCGGCGAACGCGGCGAGAGGATGTGCAACGCCGCGCTAAATTGCGACGCCGCGAGCTTGGCGCGCGCGACATTGTCGCCGTCCGCTTTGTTGACCGCGATCATGTCAGCGAGTTCGACGACTCCCTTTTTCAGCGCCTGCAGCTCGTCGCCCGCGCCCGGCAGCGCCAGCACCAGAAAGAAATCGGTCATGTCGGCGACCGCGATTTCGGATTGGCCGACGCCGACCGTCTCGACCAGCACCACATCGTAACCGGCGGCTTCGCACAACAGCATCGTCTCGCGCGTCTTGGCCGCGACGCCGCCGAGCGTGCCGGATGACGGCGAGGGACGAATAAATGCGTTTGGATCATTGCCGAGCCGCCCCATGCGAGTCTTGTCGGCAAGGATCGAACCGCCGGTGCGTCGTGAAGAGGGATCGACCGCCAGCACCGCGATCTTGCGGCCCGCCGCGCACAACATGCTGCCGAGTGCGTCGATCAGCGTCGATTTTCCGACGCCGGGCGCGCCGGTGATGCCGACGCGCACCGCTTCGCCTGTATCTTTGAGGAGCGCCTGCATGAGAGCCGCGGCGGAATGGCGATGATCGGCGCGCTTGCTTTCGATCAAGGTGATGGCGCGAGATAGAACAGTGCGGTCGCCGGCGCGTATCCCGCGCGCGAACCGTTCGACATCTTGCGATGGCGGCGGCGTAGCGGGGCGGTTCGCGGGCGTCACCACTTCTGCTCGTCGCTTTCTGGCCGTTCGCCGCCAAAAACGTTTAAGCCTTCGGGCGAAAGATATTGCCGGAACGCGGTCCAGGGCACAAAAACCGTGTACGGCCCCTCTACATAGGGTCCGACGCCATAAGGCGAATAGTGAAATGTTAGGCCAGAGCTCTTGCCGCTTTCGGCGGACGGCGCCAGCGTTACCGGGCCGAGGTCCAGGATCGTCGGCTTGATGCCTTCATTGACGAACATGTCTTGCGCCAATTCCTGTTCCGGCGTCATGTCCGCGGCGGGCTTATCGTCATCGCTATAGTCGATCCCTTTCGCGAGCTTGGCCGACGCGACCGCGAGCTTGGCAAGCTGCGCCAGCGCAGTCATCGCCGGGCCGTTATCCGCCGTTTCGGTAAAGAACGGGCGAATGCTCACGCGCTTGTGCGCGGTATCGTCCCATAAAATGGTATCGATATGCTGGTTCGGATGCGCGCCGCCGTCGAACCAAGCATCGCTGCGCACCACGCTGATGGTATCGCCGACGACCGAGCGCAGTGCGTAGTCGCGCTCGTAGTACCATTGCAGCGCGCGGAACGCCTTGCGATTGTCACGCCATTCGGCGGCGCTCTCGCTATCGTGTTTGTCGGCCCACGCTTTGCCCTCGGCGAGACAATTGGTGAACAGTCTAGCGAACGGTTGGAGTGCAGGGTCGACGGTTACGGAAATCTCCACATATTGTTTTTTGATCGAGATCTGTGGCTTATCCGCAGCGGGGTCCAACGCGAATGCCTGCGTCGATAGGCACGACCAAGCCGATACGAGCGCTGCACATAAGAGAGCTTTCCGGCCCACGCCAGCGTCAATCATTTCGTACCTTCTTCATTCCAGTTCATGAGCATTTGCAAGCGAGAGCTCACGGCAAAATCGCGAAGGCGCGGGCCGGAAAGCCCAGCCCGTTTTCGACCTTCGGCCACGTCACCACGATGAGCGCGCCAGTCGGCGGCACTTTGTCGAGATTGGCCATAACTTCGATCTGAAAGTGGCCATGCTGGAGGATGTAGGTCTCCGAGTCCATCTTCTCGGTAGTATCGGTGTCCATCGATTCGTGGCCGGTCGCCGTGACACCGCGTTTTTCGTAGAGATATTTGATCGTATCGAGCGACCATGCCGGAAACGGCTGACGTTTGAACCGCTCGGGGTTTGAGTCCCAGTCCTTGTACATATCCGTGCGCAATGCAGCGAACGCACCCGGCGGCACGCGGCCGTGCCGGTGCTCCCAGGCTTTGAGATCGTCAACGGAAAAAGCGTGGTTCGGATCCTTCGCGAGATAGGGCGTGTCGTCGAGCACGACCACCCGCAGAATCATCTGCTTGAGTGGGATTTGGTCCATCGTGATGCCGCTCTCGGCAAAATGCGCCGGCGGATCGACGTGGGTGCCGTATTGGCCGACCATTTCATAATAGGTGGCCCGAAAACCATCTTTAGGGATCGTGTAGGGTTCGTGCGTCTTAGGATCGGCGGCGGGCGAGAATTTGGCTTGGCCGAAGCCGGCCCAGACCGGCGTGTTAGGGCCGAAGGCGTGAGTTAGGTCGACCATCCTCTTGCCTGCGATGATCCTGTAGACGCGATCAAGATCGAAATCCGAACGGGCTTGCGCCGCCGTGCCGACCAACGCGATCCAGCACGTCATGACCCAGCACAGGGTGGCAATCAGCCGCCAAGCGGCTCGAGGACCGATCGTCATCGAACACCTCCAGTCTCACCGTCAGCTGCAATACGGCATTGCCCCACCAGCCTAGTGTGGTGGATTTGAAGTTCCTACAGTTCTGCGGCGCGTTCGTATAGGAACTTCAAATCCAAAAACCACACTAGAATTATAAACTTGCTGGTGTCCTTTCGATTCCGAAGTTCGCTAAGAGCGTGCCACAAGGCGTGGCGAACTTCGGAATCGGGACACTAGCGCGGCTACATCGGCGACGGAACTTCGCTATTCTGCAGGTGTTGGACAAAAAGGCACTTTTGCGTCGCAGCGATATTTCGAACCAAGAACGCGACCAGACAAACGATGTCAGCCAAAACATTTATCCAAGCGCTTGTTTTTGCGTGTGTCGTCTTGGCGCTTGGCGTCGGGATTTTTGCGCTGGCTGCCCGGCAGCCTGCCATCGCGCCGATTGTGCGGCCGGCCGCCAGCAGCTTTGATGCCGATCTCGTCAAGCGCGGCGCCATACTTGCCGCCATCGGTAACTGCGCTGTTTGCCATACCGCGCCGGGAGGACGGGAATTTGCCGGCGGCCGCGCCGTGCCCACCCCGTTCGGAACGATTTATTCGACCAACATCACGCCTGATACCGAAACCGGAATCGGCAGCTGGCCGTCGGATGCCTTTTCGCGCGCGATGCGGCGCGGCGTGCGCCGTGACGGCGCCCACCTTTATCCCGCTTTTCCCTACGATCATTTCACGCTCGTTTCCGACAGCGACAATGACGCGCTCTACGCGTTCCTGATGACGAGAGAGCCGGTGCGTGCGACGCCGCCCGCAAATCAGCTGCCGTTCCCGTTGAATATCCGGGCGCTGATGTTCGGCTGGAATTTGCTGTTTCTGGATCAAGGCCCCTTTCGTCCCGACGCCAATCACGACGAAACCTGGAATCGCGGCGCCTATCTCTTCGAGGGGCTTGGTCATTGCGGCGCCTGCCACACACCGCGGAATATCTTGGCGGCGGAAAAGTCCAGCGAACGATTGTCGGGTGGCGAGACCGAGGGTTGGACGGCTTACGCGCTGAATGAAGCTTCGCCCGCGCCGTCGCCCTGGAATGCCGATGCGCTCACGAACTATCTGCAGCAGGGCTTTGACGACAGCCACGGCGTCGCGCTGGGTCCGATGACGGAAGTGGCGAATGCGCTCCACGGCGTGCCGCCGCAGGACATTCGCGCAATGGCGGCCTACCTGGCCGCGCAAGTGGACCATGCGGGTACTGCTCGTTCCGCGGTCGCGCCGATGGAGAAGACCCAAAGTGAGCGCGGCAAGACGATCGCGGACAATAGCGCCGACAGCCAGGCCGTGTTCTCGCAGGCCAACGACAAAAGCAACGACGAAGGCGCGTCGATCTATGCCGACGCCTGCGCCTCCTGCCACGAAGGCCCGCGCGCGATGCCCTTCGGCGGCCTCAATCTCGCTTTGTCGAGCGCCATCGCCGCGCCGAACCCGAACAACTTATTCAACGTCGTGCTTTACGGGTTGCCGGCAGCCGGGGCGGCGCGCGCTCCGATCATGCCGGGTTTCGCCAACACGATGAACGATGCCCAGCTCCTGGCCTTGGCGCGCTATTTGCGATCGCATTTCACCGATAAGACTCCGTGGAACGACATGGAAGCAAGCTTACGCGCCGCGCGCAGCGATCAGCGCGCGGCGACAGCCCGGTCCGCGCCGAACATCGACTTGGCGCCGATCGACACAATGCAGACGGGCACAACGCAAACAGGCACAATGCAACGGTCATCCAATGAAGCTCAACATTAACAAGCAGCAGCACGATGTCACGGCCGACCCGCGCACGCCGCTTCTTTATGTGTTGCGCGACGACCTCAAGCTTAATGCGGCGAAATTCGGCTGCGGGCTCGGCCAATGCGGCGCCTGCACTGTCCTGGTGGACGGCGAGCCGGTGTTCTCGTGCGTGACGCCGGTGTCGCTTCTCGACGGAAAACAGATCACCACGCTGGAAGGCCTCGGCACGGCGGCGGAGCCGGCCCCGATCCAGCGCGCCTTTATCGAAGCGCAGGCCGCGCAGTGCGGTTATTGCATCGCCGGAATGATGATGCGGGCGCAGGCGCTGTTGCAGAAAAAGCCGCATGCCAGCGACGCCGAGATTCGCGCCTGGCTCGAACCCAATCTTTGCCGCTGCGGCACGCATATGCGCATTCTCCGCGCCGTGCATCTGGCCCAAACCATGATGAAGACCGCGCAGGCTGGAGACGTGCGATGATCGGCGATGCGTTTGTGATCTCGCGCCGCGCCGCGCCGCTCTCGCCGGCGCCGGCGCGTTGGTTTTCAGCTTCTCCTCCGCGGGCAGCACAGTGGCGCAGGAGGGCGGCGCTCCAACACCGGGGGCGCCCCGCGGGCCGCCGCTTCCCGGCAGCTTGAAGCAAACGCCGTTTCTCGATTCATGGATCCGTGTCGGCGCCGACGGCAATGTCACCGTCTTGACCGGCAAGGCGGAGCTCGGCCAAGGCATCAAAACCGCACTCATGCAGATCGCCGCCGAGCAATTGGATGTGGAATTCGAGCGGCTGACCCTTGTCACGGCGGATACGGCGCAGACCGCCAACGAGGGCTATACCGCCGGCAGCCATTCTATGCAGGACAGCGGCAGCGCTATCCTCAACGCCGCTGCTCAGGTGCGGCAGCTTCTGGTCGCCGAAGCCGCAACGCGTGCGGGTTTGCCGGCGGATCAGATGCGCACGGACAAAGGCATGGTCGTCGCGCCCGACGGCAAACGCTTCGGCTATGGCGAATTGGCGGGTGCCCAGATGTTGCATGTGCAGGCGTCGCCGCAATCGCCATTGAAGAATCCCGCCCAGTTCAAAGTCATGCAGCGGTCGATTCCGCGCATCGATATTCCGGCGAAAGTGACCGGCGGTGAGGCCTATGTGCAGGACATGCGCCCCGACGGCATGGTGCATGGCCGCGCCGTCCGGCCGCCGAGCTACGGCGCGCAACTCATCAGTATCGACAGCGCCCGTGCGGAGGCCATGCCCGGCGTGCTGAAAGTCGTCCGGGATGGCAGCTTTCTCGGCGTCATTGCCGAGCGCGAATTTCAAGCGATTGAAGCGATGCGCGCGCTCGCCGCGTCCGCGCGCTGGCAGGAGACGGCAGAACTGCCGCGTGCGACGGACTTGCCGGCGTTTTTGATGGGTCTTTCGTCGCGAGATATTACGGTTGCCGACGCGCACAGTCCTGCCCCGGCCGCCGCGGCCAAATCGATCTCCGCAACCTATTCGCGGCCATATCTGTCGCATGGCTCCATCGGACCGTCATGCGCGGTGGCGCAGCTTCAAGGCGACGCACTTACAGTGTGGACTCACACGCAAGGCGTTTTCCCTGACCGTGACGCGATCGCTGAAATGCTCGGCATGCCGAAGGAAAAAGTCCGCGCCATCCATCGCGAGGGTTCAGGCTGCTATGGCCACAACGGCGCCGACGACGCTGCCGGCGATGCCGCTTTGTTGGCGCGGGCTTTGCCTGGGCGGCCGGTCCGTCTGCAATGGATGCGCGAGCAGGAGCACACCTGGGAGCCTTATGGCCCCGCGATGGTGGCCAAAATCTCTGCGAGTCTTGATGGAAACGGCGGCATTGTCGATTGGGATTATGGCGTCTGGAGTAATACCCATACGATGCGGCCGGGTCCGGCCGGTTCGCTCATCGCCGCGCGCTATCTCGCGAGCGCATTTCCCGAGCCGGAGCCAAAGCCCATTCCGATGCCGGAAGGCGGCGGCGATCGCAATTCAATCCCGCTCTACAAAATTCCAAGCGTGCGGGTGATCAATCATTTCCTGCCGGACATGCCGGTTCGCGTTTCGGCGTTGCGCGCGCTCGGCGCTTACTTGAACGTGTTCGCCATCGAAAGCTTCATGGACGAGCTCGCTGCGAGCGCTGGCGCCGATCCCGTGCAATTTCGGCTCAAGCATCTCGAGGATCCGCGAGCGCGGGATGTCGTGTCGCTCGCGGCGCAACGCTTTGGCTGGTCCGACACGCCGCCTGGAACTTTGTCGCGGCGTGCTCCCGGCCGCGGCCGCGGTTTTGCTTTCGCGCGATATAAAAACCTTGCCGCCTATTGCGCCATCGCTTGCGAGGTCGAAGTCAAACCCGATACGGGCCAGCCGCGCTTGGTGCGCGCAGTCGCGGCGGTGGATAGCGGGCAGGTGGTCAATCCCGACGGGATCGTCAATCAAATCGAGGGCGCTATCCTGCAATCGATGAGCTGGACGCTGTATGAAAACGTCACTTTCGACGAGCGGCGGATCACCAGCGTCGACTGGGCGAGCTATCCGATCCTGCGGTTCTCGGGGGTTCCCGACAGCGTCGAGGTCCATCTTATCGACCGCCCCGGTCTGCCGTTTTTGGGCAGCGGCGAGGCGGGCCAAGGACCCGCCTCAGCCGCGATCGCCAACGCGATCGCCGATGCCACGGGACATCGCCTGCGCGATTTGCCGTTGTCGCGCGAGCGCATTAAGGCCGCGATCGGCGCCTAGCTTGGGGGATTCGTTTGATCCATGCGATGACAACAGCTGCGGTTGCGATCGACGGCTTACTTTGATCACGTCTGATGACGTTGGCTCGTTTTGACGGCCTTGGTCGTTTTATAAGTTTTGATTCTAGATGTGAATTTTCAGCCGCCTTCCGGCAGCGGAATGAACTCCTCGGTGTCGCCCGGCACCGGCCCGAAACGGCCGGCCTTCCAATCGGCCTTGGCGGCTTCGATGCGGTCCTTGCGCGAGGAAACAAAATTCCACCAGATGTGACGAGGTCCGTCCATCGCGGCGCCGCCGACGACGACCAAATGGGCGTCGCTTGCCGCTTTCACTTCGACGGGATCGCCGGGCTTGAGCACCAGAAGCCGTTCCGGCGGATGGCGTTCGCCGCCGATCTCGATCTCGCCGGTGATGACATAGAGCGCGCGCTCTTCGCAATCGGTGCCTAACGGCAAGGTGCTGCCGGCGGTGAGCCGCGCTTCGGCAAACACGGTGTCCCATAGCGTTTTGACCAGCGAGTGCAGCCCATGCATCGCGCCGGCGATAACCCGCAGGGTGATTCCATCCTCGCGCAGCTGTGGAATGTCGGCGGCGGGCGTATGGGCGAAGCCCGGTTCGGTTTCCTCGTATTTGAGCGGCAGCGCGACCCACAATTGCAACCCGTGCAGCGGCTCGCCGCCGTCACGGTGATCGGCTGCAGTGCGCTCGGAGTGAACGATGCCGTGTCCGGCGGTCATCCAATTGACCGCACCAGGTCTGATCGGCAGGGCGCTGCCGAGACTGTCGCGATGCACGATCTCGCCATCGAACAAATAGGTAACTGTCGCAAGTCCGATATGCGGATGTGGCCGCACGTCGATGCCATTGCCGGCGCGAAATATCGCCGGCCCGAAATGATCGAAGAAAATGAACGGGCCAACCATGCGCGAGCGTGCCGATGGCAGCGCGCGATGCACTTGCAGACCGCCGAGGTCAACCGAGCGCGGCACGATGATCTGCTCGATGGCGTCGGTTGAGCGGGCATCGCCGAATGCTGGGTCCTTGGCGGGAAAGAAACTCATGCCGTCCTCCGATGCAGGCCGGATACCTAAGCCGCGGGAGTCTACTCCCGTCTGGCGCCGGCTGTCTTGTGGCGCTTCCAGCGTCCTATTTTGCGCGCGGTTCCACCGGTCTCCGCCACCAGATCGGCGATGAAGCGCGGTTGCGCGAAGGCGGCGACATGAACTTCGGGCGTCCAATACGTTGTCTTGAAGCTGCCGCTCCTGCGGTAACGCTCGGCGATGGTTTTGACCGGGTGTCGGCGCAGGCTTTTGTCGTCGGTTGCTATGCCCATGGCCATGTGGCCGCCGACATAGACGGGGATGGCGGCGACATAGCAACTCGCGTCCGCGAATAGCCGCCGGAACTTCCTCATGGTGGCCGCGAGCTCGTTGTTTTGAAAGAACGGAACACCGTTTTGCGTTACCAGTACGGCGCCGTCCTTCAGGCAGCGCTTGCAGCCGGCATAGAACTTCGCGCCGAACAAAATCTTGCCCGGCCCCTGAGGATCGGTGGAGTCGACGATGATGACATCGAAGCGACGATCGGTCTTGGAGACGAATTTGGCGCCGTCGTCGATCACCAACTCGAAGCGGCTGTCGGCAAAGACCGGCTTGGTGAATTCCGGAAAGTGCTCCTTGGCGAATTCGACCACGGCCGAATCGATTTCGACTTGCATCAGACGCTTGACGGTTCGGTGCTTAAGGACCTCCTCGGCAATGCCGCAATCGCCGCCGCCGACGATGAGTACGTCCTCCGCATTGCCGTGCGCGAACAACGGCACGTGCGACATCATCTCCTGGTAGATGAACTCGTCCCTTTTGGAGATTTGCGTCGCGCCGTCGAGCATAAGTATCTTGCCGAAGAAGCGTTGCTCGAACAGCACGAGATGCTGATGTTCGGTTTGCAATTCATAGAGGACCTTGTCGACCTCGAAGCTCATGCGGAAGCCCAGATCATCGAACAGCGTCTCAGCGATCCAACGTTTCTCGGGTTTCTTTGTCATGCGGGCCCCCAGCGGAACCTCCAACGAGGCTCTAAAAAGACGCTGCAAAAATGCATTTCCGATCGATCCCGGCCTATCTTCGGCTTTCGCGGCCAATCGGTAAATAACAAACGCGAAGCGTACCGGCTCGCCCACAGCGCGATCGATTCAAACCGAATCGATCGCGGCTCTAGATTTTGACGCGGTATGATCTTTTCGGAAAACCGGTTTCCACTTTTCCGGATCATGCCCAAAGAAAAGGGCCGGGGCTTCGACCCGGCCCGTCGCATTGAAAATCGATGCTCGGCTCAGCCGTTTTGTCCGTTGTTTTGTCCGCGCAAGAGTTCATTCACGCCGACGTGATCCGCCGTGAAGGCTTCGCGCAAAACCGGGATGCATTTGTCAGGCTCGGCCGATCCGCACATGAAGACGTCCAGCGCCGCGTAGCCGGCTTCGGGCCAGGTGTGGATCGAGATGTGGCTCTCGGCCAGCACGGCCACGCCCGAAACGCCGCCGCTCGGTTGAAAATGATGCAAGTGAATGTGCAGCAAGGTCGCGCGTGCGGCCTCGACACAGCGTCGCAAGGTCGTCTCGATATGTTCGATTTCATCGAGCCGCTTGGCGCCATGCAGATCGACAATCAGATGCACGCCCGCGCAACGAACGCCGTTGCGAACAGCGAAATGGTCCTTGTTTTGAAGGCTTTCACGAACGTCTGCCGGCGTCGAAGCGGCCACTTTCAGTTTGGCCTTTCGCGCTTCCTTTCGGGCGGTGCCTGGAACCCCCAAGCCCTTCACCGATCGTAAGAGGGCGTTCTGGCTCATGCCGTCCTCCCCAACCAGGGACAAGAACCCGAGATGCCGGCGAGCCCGGCGCCACGGAAAGCGAAAGCCGCTCGATCAGTCCACGCGAACCGACCACCAGCGGCTAAATTCCCAAATAAATGCAATCAGCATGGAGTCAAGTAGATTCTGCGACAGAAGTTTTAACGTTTCGTCACGTGGAACGTTCCGCTTTTCGCCAACATTGCGGTCGAAGCAGGAAGCCGGGACGTTCTAAGACACAGCTCAGACTCATCAGCTCGGCCGACATGGATTGAAAACGTCGAGCCGGCCACGCGAGGGAGAGGGAAATGGTTCGAACAATCGGAGCGGCACTATTAGCGCTCGCGACCCTGATGCCGGTGCAACAGGCGGCGGCGCAGGACCCGGTCGGCGGCGCGATCGTCGGCGGCGCGTTGGGTGGGATCATCGGCGGCGCTGTTGGCCGCGGCCCGGGCGGCGCCGTCGCCGGTGCGCTGATCGGCGCAACGACGGGTGCAGTCATTGCTTCGGAGGCGCAACGGCGAAACGGCGGCTATTACTGGTGGCGCGGCGGCTGCTACTACCGCTATCCCAATGGGTCGTGGCTCCAGGTGCAGCCGGGCTACTGCGCTTACTAAGATCGTCGACCGATCGGGGCGGTCACTGGGCTAGCTGGTAACGGCGATGGCCGGCGGAGCCAAGGGCGCTAAAAGCTCCGACGGCTTTTTGACCCGGGTGCGGAAAAAGCTCAGCACGCGCTCGGCGCTTTCGCGCTGCAAGCCATCGAAGCGCAGCAAGGCTTGCTCGATCGTCTTCGCCGGCATGTTTTCGGCCGTGGATGTGCCGCGCGCCGTTCTACGCAGCTGCAAGACCGCTCCGGTCGTCGCCGTCGACAGTCCCGTCGCCTTGGCAAGGACGAGGACGGCTTCGGCCTCCGGCTTAAGCAGCATGCGCTCTATTGTCTCGACCGGCATTCCCGACAGCTGAGCGAACGCCACGACCGTTTCGGCGAACTTGCCTTCGCGAGCGTAGCGGCTGATGTCGAGCCGCGATCCCAATTCGGTCACCAAGGCTTCGTCGCTGCGCCATCGGTCGACCAACCGGTGCAGACCGGCTTTGGAAAATCTCGCGCCGGTATGTCTGACGAGCGATCGCACCACATCGCGATCGCCGCGTTCGACCAAAATATCGGTCACCGCTTCGCTCAATGACGGACGCTGCGCGATGGCCAGAAGATGCAGTTGGCTCGCCGTGCGCGCGGCCTGCAGAAGGTCGCGTTCGGCGAGACGGGTGGATTGCGCGAGCACGGGGCTTGCAACCTTCGCATCGTCGTCGAAGGCAAGCACACGGATCAGATGCGGCGGCGTATTGGTGATCGGCGCCAGCCGCTCCGCCACTTCGCTTCGCGTCTTGGCCACGACTGTCCTGACCAGGCGCGTCATCACGTCGTCGAATAGATCGATCTGATCCTTCGAATAGTGCTTGGCACCGCTGATGAAGAGGTCGGTGATCCGCTCAAGGATGTCGATGCGGCGGCGCACGCTGCCGGAGGTGAGCGCGGCCTCGAATTCCTCGACGAGCGGGCGGCTACGCATTACAGGTCCGAAAACGCGAAACAATGCCTTTGAGGTCTTGATAACCATGCCTAGGGAAGGGTGAATAAAACCTTGCCGAGCGGGCGCATCGAGACAATTCAGGACAGTTAATGAGCTGCTAATGGGGACGCCCGCGGTTCTCGCGCGTAACGCGTCCGCCACGCGGGGTCGTTAACGGCGGCGGCGACGCATTCCGTTGAAGATTCCCATCCTGTTTTGCACGTCTTGCGGGACGCCGTAGTCGCGCATGACCGGCCGCGGGTCGCGCAAGCCGCAACATTCGCGTTGAACCATGAAGCACCACAGCGCGTGGCCTGCTTCCTGCACTAGGTTCGCCTGTATGTCGTCGGCCTTTTGCCCGCGCCGATCATGGTCGGCGAGGGCGGCGAGCGCCGCTTCAAGCGCGCGTCCCAATCGCCCGAGCGCGGTCGCCTGTTCCTGCGCGATCTCGTAATCGAGCGCGACGATGGGGCTTGAAGCGGGCTGGCGGGAGACGGTCATCTCACGTCATATATCGAGGCGCCGTCAGCGCTGCCATTTGACCACCGACACGCCGGCGGCGGGATCGAGCTCGCGTCTGGGTCCCGGCTTAAAGCCCCGGCGCGCCAGCACGTCTTCCGGCATGGCGTTGGGGCCGACTTCGGCAAACGGCGGCACGCCGCCCGGGATAGTAACATTGGCGACGCGGGAAAGATGGAACGCGTCGTAGAGCGGCAAAAACAGGCTGAACACTTCAGGACCGCCGATGACGGCAATGGTGCCGTCGGTGACGCCGAGCTGCTCGAGCGCTTGTTCGAGCGTCGCGCCGACGGGATTCCACAACAGCGCATGCGGTAGCGAAGAGGAGGGCGCAAGGGCCGCGATCTGACGTGTCAGAATGAGGCGCTTGCGTCGTGCGGCATGCGGGCCACCTTCGTGAGAATGCCGGCCGTGGACAATGACGGCGGCATGGTCGAGCGCGTCCTGGAAAAAACGCTGGTCGGCGTCATTGCGGATCGACGCCGGCATTTCGCCCTTGGCGTCCGCGAGCATGCCGTCGGCGGATACGATCACAAAGCCTTCGATGCGGCGCACGGGCGGCAAGCCGGTCTTAGAAGTTCACCAGATAACCAAGCAGCGACAAAACGCCGATGATAATAATGATCACGCGCACGATCTCCCTTGCCCGCCCACTAATCGGCAACATGTTGACCAGATAAAGAATGAGCAGAACGACGACAAACGTCACCAGCGCTCTGATCAGGATGTACATGCAAATCCTCGCTTGGCGTTGCAGGAGTTGAAATCATTTTCGTGCGAATATCACTTTAACACGATCGAACTTTAGCACGCATGCGCCCGCGGGGCTGCATCCCGGCGCGTGCAGGTCTATACTTTCGAGGCAGGAGAGACCGCGATGTCCGATTCTCCAAGCCTGATCATGATTCAGTTCTTATGGTGGGTGGCCGACCGGCCGCGCAGCTATGCCCAGACCATGGAGGCCTGGCGCACGTCTTGTCCGCGCCTGTCGGTGTGGGAAGATGCCGTCATCGATAATCTGGTGCGCGTCGACGGCGGCCATCGCGCGGTGACCTTGACGTCGCGCGGGCATGCCGTTTTGCGGAAATCGCAAGCCGGCCAAGCTCCCGCCGCCGCCTCCGAGCGGAGAAGGCACGCGCGTTCGCCGCAGGCGGCCGCGCATCGTCAGCAGGTCCAGTCAAGAACCTAGGTCAACACGTCGCCGCCCGGCAGCGGTGGAATTTCGAACGTGTTGAGCACGAATCCGATCATGCCATAGAAGCCGGCGCAACTGACGGCCTCGATGATGCCGTCGCGGCCCAGCGCGGCCTCCGCGCGCTGGAAGGTCGCCGTGCTTACTTTTTTCGAAGCCAGAAGCTCGGTCACCAAATCGTAGATCACGCGCTCGTCGTCACGGCCGAATTCGGGCCGCGTGCGCGCGCGAATGGCCTCAATTGTTTCCGCGCTCAATCCCGCCTCGCGCGCGAGATTGACGTGCGCGGACCAGGCATATTTGGCGGTCGCATCGCGGCACACCACAAGCACGATAAGTTCGATCAGGCGCTTGTCGAGCGTGGGGCTGACGCGGAAACAATTGGCCAGCGCATTAGCCGGTTCGGCGATATCCGGCCGGTAAATCCACACCGAAAACGGCCCGCTGAGATTGCCGCGCGGCCGCGTGCGCATGATGTCGTCGTAAAGCTGTTGCTGGCGCGGCGCGAGACTTTCCCGCCGCGCCTGTTCGATGCGAGACATTGCATTTCCTCCCCGCGGCGGGTTCATCACCCAGCCGCCACATTAGCTCAAGACGCCGTATTTCTTGAACCAGCCGACCACGCGATTCCAGGCATCCTCGGCGGCGTCTTTGCGATAGCTCGATCGGTAATCGGCGACGAACCCGTGCGGGGCGCCGGGATAGATGTGGAATTCGGCGGTCTTGCCGTCGGCTTTCAGCGCCGCTTCCATTTCGTTGACCTGCTCGACCTTGATGCCCGTGTCTTCGGCGCCATACAGGCCGAGCACAGGCTCCTTGATCTCCGGGGCAAGGTCGATCGCGCTTTTCGGCGCCGCATCGCTCCTGTCGGCGATGGGTCCGTAGAACGCCACGCCGGCCTTGAGATCCGGATTGTGCGCGGAGTAATGCCAGACATTGCGTCCGCCGCGGCAGAAACCCATGACCCCCAGCCGGCTGCCGTCGCCGCCTTGCGCTTTCGCCCAGGCGACGGTGGCGTCGAGATCGGCGAAGAGCTCGGTGTCCGTCTTGGTGTTGACCTTCGGCAACAGCTCTTGCATGTCGCTGATTTTGGTCATGTCACCGATCCGGAAGTAATAATCTGGCGCCACCGCGAATGCGCCGAGATGGCCGAGCCGGCGCGTGACGTCCTTGATGAATTCGTGCAGACCGAAAATCTCCATCAAAACGAGAATGATCGGCGGATGCTGCACGCCGGCGGGCCGCGCGTAGTAAACCGGCATGTCGCCACCGGAAACTTTGACCACCGCGTCGCCGGCATTAAGGCCGTTGCTGTCGGTATGGATGGCATCGGCGCGCACCGGTCCGGTGGCGAGCGTATAGCCTGCGGCCGCGGCGGCCGAACTCGACATAAATCCGCGTCGCGACAACGGCGGCATGATTTTGGATAGGCCGACGACGTCGGACGGTAAGCGATGCTGATTCATGGATGGACATCCCCTTTTTGGCCGCATGAGCGACACCGCCTTTATCAGGGCGGCGCCACGACGCCTAGTTGTGGCGCGCCGGAGCTATGCGCACAGGGCAAAGAAGGCCATTGCATTATGCGCGGCAAAGGCCTATGGGGGAATTCAAACGCCGGTTTGAAAAAAGGCGATGGTGAGGCGATAGGTGACACGACCGTCCGAAATCACGCGCGAGCGCATTTTGCGAGCGGCGGAGCGGCTTTTTGCCGAGCACGGCTACGACGGCACGAGCATCCGCGCGATTGTGGCCAAGGCGAAGGTGAACCAAGCCGCCATCAACTACCATTTCGATGGCAAGGACGGGCTTTATCGCGAGGTGCTCCGCACGGCGTTTCGGGCCTTGACCGAAGACCAAATGGAACATGCCGAGGAAGTCAAATCCATGTCGCGGGAAGAGGCCGTTTCGCAGTTTATTCGCCGCCAACTGCGCCCCTTGCTGGGCCGCGACGAATACAGCCGCCATATGCGGATATTCAATTGGGAAACCGTTCAGCCGACAGCGGTTTTTCGCCATCTGGTGAGCGAAGAAGCCGCTCCCTTCATGGGGCTTGCGGCCGACCTCGTGCGCCGGTTCCTGCCGGAAGCCGACCACCGCACGCTGATGGTGGCAACCGTTTGGCTTCTCGGCCAAACCAGCGTTTTCCTGCGTAATCGCGAGCAGCTTGCCGAGCCGCCGGTCGAGCTTGCGCTTGACGAAACGGCGGTCGACTGGCTGTCGAAAATGATCAGCCGCTGGGTTGTGGCAGGATTGCAACCCGCCAGCTAATTTCCCCAATTGGGGAGCGAATGCCGCAAAAATTCCTTTTTCCAGGCCCTTGATTGCCCAGAACGGATGTTTGAAATTCAACCACTCGTTTGAAAAAGGGGTCCAGCGATGTGGGCGAATGAGCAACGGCAAGCTTGGCCTGAACATTCTGTCGGTCGCTCGCACGATGTCCGCGGGGTGCCGTTCATGTCGCGGTTCTTCCGCAAGTTCGTGTTGGAAGTGCTTCCGGCCGCGTTGGCAAGTCTCTTGGGCGGTTTCCTGTTCGCCCAGTTTCACGCCGGGAGCAGCCCGGCGTCTTTGCCGCCCGCCGAGCAAGTGACCCCGGCTTCACCCGAAGTGATGGCGCTCGTTCGCGACGAGCACGCCGCTGTCGTGGGCTACTTGAAATCGCAGATGGCCGCGGAAAAGAAGCGGTTTGCCGCTGAAGACGCGGAAACCGCGCACGCGGTCGAAGTTGCCAGAGCTGAGGAAAAGGCGGCCGAAGAGAAGACCGCTCAAGCCGCGCAAGAACAGGTCGATCAAGAGCAATCGGCGCAAGACAACAACAGTGCGTCGGCCCTCAATGCGGCGGAATCCAAGCCCGCGTCGCAAGCGCCAGCGCGTCGTAGCGCTTCCGTCGTATCGAAGCCCGTGCTTCCGCGCGCCAAGCCGGCGGTCGTGGTTGCGGCCTCGGCGCCGGCAGTCCCCGCCGGTGGCACGCCGCTCGTCATCGCGCAAGCCGATCAGACGGTACAGCCTGATGAGAATCGGCTTGCCCACGATCCCGATTCGCTCCTCGCCAAAACACTCGATCTGAAAGATCAGGTCGTCGCCGCGACTCGGCACGCGGTTTCAGCGATCGGCGATGTGTTCACCTCTGTTGGCGAACATATCACCGGCACCGCGCCGACCACGCACCAGTTCAGCTCCGATTCGTGAGCTAGTTTTGTGAGAAATCCGCTCGTGCCGGCCCGAGTTCGCGCTCGGGCCGAACGCATTTTGGCGCGGTGTGGCAATAATTCCCAAGTTTCACACCGGTGACGCTTGCTCTGCACGCGCGCCATGGGTAAGCCATGTCCGAACAGGGACTTAACCGGCCTGGAACAGCTTTGCGGTCGGCGAGTTCTCTGCGTGGCACGATGTTTAGCCTTGCTCTGCTGGGAGCTCGTCAATGCGGTCCGCCAGGAATTTTAGTCCGGAGTGGGGTTACCTGGCCCCCGCGCCGAGCTTTGCGCGCACGGCGCGCATTGTGCTGGTCGCGACAGCGATCGGAGCGACGGCGGGAGCCGGTGTCGTCCTGTCGCTGATTGATCGTTCTCCAGAACCGGAGCGCACATCGGTTGCCAGCCGGGCTATTGTGACGGGCCTGCACGAGACTGCGGCGCCAGCTGCTTCGCGAATAAGCGCTGTGCCTGTCGCACCCGTTCCAACCGCACCCGTAGCCGCACCCGTTACTGCACCTTTGGCGCCGCCGGCATCTTCGCCGGCAGGCTCTCCCGTCGCGCCATCGGAAGTCGCGACCCAATCGCCCAATCATGCGCTGGTCCCGCCAAGCCAGCCGGCCGAGCAGCGCCCCGCGGCCCCTTCAACCGAGGCGAATGCGTCGGCGCAAGCACCGGCGCCGTCATCAGGAAATACCGCTTCGGCAAGCGCAAATGAGTCGAGCGCAACTCAGCCCAATTCCGAATCGGCAAATCCGGCGCCTCATCCCGCGTCCGGCGTCGCGGCTTTGTCCGATTCGGGGACCGCGGCGGATCCAACGGATGGTGGAGAGACCGCCCAAGAGC
>JBAPZR010000625.1:0-3356 GCA_049285335.1 Xanthobacteraceae bacterium | reverse complement strand
GGCCATTTGCACATACTCCTTACGCTGCTCAGGCGAATGGGATTTCTGAGCCAATTCCACCCATTCAGCCGCAAATCCGCGAAATTGTGTTGACGCGGAATCCAAACCGTCGGTGAGGGGTTTGCTGGTATATTTCGGCATGATCATCAACGGTGACTGTATTGCGCCGCTGAGAACTATCTGGTTGCAAGTGTAAACGATTCGTTAACGCAGCGCTCCATCTGTGATGCCGGTCACAGATTGCCTTCCCAGCTGCACCTATGGTCAGCATTGGGATACGTTTGTGGCTCAACCGATTGTCTGGAAAGAGATTACGACGGCATTTGAAGGCCGCGCGATCGGCGGATCGTGGGCGGTCGAAAACGGTATCGTAAGAATAAGAACTGCGCTCGGCGAAAAGGTTGCCCCGCTCGAGGAAGGCAAGACCGGGGTTTGGATAGCGTGGCGACTATTGCGCGAGATGGCGGCAGAAGGAAAAGCGTGACGCAGGCGACTGCCGATCGACGTAACCTTAATTTCAAACCACACTGGAAATTGGACGCGACGCTCGCTTAAGCGTTTCCGGAGCAGCCGCACGCCGCTTCGCCCAAGACACCATGCTCGCTAGCCCAACTTTAGTCGTGCTCGCAGTCATCGCGCTTATTGCAATCCTGTGGTGGATTTGTCGCTCATCTACGAAATGACGTTGTGCCGAAGTTGCCCGCGGCAAGAGAAATTGGCCGGGCGCCTAGGCTTGCTTCCTATGCACCATGAGGAGCGTGACCGCCCAAAAACAGGCAACGCCAAATATGACGGCGGCTTGTCCCCAAACCATTCTCCCACGCTACGAGGAATTGGGGCGATTCGTTGGAGCGATGAGTTCTTGTCCGCGCTAAACTGCCGCGGGACACGATAGGCGATTTGAGTTGGCGGTTCGCCGCTTTTCACCGCCCTGGTCAGTCGGACAGCACCAGGCAGAAGCTCGGCTAGGGCGAGCCGGGGGCAAGATGCTCTGCAAAAAAGATGAGGCCGCGTATTGCAGCCAAGTTGGTACGCGGGCGGCCCGGGTCTTAATTCCCGCCCATTTGCCGCGTATCCTAGAACTTACGGGCACGGGGGCGTTCGCGTTGATGGGAACGCCATGAGCACTCACAGATTCAAAGTCGGCCAAATCGTAAACTACACACCCGGAGTAATTGGCCGCATCGATGCGGGTGCCATTTTTAAGATCACCCAACTTTTGCCGCCCGAAGGCGACGACTTCCAGTACAAGATCAAAAGTGCTGCCGAGCCGCATGAGCGGGTGGCTAAAGAAAGCCAGCTTGATCGCACCGCATAATATCGGAGCTTCGACGGAAGGCCAAAACAATGACGTTCGACTATGCCGCATCCGCCGAACTATTCGTACCAAAAGGTAAGCCTGGCGCGCGTCGGACGACTAGTTATCGTCGCTTCGCCACCGCGGCAGAGGCAATTCGGTTCGCCGTTGAAGATTTCCCCGCTATCCGCACGCTCGGTGCATGGATGCGGGTGGGGGATGAGCGCTTCGACGGCGATGACATTCGGCGCCTGTACGAGAGCAATGGCTATCCGCGCCGCCGTCGCACGCGGATGTCCGGTTGAAATTTGCGCTGATATTGGATTTGAGCTTGATAAACGCTATGGGCGCGTTAAGTGACCGTCGACTATCCTTTTGGCCTCCGCAACGATTTCGTCTTTGCGACTTCGTTCAAGATTAGTTGGGCTGTCCGGTAATGCGGAAATAGAGCCTGGGGAGTAGATCGATGCTCGCCAACCTTTTCCGACTCGACCAACCTGAAGCCGAAAGCCCGATATTCAATAAATTCTAACATTCAAAGCGGGCTATTTGACCTTGAGGTTGACGGCAGACTCTTTCCCCCGATTGCTCTCAATCTCGTAATCGATCGTTTGCCCCTCATTGAGCGTACGCAGCCCGGCTTGTTCAACGGCCGAAATGTGAACGAACACATCTCTGCCACCGCTGCCGCCTGATGGCTGAATAAACCCATATCCTTTGGTCGGATTAAACCACTTCACAGTGCCACTAGCCATTTTCAACTCCGTTGATAACGTTGAACAGTACTAGCCGACCTCAAGCGCGACAAGACCTGTGGCCAAGCCACTTAGGCTTGTTCGCCGCCGGTCGGATGCCCCGCGTAAGTGTGTGACGACTACGTCCGTGCATCAGAAGCGGGGCGCCCGGGCTGCATTTTCTTCTTGAGCGCCCTGAGAGCTTGGTCGACGTCCCCCTGGCATTCATCCTTTTCCACAAGGCCACGCCGGACGGCGACTTATCCAGAATGATTTGCCTCGCAGAGCGGCTACTGCAGGCCGTGCGTTCTCCCACTGACCGGTTTTTGTTGCTTGGTCTGGTGTCGTGCAGATGCGATTTCATCGTCTTATTTCATCAGTCTCTTGGACTGACTGACCGGAGAAGACACCTTTTCCGGTCAGGCAAGTCAACCCGCAACCCGCTCATGGCGGCTGCTTGAAAACGTCCTGCTGCAAAATTTCTCGTTGGAGAAAGGTCTCAGCGTTTTTCCACGCCGCGTCGTTGTCGCCTCGAAATGTAAGCAGGCGATCGAAGACAACGTTTTGCGTGTTAACGTCGAGAATGTCGAATTTCGCCCATTGAATCAGAGTGCTCATCTTGTGGATGCCGCCGATCAGCAGATAGGTGACGCCCGCCTGCCTGGCTTTGGCGACTAGCTCAACGGGATCGCTTGTTGCGGCCGTGCATTGCGAAGGCTGACAGTCGAGCGGAGTGATACGAAATTTTCCACTTGTCGCGAGATCGGCGCGAAGCGAATCCGCGAAAAGCTTCACGCGTCGCTCGTGGTCCGCCACTTGATTGCGAGGCTCACCCGATGTGTCGACATAACTGGGCGATGTCACGGCCAACGCAGGCGTGGCGGCTGAGCGGCCAGGCACCGATGTGAGCAAAAGCCACATGCACGCCACGCAAATCGTGCCAAACCAGGCCGTCCATCCATTGCCGCTTCGCCATACCATAGCCACGACCGTGCACCTCTAATTCGCTCCGCCAATATGTGCTTGTACCTAATGTAGCCGATGCAATACACGCCGGACTTTCCAATCGGCATGCCTTAAAACAGGTTGTCGGCTTACAGTCCAAATCCCCAAACCAATCAGCGATGGTTCAACAAATACTGCGTGGCCATTGCCCGATCCTGCTGTTGGGCTGCTGCACGTTGATTATCGAGATTCGTCCGGCTCTCAACGTAGGGTGGGCTCCCGGCGCGAACGCAGAAGTCTTATGACGCCGCGCTTCGTCTCGTTAGCCAACACGAGCTTAAGGACAAGCGTAGGTTTGGGATGCTTCCGCTGGCAAGTAT
>JBAPZR010000624.1:0-3589 GCA_049285335.1 Xanthobacteraceae bacterium | reverse complement strand
CCCCACTAACACGGAAGGAAGCACGCTATGTCATGGACAACTCCGACGCTCGTCGAAGTGTGCATTGGCCTTGCGGCAAATCGGAGCGTTCGCCTTGTTCTTGAAACCAATCCGGCCGTCCAGGCCTGTCGGCGCATGCAGCTTTCGGCAAATTATTTGTATGTCCACGAATACGCCGACTAATTGTGAGATCGGCGTGCAATGACGATGATCGCACCCGAAATCTCAAAAGCAGACATTCTGCTGCCAAGCGCCAATAGCTGCTATAATCTCCTACCGCGACCGCTTATTTTTCTCTCTCTGTGCAACAAGTTCGCGCAGACAGTCGAGGAAGAGGTTCGCGGCTCCGCTCAATTTACGTCCCCTGAGGGTGATAATGGCAATGGGGCCGCCAGTTGTCGGCATTTCGATCTTTAGGGCCTTGATCGGCAAATAGGTGGCGCCCCAACCAAATGTCGCGCGTGGCAGGGCTGTCACAAATCTTCCGGTGGCCAGCAGGCTATTGTGAACATGCACCGATAAGGTCATGACGGTCGCGCGCGGTCTTTCCAACCCTGCGGCATCGAAAGCTTTATGCAGGGGTGCCAGTATTTGACCTAATGGCGGCAGTACCCAGCGTTCATTCACAAGGTCGGCTAGACGAACGTTCCGCCGCTTGGCCCATTTGCTGTTGCGGCCAACGTAGACGATGTACGCATCATCGGTTAGCACTTCGACGGCGAACTCGTCGGTGCTGAACGGTTCAAGGATGTGCACAACCGCGAAGTCGATGTTTCGAGCGGCCAAGTCGCGTGTACGCAACGTGTTCCGGTCGGCTTCCACGACGTGAAATTTCATTCTAGGGTATCGCGCGCACATCCGGTTGACGGCCGCTGAGACCAATCCGCCAGCAAGCGGAACGGTGCTGCCGATACGAACTTCTCCGACAGTGGGATCGTTCAGGGCTTCGAGCCTTGCGACGCTTTGCTTTAGTTCATCGAAAACGGCGATGCCGGAAGCGTGCAGGGAATGACCATGCTCGGTCAGTTCGACGCCGCGCCGACTGCGATCGAATAGTCGCACACCGAGAGCGTACTCGAGGTCAGCGATGGCCTTGGAGATGACCGGTTGCGAGACCGCAAGCTCAGCGGCCGCACGCCCCATCGTGCCGGCGCTTGCTACCATCATGAAGACCTCAAGATTGCGCAGCTTGAGGCGGGAAGCGGTTCGGTGGCTCCGCGGCATTTCCATACCCGGAAAGCTATGAACACATCGGATAAAAGAAATATACACCTATGAAAACCCGCGCTAGTGGGCTGGTTGCTGGACGTCGACCTTTCCCACGGAGGAGGTAGCCATGAGGCTCTCACTCGTTACGGTGCTGGCGACTTCGCTGCTGCTAACGTTGCCGTTGATTCCCCGCGCGGCCAGCCAGGAACATTATCCGTCTCGCCCGGTCAAAATAATCGTGCCGTATCCTGCAGGCGGACCGACTGACGTGCTCGCGCGTCTGATTGCAAGCAAGCTCAGCACGGCCCTTAAAGGGAATTTCGTCGTCGAAAACCTGCCGGGGGCGGCCGGCTCTCTGGGTGCTCACGCGGTGGGCGCTGCGGCTGCCGACGGCTATACGCTCCTCGCCATGAATCAGGATTTTGTTGTTCAACCTCTGATCAAGAAGAGCATTCCCTATGACGCGACCAATGGCTTCACGCCGGTCAACTGGGTCGGCGCCGCGCCCGAGGCGATTCTGGTCAATCCGTCGGTTCCGGCGCGGACGCTGCCCGAATTGATCGCGTTGATCAAAGCCAACCCCGGCAAATATTCATATGCGACGCCGGGCTTCGGAACGACTCCGCATCTCGCCGGCGAGCGATTGTTCGATCTCACTTACCATCTCGACATTACCCACGTTCCGTACCCTGGCGGAGCACCTGCCATCACTTCGACCATGGCGGGGCAGACGCAAATTCTGCTCATCACCATCGGATCGGTCGCCCCTAATCTCAAGGCCGGTTCGCTGCGCGCCATCGCGGTTGAGAGCACGCAGCGCTGGCCGGCATTTCCCGACATACCGACGCTGGCTGAATCCGGCCTCGTCGGCTACGACGCCGAATTTATCCTCGGCTTCATGGCGCCGGCCGGCACGCCGAAAAACACCGTCGACCTTCTGAGCGGTGCGATCACCGAAGCGCTAACAAGCCAGGACGTCAAAGACCGCTTCGATGCATTCGGTTTGCAGCCGATCGGCAGCGGACCGACGGAGTTTGCCGCCAAGCTGAAAGAGACCTCAGCTGCCTGGGCCAAGGTGGTCAACGGGGCCGGCATCAAGATCGACTGATCGCGGCAAATTCCGTCATCGAGAAAATGATCGCCGCCCGAGCCTCGAGATCAGCGGCGCCTCGTGAAGGTACCCCTGTGAAGCATATGGTCGATCCGCCGCCCGCACACGAGCTCGAAAAGCTGGTCGGGCTTATTGGCGGCTACCGGATTTCTCAATCTATCTACGTCGCAGTCGAGCTTGGCATCCCCGACCTTTTGGCCAACGGACCGCGGACGACCAGCGAATTGGCCACGGCGACCGCCGCGCACGCCGGGAATCTTCAAAGGCTTCTGCGGTTCTTGGCCAGCGCAGGTCTATTCACGGAAGTGGCTCCGCATAAGTTCGAGCTGACGCGACTTGGTGCGGGACTTCGCAGCGACATTGCTGGTTCACCTGGGACTTCGGCCCGAATGCTGCTTCATAAATCTCATTGGGAACCGTGGGGTCATCTTCTTGAGGGCGTATCCACCGGCCGCACTGCCTTCGAGCTGGTGCACGATGTGGGCCTGTTCGAATACCTCGAACAGAATCAAGAATTGGCCCGCCTATTCGACGCAGCAATGACTGAAAGTACCGCACGAGACGGACTCGCCATCGCGAAAAGCTACGATTTCTCCAACATTGCGACTGTTGTCGACGTCGGCGGCGGGCAAGGCCTCCTCATCGCGTCATTGCTGCAAACCTACCCGAACTTGTCTGGCACACTCTTCGATCTCCCTGAACTTGTGGTTCGAGGTAGTCCGCTACTCGAAAAATGGGGCGTCTCCGACCGCTGCACCGTGGTCGGCGGCAGCTTCTTTGACAGCGTCCCGCGCGGCGCAGAGGTCTACCTATTGCGACACATCATTCACGACTGGGATGATCAAAGGGCGTGTCGGATACTGCGGAACTGTCGTGACGCCGCGGCGCCCGGCGGGAAAGTTCTGGTCGTGGAGCGAATGATCAGCGCGGATCATCAGGGATTGGCGCTTCTGGCCTACGACATGGAAATGATGGTCAATTTCGGCGGCAAGGAGCGGACCGAGACCGAATTTCGCGAGCTGTTTATGGAAGCTGGGCTGCGCCTCGCACGCGTCATTGGCCCCATCAGTCCAGCTGCTCATGTCATCATTGAAGGAAAGCCTGAATAGGAAGCGGGGCTCTCGCATTTGTCTCTTGTGGGTCGATGTTGTTTAAAAAGTCGCCCGCAATCGATGGATTTGGCCTGCGATCGTGTGTTTACCGGTTCATCGTCGTTTTTGCTTGGTGCCTTTCCGTCTGGGGGGTGATCCGCCCCGGTGGCGGAGGCTA